>NZ_JBEZMS010000020.1:0-106545 GCF_040652815.1 Micromonospora sp. NPDC048169
CGGCGCGGCAGGTGCCGTCGGCGCGGCGGGTGCGGCAGGTGCGGCCGGCTCGGCGACGGCGGCCGGCTCGGTGAAGGCGGGCGCGACCGGCTCGCCGACCCCGGCCGGGGGCGTGGGGGCGGCCACCACGACCGGTGCCACCGGCGGCGCGGTCGGGAGCGGCGGTGCTGTCGCAAGCGGCGGTGCTGTCGCAAGCGGCGGTGCTGTCGGGAGCGGCATCGCGGGCGGCGGCGGCAGCTCGGACCCGAGCGGCACCGAGGGTGGTTCCGGAAGCTCCGATCTCAGTGGCGCCGAGGGTGGTTCGGGCAGTCCGGCCGCGACCGGAGGGGCGGCCGGAAACGGTCGCTCGGACCGGGCCGGGGCCGGCGACGGAAGCGGCCGTCCGGACACGGCCGGCGGCGGGGCCGCCCGTTCGGACCTGAGCGGCACCGCCGGTGGATCCGGCAGCGCGGACACGAACGGCATCGCGGGCGGCGCCGGCAACTCGGATCCGGGCGGCGCCACCGGGGACGGGGGCAGTTCGGGCACCGCTGGGGGCGGCGGCAGCGTCGGCGTCCGCTCCCGCTCGGCGGAGAGGGCCGGGACCGGGGCGGGAACGGCTACCACCACACCGTCCGCCGCGGGCGGGGCGACGGCGGCGGGCGGGGTGACCTCCAGGTACCCGCGCACCGGCGCGGTCGTGCCCACAGCGGCCGCCTCGGCCTCCAGGTCGACGGCCATCTCCGCCCGGCTGGGCGGTTTCGCGCCGGGCACCAGCACCGACGCGGGCATCAGCGCGCGGCTCGTACCCGCCATGCCGTCGACCCGTGCGCCGAGGTCGAGCGCCAGTTCCCGCATCCGGTGGGCGGTGGAGTGGACGGTGTCGTCGAAGACGAGCGTGCCGCTGCGCGCGTCGAGCATCGCGGACCGGACCTGCTCGGCGTTCCTCGGCTCGGCGGTGGAGCGTACCCAGAGACCGGTCTGCACCACCTCGACCACGGCGCCGGGGGCGAACCAGTAGACCCGGGGTGCGACCTCCTCGGCGCCGGCCAGCGGCGGGCGGTGGCTGAGCACGGCGGGCCGGCGGGCCCGGGAGTTGGGGTGCGCCCGGGGCGAGTAGGACAACTCCAGCGCGTACGGCGCCCAGCCGAACGCGCCGTCGGGCAGCACGGTACGGATCTCGTACCGGTGCGGGCTGCCGATCGGCACGCCGGTGTAGCAGGTGACGTCGGTGTTCAGCAGGTCGGCGAGCGCCTGGCCGAACGCCTCCCCCTCGGGGATGCGGACCTCGCCGAACTGCACGAAGCGCACCCGGTGCCGGTTCTCCTCGTCGAGTCCGCGCCAGAAGCGCACCACGTCGTCGAGCGACAGCGGTGGCGTGCCGGGGCAGCCCAGCAGCACTGTCATGGTCTCCGCCTGGCAGGGCACGTACGCGGTGAGCCGCTGCCGTTGCGGGTCTACCACCTGCGGGTCGCGGTTGCTGTGGATCCAGACGCCGGCCGGGATCGGCTCGATCTCGGCGGTGGCGCTGGACGGCCGGGTGTCGATCGCGGCCCGGTCCCATCGCGGCGTCGGGTAGCGCTTGGCGTCCCAGGCCGGCGGGCGGCCGGGCCGGAACCGCACCCAGCCGCTGCCCGGGGCGGAGTGGACGAA
Organism: Micromonospora sp. NPDC048169; assembly: GCF_040652815.1. NCBI lineage: Bacteria > Bacillati > Actinomycetota > Actinomycetes > Micromonosporales > Micromonosporaceae > Micromonospora > Micromonospora sp. NPDC048169. The sequence continues at coordinate 1,633 of NZ_JBEZMS010000020.1, forward strand.
CAGCGTTCCGGCGGAGCCGCGTACCAGGTCGCCGTCCGGGGCGATGACGGTGCGGTTGAGGCGTTCGGAGAGCCACTGACCGGCCATCGCCGCCGAGTTGCCGTGCCGGCCGCAGGCGATGAGCCGGATGCCCCGGCGGCGGCGCGGCAGCACCCCGGCCATCGACTCCCAGGCGCTGATCGGCATCCCGTCGCCGAGGTCGAGCACGACCACGTCGTTCTCCGCGTCTTCGATCATGGACAGCGCCAGGGACTGGGCCTCCGGGCTGATGGCGTCCTCGGCGTGCACCACGAGCGCGTTGCCGACGGTGTGCTGGACGACGCCCTCCGGGCGGTCCTTGCCGCCGCCGAACAGGTCGCGGATCCGGGTTGCCATGATCGACCTACCCCACTTCTGCGGCCGCGAGGGCCCTCATGCTCAGCGCCGGGCCCTGGGGCACCAGCGCGAGCAGCTCTCTCGGGAAGGGAACGTTCACGACCCGGTCGAGCTTCAGCGCCCGTACCGCGTCCTGGTCGCCGATCGGGTACGCCTTTCCGTCGTCCGCGATGTACGTGGGCAGGGGTTGCGCCGCTCCGGAGCCGGCCGGTGCCGGGAGCACCGCCATGCCGCTGCCGGGTGCCAGGAGCACCGACGTGCGGCCGTCGGGGCGGACGCCGGAGCGGGCCAGCGGGACGAGCACCGCCGTGCTGTCGAACCGGGTGCCGTCCGCCGGGCCCTGGCGCAGGCACAGCGCGTACGGGCCGGGTTCCTGCGGGGTGAGGCCGGTCAGGTCGGGCAGCCGGGTGAGCAGCGACCTGTCGGCCGACATCCGCGCGGCGGCGAGCCCGGCGGCGCTCAACTCCACCGGCTCCTCCCCGGAGGCGGCGGTGGCCAGCAGGAACTCGGTCCGGCTCAGCGGCGCGAGACCGTCGCGGCGCAGCACCAGGAACTGTTCCGCGCCGGTGTCGGGCCGCTGCCGGAACAGCGTGCCGATCGGGTACGTGCGGTCGCCGACCCGTCCGGAGCGGCCCGCTCCCGGGATCGTGGCCGGCGCCAGGTCCGGCCCGTCGGGCAGGAAACCGAGCCATTCCCCCGGTGCGGGCACCTTGCGGGTGGTGGTGGCGCCGAGGGCGGCGAGCACGGCCGGGTCGGCCACCCGGTGCTTGCGGTCGGCGGTCACCAGGTAGGTCGGCCCGTCGGCGGTGCGGACGACGGCGAAGCGGTCGGCCGGCACCGGGACGGCTTCGGCGCGCGGGTCGAGGTTGAGGCCGAGCCGGTCGCCGGGTTCGTCGGTGACCGAGCCGGGCAGGCAGGCCAGCCACGGCCCGGCCACCATCGGCCCGGTGGCGACCGACTGCGGGGCGCCGTCGATGCCGATCGACGGCCCGCGCGGCACGTCCTTGATCGACTCCTGGGAGATCAGCTTCACGGTGGCGCCCGCGCCCTGGACCAGCATGGCCGAGGTCAGGTTCGGCGTCGGGCGCAGCGCACCGTCGAGGTAGACGTACCGGTTGCCGCTCTCCTTCTCCACCAGGATCACGCCGCTGCGGGCGTACGCCTTGCTGCCGCCGGGGACGATCCAGCCGTAGACGGCGAACCCGGCCACGACCAGGACGCTGATGAGCACGCCGAAGGCCAGGCCGGTGACGGCGCGCTGCCCGGGAATCTCCGCCGTCGACGGGTCGCCCTGCACCAGGGCGGAACTCAGCCGGCCCATCATGAACTGGTGGGCGTGGACGTGGTCGCGCTGGGTCTGCACGGCCGGCTACCCGAACAGCCCGCGGGCCCAGGCGTAGAGCCCCAGCACCTGGGCGAGCACCGGCAGCACGGCCAGGCCGGTGGCGACGTCCAGCCCGCCGGCCGTGTACTCCCAGAACGGCAGCATCCGGCGCGGCCACGGCCGCAACGCGGCCATCACCAGCGGCACCAGGAGGGCGACGAGCCCGCCGAGCAGGACGTACCGGCCGGTCGGGGCGAGCTTGTCGGAGAACATCAGGGCCACCATGAGGTAGCCGACGGTACCGGCCGCCACCAGGGCGACCCGCTGCCAGAAACCGAAGAAGGTACGCGAGCGCAACAGGATTGCACTCGATGTCACGAGCACGAGCGTCCACCCGGACCAGCCGGGCACCTTCATGGTGTGGTGCATCAGCACCGGCAGGACCAGCGCGGAGGCGGTCATGCAGGCGGTCAGGTAGGTGTCCGCCTCGTCGGCGCGCGCCTTGACCAGGTCGGAGTCCTCCGGCTCGATGTCGTACGACATGTCCGCGCCGGTCTTGGGCAACTGCGGCCCGCGCAGCCGGGCCAGCTTCACCGCCGCCCGGGGCGCGATCACGATCAGCACCAGGATCACCGACACGGCCACTGCGGAGACCTCCGGCGCGGTGAGCGCGAAGCCGTCGCCGGCCAGCAGCACGAGCACCACGATCGCGGCGGTCAGCGCGATGACGAGCAGTGGAGCGAACGGCATGACCGGCGTGACCGTACGCTGCGCGATCAGCAGCAACGCGGTCACCGCGACGATCGCGACGGCGGCGGCCAGCCCGGCGCTGGCGTTCCAGGCCACGCCCTCCGGGTCGCCGTCGACGGCGCTGGACGCGGCGACCGCCGCGAAGAACGCCGCGCCGCCGCCGAACAGCAGCGGGAACGCGCCGTCGCTCTGCTGGCGGGCGCTGACCATCGACGCGGTGAACAGGCCGGCCGCGAGCACCGCGCCGCCGATCACCTGGGGCAGCACCGGCCCCCGGTCCACGAGCACGGCGGCGATCAGGCCCATCGCCACCACGCAGAGCACCAGGAACAGCACCCGGCGGTACTCCGGCTGCCACCTGTCGGCCCGCCGGTTGACCACAGTGGCGACGCCCTCGGCCAGGTCGTCGAAGTCGAGTTCGGGCAGCGGGTCCTGCGCCGGGCGCAGGTGCAGCTCCTCACCCTCCAGCCAGTCCAGGCTCTCCGGCGTCCCGGACAGCTCGAACGGCGCCTGGCCGAGGCGCTGCAGCACCCACGACTCGTCGGGCGCCTCGCCGTCGGGGACCCGGGCCAGATCGGTGGTGTGCCGCACCAGCAGCGGCATCAGGTTCGCCACCGGCATCCGTGCCGGTACGGCCAGGTCGGCCCGGCGGGCCGGCCCGATCACCGTGATCCGGCACAGTTGGTCGTTCAGCGCTGCGGTCACCAGCGAGCCTCTCTCATCGGGCCGTGTCGGACACGAAACCGGTCTGCATCAGGCGTACGCCGCGCCGGGTGACGAGCTGGGCGCGTCCGGGCGGCAGTTGGCGGGGCTTCGCCTCGCCGAGGAACTTGCCCTCCTCCTTCGGGTAGGAGAAGAGCGTCGCGGGCGTGCCCAGCTCCCACATCCGCCGGATCACCGGGTCCATCATGGCCCGCATCGCGCCGGAGGTGCTGCGCGCGACGATCACGTGCAGGCCGATGTAGGCGCCCTGCGCGAGCAACGGCAGGAGCGGGTCGAGCGTCGAGCCCATCCCGGTGCTCTTGGTCATCAGGTCGTAGTCGTCGACGATGACGAAGAGCTCCGGCCCCTCCCACCAGTCGCGCTTGCGCATCCGCTCGGACGAGACGTCCGCGCCGGGCATCCGCCGGTTCATCGAGACCGACGCCTGGCCGGCCAGCTCGTGCATCTTGTCGCCGGTGAACGCGAAGCCCACCTGGTACGCGGCGCCGATCGCGGTGTCCAGGTCGCGGCGCGAGTCGCCGAGCACGACCTTCGCCCGCTCCGGCGGGTAGTGCTGCTGGATGGACCGCAGGACGAGCCGGAGCAGGTTGGTCTTGCCGGTCTCGCTGTCGCCCAGGACCAGCATGTGCGGCGTGGCCATGAAGTCGTGCCAGACCGGGGCGAGACGCTGCTCGTCCTGGCCGATGACGAACTTGAAGTCGGACTCGGGCGGTGGCAGCGTCTCCACCATCAGGTGCGCCGGAAGCATCCGTACCGGCGGGGCGGCCGGACCGGGCCAGAACGTGCCGATCTCCTCGACCACCGACTTGGTCGCCTCGGCCAGGTCGCCCACCTCGGAGCTGCCGTCCATCCGGGGCAGCGCGGCCAGGAAGTGCAGCGCGCCGTCGGTGAGACCGCGCCCGACCTGGTTGGGCACGGTGGCCGCCTTGCGGGAGCCGTGCTCGGACTCCATCGCGTCACCGAGCCGCAGCTCCAGCTTCGTGCCGAGCAGGTCCCGCATCCAGGTACGCAGCTCCGACCAGCGGGTCGCGGTGACGATCACGTGCACGCCGAAGGACAGGCCACGCGAGGCGAGTTCCTGGAACTTCTGCTCCAGCTCCTGGAAGTCCTGTTTCATCGTGTACCAGCCGTCGATGACCAGGAAGACGTGCCCGAAGCCGTCCTCGATCGTCCCCTCGGCCACCTTGCCCAGGTAGCTGGACATGGAGTCGAGCCCGTGCCGGGCGAACTCGGCCTCGCGCTTCTCCATGACCTGGAGGACCTCCTCGACCGTCCGGACGACGCGGTCGCGTTCCATCCGGGTCGCGATCGAGCCGACGTGCGGCAGGCCGGCGATCGAGGCGAGGCCGCCGCCGCCGAAGTCCAGGCCGTAGAACTGCACCTCGCGGGGCGTGTTCGCCAGCGACAGCGCCAGGATCAGGCTGCGCAGCAGCGTCGACTTGCCGCTCTGCGGGGCGCCCGCGATGCCGACGTGGCCGTCGGCGCCGTTCAGGTCGACCACCAGCAGCTCGCGCAGCTGCTCGGCGGGCCGGTCCACCACGCCCACCGGAACCCGGAGGCCACCCTGGACGGCCGGGTCGTCGATGGTCATGCCGCGTACCGGGTCGGGCAGCACGCTCGGGATGAGCGAGTCCAGGCTCGGCGCGTAGGACAGCGGCGGCAGCCAGACCTGGCGGGCCGGCGGGCCCGAGCCGGCGAGCCGGTCCAGCAGCACCTCGACCAGGCTCGGCCCGTTCGCGTCGGCGGCGGGCTCGTCGACCTGCTCGGCTGGACGCTCCGGCCCGGGGTCGTGGCGCACCGCCACCTGCCGGGTGGTGAACGGCACCACGTCCGCGGTGGGCTCGTCCCCGGCGTCCGCGACGCCGCCGCGGCGTCCACTTCCGGTGTACGCGCCGGAGACGTACGCCGCCTTGAAGCGCACCAGGTTCGTGGTGTCCACCTTGAGGTAGCCGTTGCCCGGCTCGGGCGGCAGCTCGTACGCCGCACCCACACCGATCACCGACCGCGACTCCATCGAGGAGAACGTGCGCAGCGCCAGCCGGTACGACAGGTGCCCCTCGACCCGGTTGATCCGGCCCTCGTCCAGGCGCTGGGAGGCGAGCAGCAGGTGCACGCCGAGCGACCGGCCGAGCCGGCCGATGGACACGAAGAGGTCCATGAACTCGCTCTTGCTGGACAGCAGCTCGCTGAACTCGTCCACGACGATCAGCAGCACCGGGAAGGGCACGAGCTGGGCGCCGTTGCCGCGCGCCTTCTCGTAGTCGAACAGCGAGGCGTAGCCGCTGGCCCGCAGCATCTCCTGCCGCCGGGTCATCTCGCCGTTGAGCGCGTCCTGCATCCGGTCGACAAGCGGCAGCTCGTCGGCCAGGTTGGTGATCACCGCCGAGGTGTGCGGCAGCTTGTCCATGCCGAGGAAGGTGGCGCCGCCCTTGAAGTCGACCAGCACCAGGTTGAGGATCTCCGAGCTGTGCGTCGCGGCCAGGCCGCAGACGAGGGTACGCAGCAGCTCCGACTTGCCCGAGCCGGTGGCGCCGATCAGCAGGCCGTGCGGGCCCATGCCGCCCTGCGCGGACTCCTTCAGGTCCAGCTCGATGACCTCGCCCTCCTCGGTGACACCGATCGGCACCATGAGGCGGTTGCGTTGCGGGGTCCGGGTACGCCACAGGGCCTGCACGTCGAAGGTCATCGCGTCGCGGATGCCGAGCAGCGTGGTCAGCTCGAAGCTGGTGTCCAGCGGTTCGTCGGACACCTCCAGCGTGCCGCTGGTCCGCTTCGGCGCGATGATCCGCGCGAGGGCCTCGCACTGGGTCCGGTCCAGACCGTCGCGCTTCGCCGAACCGGTCGTCGCGCCGGCCGGGAACTCCACGACGTCGCCGGTGACTGTCAGCCGCAGCACCTTGGGACCGCCGGGCATCGCGCCGGTGAGGTCGAGCAGCACCACGTTGCGGATGCCCGCACCGAGCAGGCGGGAGCTGTCCGGCAGGTCCACCAGATGCGCGACGATCACCAGGAACGGCTCGCTGGTGGTCGGCCTGACGGCCCGGTCGTGGTCGCCCCGGTCGGTGATCTCCGGACCGAGCATGTCCATCAGCGCGTCGTGGCTGCCGGCGAACATCCGTACCGGACCGGCCGCGTCGTACGCGGTGGGATGCGCGTTGTGCGGCAGCCACTTGACCCACTCCCACGGGCCCCGGTGCACCTCGGCGGCGAGCACCGCGATCCGCAGCTCGTCCGGGGCGTGGAAGGTCGCCAGCTGCGCCACCATGGCGCGGGCCAGGTCGATCGCCGGGTCGATCGCGCCCTCGAACTCGACGCTTGTGAAACTCGGCAGGCCGACCGAGGTCGGGATGCCCGACACCGTCCGGTACGCCTCGGAGAACCGCCGCAGCGAGATCGACGACAGCGGTTCGAGGTCCTCGATCGGCTTGGTGGACGGCGGGTTGAACTTCAGCATCGCGGCCTGCCGGCCGAGACCGATGCGGACCCGGCCGAAGTCGTCGTGGCTGGGCCGGCGCTCCCACAGCCGGCTGCCCATCGCGATCGACCACAGCCAGCCGGGTTGCGGGTTGTTCCAGAGCACGTGCCGGCGCTGCTGGTCGGCCGCCTCGCGGGCCTGCTTGCGCAACTGCCCGATGTAGCGCAGGAAGTCACGCCGTTCGCCGCGCATCTTGCGCTTGCGCTCGGACGCCGCCCGGCCGATCTGCATGACGCCCATGAGCAGCATGCCACCGGCCATCGCGCCGCCCATCACGTACATCACGGGGGTGCGGTTGTAGAGGCCGAACATCGCGAGCATCGCGCCCATGCCGAGGCCCATCGGCACGACCATCGCGAACGAGCGGAAGTCGAGCGGGGCCTCCTCCGCCATCAGCGGCGGCTCCTGCAGCTCGACCGAGCCTTCCGGCGCCTCCGGGCCCGGCGCGCGGGGCGGGCGCTTGACGGTGACCGTACTCATCCGAGCGTCCCCGCGTCGGCGCCGTCGCCGCCCCAGACGGTGCGCTCCTGGCGCAGCAGCTTCACCGCGTAGCGGTCGTTGCGGTAGCGCTCGGCCACCTTGACGTCGTCGTCCTCCTCCGCCTGGCGCTTCTTCTCCCTCTTCGCCCGCTCCTCCTCGTCCCTGCGGCGTCGCTCCTGCTCGGCCCAGAACGCCTCGGCGCGAGCGGCGGCAGCCGTCTCCTCGTCGGCGAGCGACGCCGTGAACTCGGCGTCGCTGACGCCGGGCTCACCGCACCGGGGCAACTTCTCCAGGTCGGCGCTGAAGAAGTCGAGCGTGCCGTCGGACGGCCTGGGCGCCTTCGCGGGCGCCACCCGCCGCCACACGGCACGCGGGGGCTGCGGTGTCTCCGACATGGTCACCCTTCCCTGCCGTCGTCAGCTGACGGGCCGGTCAGCCAGTCCGCGTCGCTGAGGTCGTCCCAGCCCGCCGTGTCGTCCGGGTCGTCGTCCGGGCGGACCAGCGGCACGTGGTCGCCGGCCGCCGGCCGGGCGCGGTCACCGCCCCAGACAGCGTCGTCCTCGCGCAGACCCGCGGCGGGTTCCCGGCCGGCACCGGGCTCGCGCTCGTCGTCGCGATCGGAGCGCGCCCGGACCGTACCGGTCCGGCCCGGGTCGTCGGGGCCCGCGCCGGACGCCGCGCGGCCGGACGTCTGTGGACCACCGACTCCGGCGACGGCGGCGGCACCGGCCAGGCCGAGCGCGCCGGGGACCGCGACCGCCACCTCACCGTCGGCCACGACGGCTGTCCTCCGCTGCGTCCCCTCCGGACCGCCGCCCCCCGGCGAGACCTGTTGGTTCGACTGCGCAGGCGAGTTCGGCTGAGCAGGCGGGTTCGCCTGCCCGGACGGGTTCGGCGCGGCCGTCTGGCCGGGTGGGCTCGCCGCCTGGCCGGGCTGGGCGGCCTGGCTCGGCTGCCCGGGCTGGGCGGGTGGGTTCGGTACCGGGCCGGGCGCGGCGGGCAGACCCGGCTGACCGACGATCACCGGAGCCGCCACGACACCGCCGACCACCGGCGGCACGACGGCCGCGGGCGGCTCCGCCCGTGACGGCGGTTCCACCGCCGGGGACAGATCGACCACCGTCGGCACCTCCACCGCCGTCGGCGGCACGACCACTTCCGGTACGGGCACACCCGGCGTACCGCCGGTGCCGGACACGGGTGCCGCCGGAACGTCCGGCGCGGGCTCCTCGGCGGCGGCCTCCGGCACGCCCGGATCCGGGCCGGCAGGTGGACCGTCCGGTCGAGAGCCGGGCACAGCGGTGACCGGTGCAGCACCGTCGGGATCCACCGTCCCGTCGCCCGCCTCCGGCGCGCAGTCCTCCGGCCGGGCCGGGGTCCATTCCGTCTCGTCCGGGCGGATCAGATCGGACGCCGCTGGTGCGGTACGTGGTGTGGTGCCGGCGGGCGCGTGGCTGCCCGGCGGGCCGCCCATCGGCGGCAGCACACCGGCGACCGGTGCCGACACGTCGGTGCTCGGGAGCGTCACACCGGTGCTCGGCGGCGCGACGGGGACCGGCTCCACCAGTCCGGCGCCGCCCGTGCCCGCTCCCGTGGGCGCCTGCGGCGCACCGGCGTCGGGGGTTGACGGGCGCCAGTCGTCGGCGTCCGCCTCGACCAGCCCGGAGGCGTCCGGCGCGTCCGGCACACCGGCGGGCGCGCCCGCACCGGCGCCCGGCGCACCCGGCGCTCCCGGCATCATCGGCATCGCGGCACCGGCCGGCGCCGTGACCGGCGAGTCGACGCCGACGCCCGGAGCCACCGGCGCGGCGGGGATCTGCGGGCCGTCGACGCCGAGCCCGTCGCCACCGGCCGGCGCGCCGCCCGACCCGTCCGGCACGCCCGCGTCCACGCCCACCGGTCCCCAGGTCTCGGGGTCGCCGCTGACGAGTCCCCGGGCGTCGGGCGACTCGGCCCCACCGGGGTTCGTCGCGCCACCTGCGGGCCCCGGCATTCCGGGCATGGGCGGCATGCCGGCGCCCAGCCCGGCGCCGCCGGCCGAGACGCCGGCCGGTGCGCCGGGAACCTGCACGCCGTCGAACCCGGGTGACCGCCAGTCCGCCTCGTCGCCCTCCACCAGGCCCTTGGCATCCGGTGCCTCGGGGACACCTGAGCCGCCACCGGCACCGGCGCCGGGAGCGCCCGCGCCGGGCATGCCCGGCATCATCGGTGACTGGAAGCCACCGCCTCCGGGCACGGCGCCACCGGGAGCGGCCGGGATGTCCACGCCGTCGACGGCCCCGGGGACGAAGTCGTCGCTGTTGCCGAGCAACCCGTTCGCGTCCGGTTTCTCCGGCAGCCCGGGGCTGCCGCCCGCGCCGGGACCGGCGCCGCCGGGCGGGCCGAATCCCGGGATGCTCGGCGCGGTGAACCCGCCGCCCGGTTTGCCGATGCCCGTTCCCGTGCCCGTACCCGCCCCCGGCTTCGGGCCGCCCACCTCACCCGGTCCGGAGAACGACGGCGGCTTGACCGATCCGGCGCCACCCGCGCCGCCACCGAGGTTGGCCGAGCCCGGCGGCTTGATGCCCGGCGGAACGACACCGGAACCGAGCCCGCCCGGCAGGCCGCCCCCACCCGGTACGCCGACGCCGGGGAAGCCGGCGCCCCCCGGCCCGTTGATGCCCGGCGCGTCGAAGCCGGGCAGCCCGCTGCCGCCGCCCCCGCCTGGCGTGGGCCCACCGATCTCGCCGGGGCCCGAGAACGACGGCGGGGTGATGGCGCCCGGTCCCTGGCCGGAACCCGGACCACCGATGTCGGCGAGGTTCGGCGGCGTGATCGAGGGCACGGTGATGTTCGGCGGCGTGGTGAACCCCGGCGTGGTGATACCGCCGGCGGGTGGCGCGGTGAATCCCGGCGGGGTGATCGTGGGCGGGGTGGTGAGGGTCGGCGTCGTGAGGTTCGGCGACGAGATCGGCGGGCCGGTCGGCACGTTGATGCTCGGCGTCGGCATGGTGACCCCGGACGTCCCCGCCTTGTCGGTGGTCATCCGGTACTTCTCGGCGACCGTGTGGACGACCTCGGACATCTGCTGGGCCATCGGCTTCTCGTACTCGGTGCCGCTGATCGGCACCGGGCCGCTGCCGCTGCCGACGCCGTTGTCCGAGGCGATCGTGGCCCAGGCGCCGTCCAGGTAGGCGATCGTCTGCTGGGCCCAGGACAGATGGTTGGCGGCGTCGTAGAGCTGCGACGGCAGCGAGTTGCGGTTGGTCGAGGAGTTGATGCTGTTGGCCGCCGTGGTGGAGTCCGGGACCGCGCCGCCGGCCAGGTGCTCTGCCTGCTTGCCGAGCAGGTCGGCGTAGAAGTTCATCTTGTCGCGGAACCCGTTGGCCGCCGGCCCCTTCCACGCCTTGTCGTCTCCGACCATCGAGGTGACAGCGGTACGGATGGTCTGTTCGAGCCAGATCAGCAGGTCCTGGGTCGCCTGGAAGGCCTGCGCGGTCTCGACGACGGACCGGACGCTCACCAGCGTCTTGGCGTGGTCCCGCCCGCTCTCGGTGGTCAGCGCGGCGCCGCCGTTCACCGCGGCCTCGAGCTTCCGCCAGCCCCGGGTCTCCTTCGCCCAGGTCTGGTAGTCGTACAGGTCGCTGACGGGGACCACCTTGGGTGGGAAGGTGGCCGCCTCCTCCGCGGGGTCGTTCCACCCGTCGAGCTTGCTGTCACCGAGACCGTTGCCCATGCCCTGTCCCTCTTCGCGAGCGGCGAGACCGTTTCGCCCGCGTCAGTTTCCGTCGGTCTTGACGATCTTCTGGCCGTAGGTGCTCAGGTTGTCCAGGCCCTTGAAGGAGTCACCCATGATCTCGCCGAGCTTGTCGGTGGTCAGCGCGTTCAGCTCTTCGAGGTTCTCGTACTCCGCGGCCATCTTCAGCAGGGCGGTCTGCACCGCGAGCAGGGCGGTGTTCATGTTGACGAGCATGTCCTTCATGTCGCCCTTGACGCCGCCGTCCTGGGCCGTCGCCCCGACGATCGCCTGCCGCAGCACCTCGGCCCGGGCGAAGGCGCCGGGACGCGGGTCGATCGCGCCCACCTGGTCGGCCGTGGTGAGCAGGATCTTCCCGGCGCCGGTGATGCTGCCCAGCACGTCCTCCGCGAACCACTTCAGGGCGGCGGTGTTGACCGCCACGCCACTGGTCGAGGCGGTGTCACCCTTGAACGTCGGGTTGATCGCCGGCGGTTTGAAGCCCGAGCCGGTCGAGATCTCGTCGTCGATCCAGTCTGACTGGTCGGTGAACGCGGGCGGCTTCACGTTCGACGGGTCGGTGATGTTGTCCTTGTACGTCTTGACGAGGTTTTTCCAGCCCTCGGTGTCGAGGATGTTCTTGTCGTACCAGTCGCGGGCCTCGATCCACTCCGGATGCTCGGCGCGGACCTCGTCCTTCCACCGCTCGTAGTTCACGCCGGTGCGGTTGTTCTGGTGCTTGTTGTAGAAGGCCATCCAGGAGTCGTGCGCCGCCTGAACGGTGCCGTCCGGCTTCCCTATGGCCTCGTCACCCATGCCGTAGGCGTTCATCGCGCTGATGGCTTTGTCGTTGGGGTATCCCCAGTCAATGCGGGCCAAGGAGCTCACTCCACTCGAGAGTCGACGACGGAACGTTGGCACAGACCCCAGCGGCCCGGGTCGTCTAGCTCACCGGGCCGGGGACGGACGACGTGGGCCGCCACGCCGCGTCCGCGGCGGCCGTCCGGCGGTTCAGCCGCCGCGGACGTCGTTCCAGATCATGGCGTGACGCTGCTCGGTGGTGCCGTAGTTGTCCGAGATCTGCAGCAGCGTCTGCCGGGCCTGCTCCAGGTAGCCGACCATCGAGTCGGCCGCCTGGTTCCAGGCCAGCTTCGAGACCCTGTACTGCTCCTGGGCGGCACCGGTCCACTGGGCCAGGCTGGCCTCGACGGTGCGCTCCATCTCCTCCAGCGACGACTGGATCTGGCCGTTGATGCGGTTCATGTCGGTCAGCACGGCGTCTGCCTGCACGAAGTCGAAGGTGTAGTTGGACACGTCAGTCCTCTCGGGAGATCGGGGGGATCCGGATGCGGCTCAGATGCCCGGCAGAGCCGCGCCGAAGGAGTTGGCCACGCTCGACGCCTCGTCCTCGGCCGTCTGGTAGCCCTTCGTGGTCACACCCATGACCTCGAGCATCTTCAGCAGCTCGTTGATGACCCGCTGGAACGCGTTCTCCCAGTTGTCCATGGCCTGGTTGAAGCCCTGCGACGCCTGGCCGGTCCAGGAGGAGATCAGGATGGCCATCTGCCCGTTGACGGCGCGCAGCTGGCCGGTGAAGGCGGTGGCCTTGTCGGAGAACTCCTGGGCAGCCCGCTGCATACCCTCTTCGGTGGTGCTGACGGTCGGCATCGTCACGGCCGGACTCCTCGTGTCAGGGAAAGGTGGCAGGGAAGAGTGTTGATCCGCGGCCCTGCCCGGCGGCAACCCGGTTCCGCCACCATGTCCGAACGTCACCCAACATTGCACGGCAGCGCCCCCGCAACCGCCCCCAGCGGCCGACAGCCCGGGAAGAGTGGTTGCACTTTCATGCACTGATCCCCGGCCGGAGTTCCGGCGCGACGCTCGTGGCGGCTTCACTTGACGGCGACGTCGAGGGAGTGGTCCGTCGTGAACTACAGCGAGCGCATCGAAGGCCTGTTCCAGGAGTACGAGCGGCAGCGCACCAGCCTCGCCGAGATGCAGGCCCGGATGAGCGCGCTCTCGGCCACCGCGACGTCACCGCGCCGCGAGGTGAGCGTCGTCGTCGGCCAGAACGGCGTGCTGACCGACATCCAGTTCCCCTCCGGCGCCCACAAGCGGCTCACCACCGCCGACCTGACCCGGCTCATCCTGGACACCTACGCCGACGCCAAGGAACAGGTCATGAACCAGGCGGCCGACGTGCTGGCGCCGATGCTGCCGGACGGCCTGGACGCCCACAAGCTGGTCCGGGGCCAGGCCGGGGCGGACGCGTTCCTGCCGAAGGAACCCCGCATGGTGACGAGCGTGCGGGAACTCCTGACCCGGGGGCCCGAATGATCAGCAACAATCCCGGCGGGCGGCTGTGGGTCGACCCGGACGGGGTGGAGGGGCTCGGCAAGGCGTACGAGTCGCACGTGCAGCTCTACGACACGTACCTCACCCAGTTGACCGCGCTGCGCGCCCGCTACGCCAGGGCCTGGGGCGACGACGACATGGGCGAGCAGTTCTCGACGAAGTTCCTGGAGGGCCTGGACAACCTCGAAGCGATCATCGGCGGCGTCCGGGGAACCCTGCGCTACACCGCACAGGGGCTCACCGAGAGCAGCCGGGCGTACCGGGAGGCGGACGAGGCCGCCCTCGACGTCAGCCGGAAGATGACGAAGGACTTCGACGGCCTGGACGGCCTCACGTACCCCCGGCGGGCGGTGGTCGCGGACCCGGTGCTGGAGCCCACCGCGGAGGGTGAGCCGCGCCGGCCGCATCTGACGTCCCGTCGGCTGGCGCTCGCCGAACCGGTCGCCGAACAGGCCGGGGTCGCTCCGCGGCAGTACGGCACCCCGATGCCGCCCGTCCAGCCCGCCGAGCCGCTGATCCCGCTCACCGCCGCCCACCCGGCCATCTCGTCGTACTTCGTGCGGCCGGAGTACGCGACCGCCCACGTCGGCGGCCGGCCGCTGCCCGAGGGGTACCGGCTGATCGCACTCAACCCGTTCGAGGACGGCAGCACCCGGGTGGACGCGAACCTCTACGACTCGATCACCCCGCTGGCCGGGACGCCCGTGACCACCCCGGACGGCAAGCCGATCGATCCCGGGCAGGGCCGGCTCTTCGTCGTCAGGGAGAACCCGGCCGTCGACCCCACCGCACCCGGCTACCAGCCGCTTTACCTGAGCTACGCGCCGGACGGCACACCCACCCCGATCATCCCCGGCGCCTGAGCCACCCACAGGTGCCCCGGTAGGACATGCCCGACTTCCACATCCCCAACGACCCGCAGTGGCAGTGGGCGTACGACCTGATCCTCGTCGCCGTCGGCGAGGAGTATCCGAAGGCCGACCCCACCGCCCTGCGGGCCATGGGCGACGAGCTGTACGCGCTCAGCAGCACCATCCTCAACGGGATGGGTGCCACCGCCAACCTCGGCTACGGGCTGGCCGGGAGCCTGTCCGGCCCGGCGATGGACGCGTTCCAGCACTACCAGGTGGGGATCACCAAGAACGTGCCGGCCGGCGGCAACATCGCCCTGGCCCTGGGCGGCTCGGCCTACAACTTCGCACTGGACTCGGAGAACACCCAGTACAACATCGTCATCGCGGCCTTCACCCAGGTCGTCGAGATCGCCATCGCGCTGGCCTCCGGCTTCGGCGCGGCGGCGGTGCCCGCCCTGATCAGGATCGGTCAGGAGATCGTCGGGGCTCTGATCGGCCTGCTCCGCCAGCGGCTGCGGAACCTGCTGATGCGGCTGACCTGGGAGGCGTTCCAGGAAGGGCTGGAGGAACTCTGGCAGAGCGCCGCCGCCCAGGTGACCCAGATCATCGAGGGCAACCGCAAGTCCCTGGACTACAAGGACCTCGGGCTGGCGTTCGCCGGTGGCGCCTTCATCGGCGCGGGCGTCAGCGGCATGCAGATGATCGGCGGCAAGTTCTTCCCGAAGATCAATAACAACGTCCTGTCGCGGGAAGGGCTGTCGGCGCTCGCCGAGACGCTGTTCGAGGGCCTGTTCACCATGATGGTCGGCGGCGGAGGCTTCAACCCGTGGGCCACCATGAGCTCGTCGATGATCGGCGGGATGGCCCACCACTACGCCACGGTTGCCGGCCAGAGCTACGGCCCCGGCGCCGCCGCCGGGGCGCCACCGCCGACGATCGAGACGAAGAACCTCACCACCACCGCGCCCACGCCGCCGACGACGACAGTTGACGGGCCAGCAGTACCCCCACCCGTCGGCTCTCCCACCGGCCCGGGCGGTCAGAGCGGTGGCCCGGGTCCGCAGCCCTCGGGCGGGCCGACCACCGGAGGCGCCGGTCAGGGGTCCGGCCCGGGCGAGGCCGGAACCCGGGGGCCGTCGCCTCAGGGCGCCGGTGATCCGGCTGCCGGCCAGGGCAGTGCCGGGGACACCACTCCAGGCGGCCAGGCTCCGGGCAGCCCGGCTCCGAGCCCGGCTCCGGGCGGTCAGACTGCTGCGGGCGGCCCGGCTCCCAGCGGCCAGACCTCGGGCGGCCAAAGCTCAGGCGTCCAGGCTCCGGGCAGCCAGACCGCCGACGGCCGAGCCCCGGGCGGACAGATCTCGGGCGGGCAGACCGCAGGCGGACAGGCCGTGGATGGTCCGGGCGTCGGCGGTCAGATCGGCGACGGGTCACAGGGCGGCATCCAGAACGGCGACACGAGCCCGAACGGCACCGGAGGCCAGAGCCCGAGCGGGCTCGGCGCCGCGACCCCGGCGACCGGCACCGACCCGCGTGGAGCCGGCGGTCCCGCCCCGGGGCCGAGCCCGGCCGCCGGCACCGAGGGGACGTCGCCGCGCGCGGACGCGACGGGCGCGCCGAGCGGCAGCCCGGCGAGCACCGGTGCGCCCACGACCGGCACCCCGGCCGCCGTCGCCGGCCTCACCACGCCCCACGGCGGCGGCCTTCCCGGTTTCGACGCGCCGGCGTCGAACGGCGGGCCGGCCGCTCTCGACACACCGGCGCCCGTGGCCCCGCCCGCCACCGCCGCCGGCCCGGCGGCAGTCCCGACCGGCCCGTCACCGTCCACCGGCACGCCCGGCACGGGCGCGGCGACCGCCAACGGCACACCACCTACCGGCACACCGGGCACCTCCACGCCGGGCACCGGCACACCGAGCACCTCCACACCGGGCACCGGCGCACCGAGCACCAACGGCAGCCCGCTTACCGGCTCGCCGAACACTGGCTCGCCGCCGACCACCGCGTCCACGGGTTCGCCGACCGGGACCCCGAGCACCGGCCAACCGACCACGAGCACGTCGTCCACGGATCCGGCGACCACCGGCCGTCCGGCCGCTTCCCCGCGTGACGTCGCCGGCGCCGCGGAGGCGCCCCCGCCGCCGCTGGCGCCCGTCGGCGGGATCTCGGTCGACGGTCCGGCCGTGGCCGCCTCACCGGCCACCGACCCCGGTGTCGCGGGACCGTCCTCACCGGAGCCGGTCGTCGCGGTGCCCGGCCCGGTCGCCGCCGTCGACACGCCGGGCGACGGCGCGTCGGATGCCCAGGTCGACGCCGACGGTCCCGGCACGGGGACGGGCCGGGCCGGCGACCCGGAGACGGGCGCCGTCGACACCACGCCGACGCCGGACGGAGCGACGACGCAGCAGCACGGGACCGTCGAGCCGACGCCGGCCCCTCCCGCGCCGATCGCCGGCGCGGACCTTCCCGCGCCCACCCGGCCCACGCCGAGCCCGCAGTTCCAGCAGGCCAAGGCGAGCGCGGAGCCGAAACGGCTGCGCACCGAACGGTACGTGCCCTGGAAGGACACCGTCGTCCCCGGCACCCACCTGCTGCGCGGCGAGATCACGACGATCGACTTCACCACAAGGGAGTTCACCGCCGACGGCCGGGACTACCGGTCGTTCGACGTACACCTGGATCTGGTCTCGAAGAACGACCAGATGTCCCCGCGGGAGTTGCGCGACTTCGCGGCGACGGTGCAGCGCACCGTCGACGAGATGGTCAACGGCAGATACACGCTGCCCGACGGTCGCCTGCTGCACATCGACCTGGTCGTCGACACTCCCCCGTGGCGCGACGGCATGACCCGCGACTGGCAGGCCGACCCACGCCGTAACCCGCCGGTGGAGGTGACCTCGCAGGACGGGGTGAGCACCGACCAGCACGTGTGGAACACCGGCGACCGCCTGCCAGTGATGGTGCACGAGGTGATGCACTACCTCGGGGCCAAGGAGGGTCACCAGGCCCCCGAGCACCTCTTCACCACCGTGCCCCGGCCGGGGGTGATGGGTGTCGAGGTCGACACGCTGCCGATGTCGGAGCAGGACGGGATTTCGGCCGGGCCGGTCGACTATCTCACCGCACAGGATCTGGCGACGATCCACGACGTCGCGCTGACCGCCGGACCGGTGCGCGACCTTCCGGCACCGCAGGCGCCGCGCGAGCAGACACCGGACCCGTACCCGAACCCGCAGGTCCCGTCGCGCGCCCCGGCCCCGCCACCACCGCCGCCGCCACCGGGCGTCCCGGTGCCACCGCCGCCACCGCCGGGTGTCCCGGTACCGCCACCACCGCCACCGGGTGCCGCGCTGGGTGTTCAGGGCCCGCCGCCTCCCCCGGGGATGCCTCCACCGCTGGGGATGCCGCCGCCTCCGGCCGCGCCCGGGTTCCCGCCGCCTCCGGCGCCCGGACCGGCGAACCGGAACTCCGCCCCACCACCCAGGGCGGACCTCTCCACAGCCACGCTGCCGCCCCGGCAGCAGCCCGTGCCGACGGCGGTCGGGCAGAGGCTCACCGCGAAGTACCAGGTGGTGCACGTCCTCGACCAGGGTTCACCCGGACTGGGCCACCAGGCCGCGACGGTCGCCATGCTCGACGGGCTGGCCGCTACCGGCTACCGGGGCACTGTCGTGCTGACCTATCCCAGCAACAAGACGCCGTACTACGCGGGGCAGCTCGGCCGGCAGTCCGACTTCGACGACCCGGTGGGCTCCTACGATCTGTTCCACCGCGAGTGGACCGGTCGCCGGGGCGACATGGATGTCGTCATGCGACCGCAACAGCCGGCCGAGCAGAAGGCCGCCGCCGCCCTCCGCACGGAGGTGAACTGGAAGACGAGGCAGTGGCCCGGCGCCGCGCAGGCCCCCGAATGGCAGAAGGAGCTGCAGCCGGGGTTCCGGAAGAAGACGGAGGACGAGCAGAACAACACGCAGGGCCTGCGCCTCGACCAGATCGGCGCCGACCCGCTCCCCCCGGGCACGGTCCTGACCGTGCTGCCCGCCGTCGACGTGCCGAAGAACGACGACGAGTCGGAGATGACCGACGATCAGCGGAAGGAGTGGTTCCAGGAGTCCTGGGTGCGCCGGCTACGCGACGCCCACGGCGACCACGACCTGCTCACGCTCCAGCCGTTCCTGTGGGACAAGTTCCCCCGCCAGTTCCACAGCCCGAACGCGCCGGTGAAGGATCTCGACACGATCCTGACCGGTGTCCCGTCCTACCGTGGCCGACCATCGGCAACCCCGCCGCCCAGTGCCGGGGCGGTGATCAGGGACACCGGCGTTTCCGGGGCCGACGGCCTCGCGGACCTGGTCGACGACGAGGGCACCGACGTGGTGCTCGTCTACTACGGCAAGACGCGGGTCACGCCGGAGCACGGCGACGTGGTCCGCCGGCTGACGACTGGCGCCCGGCAGGACCGGCCGACAGTCGTCCTGGTGGTCGGCGACGCGACGCGGGCCCTTCCCACGGCCGGGGCCCCGGTCCACGTCGCCGCCCTGCCCCGCGTCACGCCGGAACAGATGGCCGGGCTGCGCGAGCGCGCCACGCTCGTGGCCACCGAGGGCGCGAACACCTGGCAGGAGTCGCTCGCGGCGGGCAGACCCACGCTCTCCGTGACCGCGTCCGCAGGTGACACCCGCCCCTGGCAACACGAGCCCGCGTCGTTCCACGACGACCCCGAGCTCACCGGTGGCCGCACTCTGCTCGACCGGGCGTCGCACCACCTCCGTACCGGGACGGACCCGGACGCGCTGCGCGACTTCGTCGAGGACCGCGACGGCGCCGTCCGCACGTACTTCGACAGATGGCGCGAGGCGCTCGGCGAGCCCGGCTCCGATCAGGTCGACCAGGCCCTCGCCACGGTCACCGGCCTGCCACTGGACCCGGACGCCCGCCCGCGCGCCGACACGTCGCCGAGCGCGCCCCCGATCGACACCGCCGCACGTCAGCAGGGCACCCCGCCGCCCCGGTTCGACGTGCCCAAGACCCGCGACGAGATCGCCCAGGCACGCGCCGCGCAGCGCGACACCGCGCCGCACCGGGTCGCGAACACCAGCGCGTACGACGTCATCGACCGGGGACCCCACCCCGACACCCGCGTGCCCGGCGTGGTCGCGCGCTCGTACGAGCAGGCCGGTCTGCCCCTTCCGGCCGACGACCGGCCCCGCCTGCGCCTCGACGCGGTCGACAACCGCATCGCGTACGACCATCGGGTGCTGGACCTCGGCGACCGTGACGTGCAGGACTTCACGGTCAAGGTCTTCCTCGACGCGCGGGACGCCACGGCGGCCTCCGCCCGGCCCGACATCCAGACCCGGGTACGCGACGCGGTGGACCGCGTCTACAACCAGGGCTTCCGGATCGGCGACGATCAACTGAACGTCACTGTGGAGTTCGTGGCGACGCCCAGCGAGGCGCACGCCACCGTCGCGCTGCACGGCACTCCGGCGCCGGCCACCCAGACCACCTGGTCGACGCACTCGTCCGACCTCGATCTCGCGCACGAGATCGGGCACTTCCTCGGCCTGCGCGACGAGTACCCGGTGGCGGACCGCGCCCTGGACGCCACGTTCGTCCAGGGCGACACCTCGCTGATGGCGACCACCACGCCGGAGCACGATCCGGGGCTGCTGGCGCGCAACGTCGACCGGATCGCCGGTCAGCAGGATGCCGTGCTCTCGCCCGACCGCGGCGGGCTGCCGCCCCGGACGGCGCCGGTCCGCTTCGAGCCGGTACGGGTGGCGGGCGGCCGCAACGCGCGGTTCGACGAGCTGACCCGGCACACCCGCGAGGTCGGTCCGGGCAACTACCGGCAGGTGAGTGCCGCGCTCAAGGACGAGGGAGCGCCGATCGGGTTCGTCGTCAACTCGATGCTGCCCGCCGAGGACGTCGACCAGATCCCCGAGGTGGTCCGCGCCGTCACCGAGGGACTCGCCCCCGGCACCACTGTCGCGTTCGTCTTCGGCGTCAACACCACCGCCGAGACGCCCGACCTCGCCTTCCGGGACGCGGTCGCCCGGGCCGCCCGGCTGGTGGAGGGCCTCGACGTGCCGGTGGCGGTGAACGGCTACGCGGTCGGCACGAAGGGCGGCAAGTTCCCGTACGGCCGCACCCGCAACCAGGTGCTCCGCGACCCCGACACGGTGGCCGCGATCCAGGGCCTCGTCCAGGGCGACCCGGCCCGCGAGGAGCGGCGCTACCCGTACGTGTCGATCCAGGACTTCGACCGGGGTGCCCGTACGACGGCGGACGGCACCCACGTCTTCGACCGCATCGACGGCCGGACCCGCTTCGACCCGGAGTCGACAGGACCGCAGGACGAGCCGCCGGCCCGGCCTTTGATGATCTCCGGTGGTTACCGGGTCGGCGACACCGAGGAGCTGATCCGGCGTACCCGTGAGCGGCTGGACCGGCGTGTACGCGACCACCAGGCGAGGATCGCCGACCTCACCACACGCGGCCCGGGCGCGCGCCGGGAACTCGGGATCGAGCGGCAGAAGCTGACCGCCGTCCTGGAGGGCCTCGCCACGTTCGACACGCAGGCCGGGCGGGACGCCTTCGTCCAGGACTTCACCGACGCCGTGGACGAGGACATGCGGTCCCGGGACCGGCAGGCCACCGTCCACCCGATGCTCCCGTACTCGCCGGAGCCGAACCTGTTCGTCGACGGCCTGCTCACCCTCGGCCGGCCCGAGGTCCGGTTCGGCGAGGCGGGCGCGGAGTTCCTCATGCTGGCCGAGAGCCTGCACCAGGCGTACGGCGAGGAGCTCGCCGTCGCCCACGGCGCGGCGACGCCGGCCGGCCTGCCCGCGGACGTCCTCACCGTCGACGTGCAGGTCCAGTCGCAGAACAACAGGCATCCCGACCGCGACCTGGCGTTCATGACGGACTTCGTGGGCGCCGCCACGCCCACCGACCTGTCCCGGCTCGCCGCCGACTTCGCCGTCGTCCACGCCCTCCCGCAGTCGCACGCCGTGCCCACGAACGCCAACCGGCAGCTGTTCTACACCGAGGGCACCGGCTTCAAGGAGTACCGGGCCGACCTGCGCAAGCCAAACGTCGCCGCCTCGAAGCCGTTCGCCGCGCCCACCGACGCCGGAGCCGGATCGCCGACGTGGCAGCAGTCGCTCACCGCGCGGCAGCTCCGGCAGCTCGGCGCGCAACCGCACAACCGGTACGTCACCGCCGTCTCGCTGCCCGCGCCGGACACCGGTCCGGCGCCGGACGTCCCGCCCGCCGTCGACCTCGACCTGGATCCGTCGCGGCCGGCCCGGACCGTGGGCCTGCCGAACAGCCAGCGTCTCGTCGCCGCGCACCTCATGGCGACGTCCGACGACCCCGGGACCATCCAGCAGGAGTTCGCCGTCGCCACCGCCGTCGCCGTCCGCGGCGGGATCGACAGGCAACCCGGTTCGCTCTACGACGCGATCGCCGCCGAGCTGCCCGGAGGGGACGCGGACGCCCTGCGGTTGAGCACGCTCCGCGCCGGACGGGACGTGATGAGTCTCGACGAGGCCGCGGCGATGCGGCGGCGCAATCCGTACGACAACAGCCAGTTCGTCCGGGCCGCGCTCGCCCCCGACCCCGGCGGGCGGCGCCGCGACACGCCTGTCGACGACGCCGAGCGGCGCGGCATCGGCAACGCGCACGACGTGGTCGAGCTCGCCGCGGCCCGGGGCACCCACGTGCACCTCGTCGTGTACGACGACCCGGCCGGTACGCCGCGCGACTACCCGGTGATCGGCGCCCGGCCGCTGAGCCGGCTGGAACTGGTCCGCACGATCGACCCGGCGGGCCACGTCACCTACACCCGCCGGGAGCCACCGCCGCCGGCCCCGGCCGACGACACCGACACCGGCAGCGAGCCCGGCGGCTTCGACCTGTTCGGCGACGGCGACGACGACGGCTTCGGCGACTTCGGCGCCGGCTTCGGCGAGCACGACGACGGTGACGGCAGCGACGACCACGACGGCGACGACGCCCCGGTCACCTGGTCGACAGCCGAGGACGACACGACCACCGGGACCACCGCCACGAGAGACACCGTAGAAGAAACCACAGCGGGCGAGACCACCACCGCGGAGACGACCACCGCGGAGACCACCGCAGCCGAGACCGCCACCGGGAGGGCCACCGCGGAAGAGAGCGCCGCGGAAGGGACCACCACCCGGGAGGACGCCGTGGGCGGGGCCGGCGCGTCGCCGGCGACCACCGGGACCACCTCGGCGCTGCCGTCATCCGACGAGGTACGCCGGAGCCTGTCGTCCTACCTGCGGGAGAGCCGGACCCTCGGGCTCGCCGAGCAGTTGCGCGCCACCGAGAACGCGGACCTCGGCGCGGCGCTGCGCACCCTCGACCCCGGCCTGTCCGACGAGTTCGTCGACGCGGTGGCGGCGGACAGCCGCGACGACGTGGACCAGTTCCTCGGCGAGGGCCGCCCCTACCCGGTCACGATCGGGGGGCACCCGGCCGAACTGCTCGTCACCGCCGTCCTCGACTGGGACGCGGTCCGCGTGGACCGGGCCCACGACGACAAGCGCAAGGTCACCGCCAAGACCCGGGAGAACCTCACCCACAAGCTGCGCCACAACCGGGACCAGCGGGTCGAGCCGAAGGTGACTGTCACGGCGATACCCGGTGTCGTGGTCGGCGTCGGTGGTTCGGTGCCGACGGCGCCCGTCACCGAGCACTCCGCCGAGCACAAGGACACGTTCACGTCCACCACGACGGTCAAGGTCGCGGGGCTGACCGAGGTGACGGTGCCGGTCCGGTTCGTCGCCCGGCTCGTGCGGCCCGGCCGTCCCGCCGCCGGACCGGTCGAGGCCTCGGGCACCGTGGCTCTCGCCGTACACACGGGGTTGCGGACGGCAGACGCGACAGCGCCGGCCGCCGCGGACCGCACGCTCGGCGCGCCGGTGCCGGACCGGTTCGGGGTGGAGAGCGTCCGGAGCCGGCCGGCCGATCCGGGCGCCACGTTCTTCGACCAGGTGGAGGCGATCCTCGCCGAGGACGGCATGGCCGACCTGGTCCGGATCGGCGCGCCCGGCCGCCCGGTGATGCAGAAGCTGCTCAGCACGGCGTCGATCTCCGGCAGCCTGCCGAAGATGGTGGTCACCGACCCGGCGAACGTCCACGACGGCTGGGTGCGGTCGGGTGCGCTGCCGCGCGCCGCGCGCACCGGCTGGCGGCGCTTCTTCCCGGGCCGCGCCCGGCAGGTCGAGGTCCGCCTGGTCGCCCGGCACGTCGAGGAGGTGGAACGGGTCGAGGGGGTGACGCACATCGACACGGCCGCGCTCGCCGGCGAGGGCACCGGCGGCGCCACCACCAAGCGGCCGTGGGGCCTGTGGGGCCTCGGCGGCGCCGGACTGGACGCCGCGCCGTTGAGCCTGGTCGTGGGGCCCCGGGTCGGCGGCGGCCGGGAGCGTGGCGCCACCCGGACGATCGCCGAGCGGACCGGCGGCAAGCAGACGGTGACGGGCACCGCGCCGGGCGTCCGGTACCGGGTCGAGTACGGCGTGCAGGTGCGCGTCCTGGGCCGCGCGCCACGGATGCTGTCCGGTTCCGTCGACGCGCTCCAGTGGACCACCGGCGACCGGCTGCCCGGCACCGCCCTAGACCCGAACGGCCTGGAGTGGCGCGGACGGCGCGGCACCGCCCGCACCCACTTCGCACCGGCCCGCGTCGAGCACGGCGAGTCGTTCGGCGGCGCGTACCTGACCCGGGTGGGCGACCGGAGCCTGTACGAGACGGTCGCCGACGCGGTCCGCTCGGTGCCCGGTCACCGCCGGTTCCGTCTGGCCACGCCCGAGGAGACGCTGCGGCACTTCGGCGACGCGCGGCTCGCCGACGGGCTGACGCCCGAGCTTCAGGCGGCGCTGAACCGGGACACGGACCTGAAGACCCAGCTCTCCCCCGACCAGTTGCGCCACCTGGCGGACCGGATCGTCGGGCCCGGGCTGAGGATCCCGCTGATCCGCACCGGCACGTTCCACGACCACGTCACGGTGGTGACCGTCCGGGGCAGCCTCGGCGAGGTGTCCGACGGTGACCTGGTCAACCGGGACAAGATCGGCACCGCCGACAAGCGGACCGCCAGGTCCACGGTGACCAGTGCCCGCGACGACAGCCGGTCGGCCGAGCTGAGCCTGGAGCCCCGCGTCCTGGGCCCGCTCGGCCAGGCCGCCTCGACGCTGCTCGGCGGGCCGCGCGCCGCGATCACCTGGGGCACCACCGACGAGAGCGCCGTCACCGGGGGGCAGTCCGTCGAGAGCGACCACGGGCCGGAGCTCGACGACGAGGGCAAGCCCACCGGGGTACGGCTGCGCGAGTTCGCCGCCACCCTCGACCTGACCGTCACGACCCGGTCCACGGTGCGGGTCAACCAGGCGGGGCGGCAGCTCTCCCTCGGGACGTACGGCCGGGACGTGCCCACCGTCGTCGCCTCGTCCGAGACGCGTCCCCGCACGCACCGCCTCGACGTGCGCATGCTCGTGCCGGAGACGCGGGTCTCCCGGCGACGCCCGGACGCGGAGCCCAGCCCGGCTCCCCGCGACGTGGAGACCATCGCGTACCCGCCCCCGTTGAGCCGGATGACCGGCGGACCGCACGACCTCGACGGACGCCGGGTGGAGTCGTTCGTCGGCGCCGACCGGTTGCAGGAGGCGGTGGTCGAGACGCTGCGTGAGGCCGCCCGGGACGACGTCTACGCCGTCGAGGACGGCCGGATCTCCACTGTGGTCGCCGACGAACTGTCACCGGAGCGCCTCACCGGTGACGCCGAGCTGTTCAGCCGCCCGCTGGCGCTGAGCAACCTGTGGCACGGCCGCCGGGCCGCCGACGCCCGCGCCGACGTGCGGGTACGGCTGCGCCCGACCAACCCGACGGTGCTCGACGGCGCCGAGTTCGCCCGGGTCAAGCGGACCTTCGCCAGCGGCACCGCCCGCAAGAGCACGCACACGCGCGCGGCCGAGCTGAGCGTCTCCGGCACCGGTGTCGCCGCTGTCAGCGGGCCGGTCGCCGACCACGGCGGCAGCACCGGCCGGCCCGGCGGCGCCGTCATCCTGTCCGTCACGCCGTGGCGGCGGGCCTGGGGCCGGATCAGCGAGCGCAGCGCGTCCGGGGTCGCCAAGCTCCGCCTTGGCGGCGGCCGGGCCGAACGCGAACTGCTGGTACGGGTGGACGTGGAGGCCGAGGTGGTGGCCGAGGCCCGGCACGACAGCAACCTGCGCCCGCTGGGCCGCTGGCCCGGGTCGCCGGCCCGGCGGGCCGGCCGGCGGCTCACCCTGCCCGGCGCGGTGGTCATGCGGATGACACCGGCGGAGCTGAGGCGACTCCAGGACCGCGACCGCGCCCGCCGGCACGGCACCGCAGACGTGCGCCTGCAACTGCGGCACGCGGAGGACGCCGAGACGCTGCGCGCCGACCAGCGCGAGCAGGTCGCCCGGATGGTGAGCGAACAGGCCACCGAACGCGGGAACCTGCTGCGGCGCCAGCACACCGAGCTGCGCGCCGCCCGCGCGTACGTCGACCGGGTCCGCCGGGACCGCGACGTCGGCGAGACGGACCGGCGGCGCGTCGACGACGCCTTCACCGACCTTCAGGACCGCCACCGGCGCGAACTCGGGGAGCTGGACGCGCGCCACAGAGCGGCGGTGGATGCGCTGAAGCAGACGCAGGAGCGGGAGCGGGCCGCGCGGGCCGCGCATCAGCAGCGGGAACGCGACCTGGTACGCGAGGCGCAGCAGCGGCAGGACGAGGAGGCGGCCGGCTCCGCCGCGCCGGCCGACGCGACACCACAGCCGTTCCGGCCCGGGCCGGAACGATCGTTCGGCATCGGCGGCGTCACCACCCACGTCGACCTCACCGACCGCATCCCGCACCTGCGGCGTGCCGTGGCCCGGGAGTCCAGTGAGGAACTCGCCCAGGCGATCCTGCCGGCCACCCGGGACCGCGGCCCCGGCGACCCGATCCGGGGGCTCGGCAGCAGCGGGTTCCTCGGCGCCGCCCACCTGCACCTGGCCGACGCGCTCAACGGCGGCCGCAGCGAGACGGTACGGCTGGAACGGCGGTTCCGGGGTGCCACGTATCACGTCACGCTGACCGCCGAACCGGTGGCGGAGCCGAGCTTCACCGGCATCGAGCTGGTCGACGAGCTGTCGGTCACCGACCGCTCGGTCGTCGGCGAGGCGCAGACCCGCACCACCTCCCGGACGGCGGCGCAGGTCACGCTGACCGCGCGGGGGCAGGGCACCGAGACCGACCGGGTCCAGGACGACGCCACCCGCACCACCGGCCACGGCCCGTCCTCCGGCACCGTCGCCGCCGGCCTCAGCGGCACCGCCGCCCTCGGCAACCAGGCCACCAAGACGACCGAGCGCACCGGCCGGACGTACGAGCAGTCGCTTACCGTGTCCGGCCCGGTGCCCACGTACCGCGGGCCGGTCCGGCTCACCGTCACCGTCACCGGACGCGGGCTGCCAGAGGGCGGCGTGTCGATCCAGGCGGTCCGCGACGTCACCACGTACTCGGCGACCGAGGGCAGGCCACCTGCCGTCTCCGGTCCGGTCACTCCGGTGCCCGCCGGGCAGACCACCGACGAGGGCCGGCGGCCGTGGCGCGAGGCGGCCGGCTTCGACCGGCTGCCCGAGCCGGGCCGGTTCGCCGTCCAGGACGTCCTGGTCGACCTGCCCGGCCTGCACGAGGCGGCCCGGCAGGCGCTCATCGCCTCCGGCGCCGACCCCGGCCGGGACGTCGCCGCCGCGCTGCGCGACACCCTGACGGTGAGCCGGATCAAGGCGCTGCCGGCGATGCTGGACGGCGCGTTCCCGCTGCCGATGCCGGCCGCGCTGGGCCGCGACCTGTTCCTCGACGCCCGCCTGGTGGCCCGTCCCACCCTCCTGCGGGCGGACGCCACAGTGAAGATCGGCGGCTCGGCGAAGCGCAACACGGACACCGAGTACGAGCGGACAGCGGGCAGTTCGCTCACGGTGAAGGCGGCCGGGCCGCTCGTCGCCGGCGGGGTCGGTCATCCGGGCGGCGCGAGCCGGGTGGGCGAGCGGCAGGACTTCGCCGCCGTCAACGCCTCCTCGCTGGTCGAGCAGCAGCTCTACCGCACCGACCCGGGCGCCCAGGTGAAGGACGAGGGCAAGGTGGCGGTCAGCGCGACCGGCAAGCCGATCCGTCGCACCGACCCGGACGACAAGATCACCGCGGCGGTCCGGTACGACGTCGAGTTCCGTTTCGTCGCCCGTTCCCGTGACGGCCGGCACCGGGCCGGCACCGAGGTCCGGGTCCCGGGCGGCTTCGTCGTCCGGCTGGACGAGGCGGCCGCCCGCGACGCCACCGGCCGGGACCTCTCCCCCGCGCTGCGCGCGTCCGCGCTCGCCGTCGCGGACGCGGCGAAGAAGATGTCGGAGGCGGCGGCCCGCCTGGACGGGCTGACGTCCCGGACGGACTCGACAGCGGAGTCCGTCGCCGAGGCCGAGCGGGCCCTGACGGAGGCGGAGAACGCCTGGTGGAACGCCTACCGGGCACACGAGGACGAGGTGGCCCGGCCACCGGCCCCGGTCCCGCCGGTCGCCGGACCGGCCACCGGGGCCGCCACGCCCACCGCACCGGCGTCCGGCGCCGGCGGTGCCGTGCGCCCGCCCACCCCCGGCCACGACGACAGGCGGCGTCCGGCCGAGGTACGCGACGCGGACCGCCGCCACCCGGAGGAACCATGACCGACAGCGCCGAGCCGCTGGACGTGCTGCTGCGCCGGATGATGCGCGGCGACGCCCCGGTGGAGCGGGTCCAGTCCGCGCTGCGCGGCTCCCGGTTCGACCTGGCGATGAACGGCGACGGCCGCCCGCTGATCGTCCGTTCCTTCGACGACATGCCCTGCGTGGTCGTGGCCACCTCGGCCGAGGAGCGGGCGCGCACCTTCGCGCCGCGGTGGCGCCGGGTCGAGACGGCCGAGCTGGCCGAGTTGCTTCCGGACGGCATCGACGTCCTCGTCGACCCGTCCGGCCCCGAGCCGGTACGTCTGGCCGCCGCGCTCGTCTGGCACGCGCTCCTGTTCACGGACGAGGACGCCGGATGAGCGACGTGGACTTCCTGTTCCTGCTCGACCCGGAGTGGCCGGCCGACGACGATGATCCGCCGTTCGAGGCGGTCGTCGGGGTGTGGCAGGTCGGCGAGGACGGCGAGGTGGGCGAGTTCCGGAGCAACCCGGACTACCGCCCGTCCTTCCCGGACTCCCCCACCGACCCGGTCGACGCGCTGCTGCGCCTGATCGCGGCCGGCGCGGCGCAGCCGGCGCACCTGCGGGCGGTCCTGCGCGCCGGCACCCTGCACCTGGCGGTGAACGGCGACGGGCGGCCACTTGTCGTACCCGCCCCGGACGACGAACGGTGCGTGGTGGTAGCGACCGGCGAAGCACACCGGGCGCGGGTGCCGTCCCCCGGCTGGCGGCAGGTCGACCTGGCGGAACTGGCGGCCGTGGCCGGTGACCGCGATGCGCTCGTCAACGCCGGCGGGGCCGCGCCGGCCCGGCTGGCCGCCGCCTTCCTGCGCGAGACGGCGGCGACGCGATGAGCACCGGCGTGCTGCACCTGCTCTGCCTGCGCGCCGCCGGCCGGATGCCGGACCAGGAACTCGCCGGCTTGCGCGCGCGGCTCGCGCACGGCGACCGGAGCGCCTGCGCGGCCGGGCTGCTCGGCGCGTTCCCGCAGTCCGCGGCCGAGATCGCCGCGCTCACCGCGCTGCTGCCCCCGGAGACGCCGCTGCTGCCCGACCCGGCGGCGGACGAGGACGTGGACACCGGCCCGGCGGCGGTGTTCATCCCGTTCCCGCCGGCCGACCTGCCGCTGTACGCGACGGCCGCGCCGCCGGTGGTGGACGAGACAGCGGGCGGCACCGTGGACGGCCTCGACCAGGTACTGCTCGACGTGCTGGACCCGGCGCACACCGCCGGGGTGTGGCGCTGCTGGCGGATCACCCCGGGACCGGACGACACGGTGGACGCGGCGCGCGTCTACCTGGTCGAGGCGGCGACGCCCGACGACGAGCTGCCCGTGATCGCCGACCGGGGGCAGGCGGCGCTCGCCGACGCCGGGCACGCCGCACCGGTCGAGGTCTACCGGCACGACCTGCCGCTGCCCGCGTACCAGTGGGCGGCCCGGTCGCGGTCCGCGCTGATCTGGGCCCCGGAACCGCCCGGCGAGGTACGCCTGGCCGCCGACGGGGACGCGCGGCTGCCGGTCGACGACGACGAGGTCGCGCCGTTCGTCGCCCACCTGCGGTCCGCGCCCGCGCTGACCGCGCGCCTGCGCACCGACGGCGTGTGGGTCTGGCCGGCCGACGTGGCCGACCGGCTGCTCGACGAGGGCACGCTGGCCGACGAGGGTCTGCTGTGGCACCTGCGGCGGTGCCGGGCCGATCCGCCCGCGCCGGCCGGCGCGGTCGCCGTCCACCGGGCGCTCGCCGCGCTGGTACGCGCCGGAGCGCTCTGACCGGGTGTACGAACGGCCCGGGTCGCGGTGTCTCTCGGGCACGAGCCCCGGCGCCGCGCGGCGCTCCCGGCGGCCCGCGTGGTCGAATGCGCCGGCGCCCCGCCGACGAGGACCAGAGGAGGCCGGAGATGACGGACCAGGACCACCTGCACACCGCGCTGCTGCACCTCGGTGGCCGGGTGCCGGACGCGACGCTCGCCGACGCCCGGCTGCGGCTCGCCGACACCGGCACGGTGTCCCTGCCCGAGCCGCCCGGGCCGGTCGACCTGCCGTTCACCTTCGCGTCGGCCGTACCGAACCCGCGTGTCTTCGGCGGGCGGGTGCCGCCGCTGGCCGACCTGACCGGCCGCGAGGGCCTGATGGACGACACCGACCGGGTCGCCGTCGCCGCCGTGCGGCAACAGCCCGGCGCGGTGGCGCTGTGGCGCGGATGGCGGATCGCCCCGGAGTGGGCCGCCTCGGTGATCCCGCCCGCGCCGGTCTACGTGCTGGAGACGGAGGGGCCGCGGGCCGGGACGGCGGCGAACGTCATGCGGGCGCTGGGCGCCGCCGGGATCTCCGCCCCGCTGGTCGAGGTGTACCGGCCCGGCGACAAGCTGCCGCCGTACTCCGCGGCGGCCCGCCGGTCCGGCGCGCTGCTCTGGGCCGACCGGGACACCGAGCCGCCGCGGATCGCCCGCGTCTTCGACGAGGTGGACGACGACGGGGCACGCTTCGCGCCGGACCACGAACGGCTCTCCGGCACCGACCTCGCCCGGGCGGCGGCGTACCTGGAGACGGGCACACCGGTGCTCGCCACCACCGCACGCGGGCCCGACGTGGTGGAGCCCGAACGCGGCCGGGTCGTGCCGATGACCTACCGCACCGACGGCCGGTGGCTCTGGCCCGAGTCCGTCGCCTACTACCTGCGGGCCTACGGGCTGGCGCCGGAACCGGACCTGCTGGCCCACATCCGGTCGCGCGGCGGGCTGCCGCCGGTCACCGACCCCGCCGACGAGCACCGGGCGCTGGCGCTGCTGTTCCAGTCGTACGCCCTCGTCCCGGCGGAGGCGGAGGCGGAGGCGTGACGATCTTCGTGGCGATCGCGTCGTACCGGGACCCGGAACTCGTGCCGACGGTGCTGGACTGCCTGGCCAAGGCGGCGCACCCGGAGGACGTCCGCGTCGCGGTGTGCTGGCAGCACCTCGGCGACGAGGACATCTCCGCCATCCGGAACCTGCCACAGGTCGACGTGCGGGAGTACGACGCCCGGGACAGCCGTGGCGCCTGCTGGGCCCGGGACCAGACGTTCCAGCGGTACGGCGGCGAGGACTGGCTGTTGCAGGTGGACAGCCACACCCGGTTCGCGCCGGACTGGGACGTCCGCCTGATCCGGATGGCGCGGGAGACGGGCGCGGCGAAGCCGATCCTGACCGCGTACCCGCCGAGCTACGAGCCCGACCAGGAGTTCACCGGCGCGGGCGCGCCCGCCGAGATCATCGTCAGCGACTGGACGACGTTCGGCGTGCCCGTCTTCGGCCAGCGCCTGATCGAGGGGGCCGCGCCCGGCGTACCACCCAAGCCGGCGCTCTTCCTGGCCGCCGGGTTCCTCTTCGCGCCCGGCTCGTTCGTCGCCGAGGTGCCCTACGACCCGGGCATCTACTTCCACGGCGAGGAGATCACCCTGGCCCTGCGCGCCTTCACGTGGGGCTACGACCTGTTCCACCCCACCGAGGTGCTGACCTGGCACTACTACATCCGGCAGGACCGGCCGCGGCACTGGAGCGACCACGTCGAGCAGGACTGGGCCCGCTGCGAGGAGCTGAGCCGCCGCCGGGTGCTCTACATGCTGCACACCCCGCCGGCCGACCGGCTCGGCATCGGGCCGGTACGCACCCTGGAGCAGTTCGTGGCGCACACCGGCTGCGACTTCACCCGGCGCACCTGGACCGACATGCTGGCCCAGGAACTCGTGCTGCTCTGATCAGCTCCCCCGCGCCGGCTCCCCGGCCCCGCTCGACCAGCGGGTCTCGGCGATGGCGGTGGCGAGCCGGGCCAGCTCCGGATGCTGCCGCGCGTACGACGTGACGTGCTCGGCCAGCTCGTACTGGGACTGCCAACGGACCTTCCCGGCCCGGACCAGCGCCCGGTCCAGCGCGAGCGGGTCGCCGCGCAGGTGACGCCGGACGTCTACCAGGACGCCGGTGAGCGACTGCTCCTGCTCGTCGGTGCCGGGCAGCGCCGTCACCATGGCCGGCAGCGCGGCCACCGTGTCGTCGTCCATGCCCGGCACCAGGCCGATGAGCGCCTTCTCCCGCGCCTCCGGGCGGGTCTCGGCCAGGTACGCCATCCCCGCCTCGTCTGCGGCCAGGTGCCGCAGCGCGGGGTCGCGGCTCAGCTCCGCCACCGCCGCCGTCACGTCCGGCCCGACCGGAACGGCGTCGCCCGGAACGGTGTCCTCGGGGGCGGGGTCAGCGGGTACGCCGCCGGCGGTCGCCCCGGTGCCGGCGGGCCCGGTGTCCTCGGGAGCGGCGACGGCCGGCCGGGCTGATGCCGGGGCGGCGTAGGTCCGGTGAGGGCCGGCCTGCTTCGCGAGCGCCGCCTCGGGGACTGCTGGATCCACACGGGTCGCGGCCGGCTCCACCGGGGCAGCACCGGCGGACACGGCTGTCGTCGTGGCCGGCGCCGCCTCGGCCGATCCGGCACCGGCGCCCGTTGCCGCCCGGCGGCGGGCACGCAGGCCCAGCAGAACCGCGGCGAGCGCCGCCAGCCCGGCGAGCGTCAGCAACGCCGCCCGGCGGCCGATCCCGGTGGTGGAGCCGGACACCGGTTCGGCAGCCTGCGCGCGGGGCGCCTCCTCGGGCAGCACGGCCGTGACGGAGGCGGTCAGGTCGATCTCCGGCGCGACGCCGCCGGTGGTCCTCGCGGTCTTCAGCACCCGGTTGCGGACCCGCGCCGGGTCGAGGTCCGGGTACGCCGACCGGATCAGCGCCGCCTGCCCGGCCACGTACGCGACGGCGAGG
Source organism: Micromonospora sp. NPDC048169 (assembly GCF_040652815.1). Lineage (NCBI taxonomy): Bacteria > Bacillati > Actinomycetota > Actinomycetes > Micromonosporales > Micromonosporaceae > Micromonospora > Micromonospora sp. NPDC048169. Next base: position 34,219 of record NZ_JBEZMS010000020.1, read on the forward strand.
TGGGTGCCGGTGCCGTTCACCGGCCGCGTGCCGGTGATGCCGAGGCTTGTCACGTCGACGCCGGGCGCGATCACGTCCACGCCGCCGGAGCGGTAGCGCTCGGCCGTGCCCCCGTCCGGACCGATCCCGCCGACGCGCAGCACCGCGTCGTGCAGGGGCACGTCCGGGTCCGGCGCCGCCGCCTCGCCCGCGGCGCCAACCACCACCACCGCGCCCTGGTCGACCGCCTCGTTGACGGCGGCCACCACCTCGGCCTGACCGAGGTCCACCTGCGGCCCGAGCGCGATGACCGACGCGCCGGAGCCGACCGCCGCCCGGATCCCCGCGACGCTCGCCGCGGCCGAGGCGCCGGGCGTCCGGCCCGCCACCCGGACGGGCATGACCGCCGCGTCCGGCGCGACCCCGGCCACCGTCGACCCCTTCACCGGCCGCGCCACGATCAGCCCGGCCATCGCCGTACCGGTGCCGAGACAGTCGGTGTCACCGCGGGCGGCGCCGGCCGCCCGGTCGACGCCCGTCGTCACGCGGCCGGCGAGCGAGGGCAGGCTGCCGGCGACGCCGGAGTCGACGACGGCCACGAGCTGGTCCCGGCCCCGGCTGTGCGGCCACGCCCGGTCGGCGGCGACGCGCGGACCGGCCCACGGCGACCAGGCGCGCGCCGTCGCGGCGGTGCGGCACCCCTTCGGCGGGCCGGCCGCCGCGTCGCCGTCGGCATCCGGTTGCCGCCCGGACGGCGTGGACGCGCCGGGCGTCCGCTTCGGGGCCGGCGGGACGCCCTGTCGGACCTCGCTGCCGTACGCGTCCCACGGCAGCACGAGCACCCAGCCGGCCCGGAGCCGGGCGCCGTCGGTCAGGGTGGCGCCGTCCGGCTGGATCCGCCCCGCGTTGAGGGTGAACAGCTCGGCCGACCGCGCGCCGTCGCCGAGGAACCGCTCCGCGATCTCGGTGAGGTTCTCCGGCTCGCCCTGGTGGGTGGCCCCGACCCGGTAGTACTTGACCTGTTCACCGTCGGCGCGGGCCGCCGGTGCGAGCGGGGCCAGCGCGAGCACTGCCACCGCGACGACGACGGCGAGCGAGGCCCGGACCACCGCCGGTGCGGTCCGGGTCACCCGCCACCACCCCGGGTGCCGGCGCCGGTCACGGGCGTGGTCGCCGTGGTACCGCGAACGCCGGGCGTCCGAACCATCAGTCATCGATCCACTCTTGAGCCCGGTCGAGAAGACTGTCCATACCAGACGGGCAGGCTAGCATCGCGGACTCCCGACGCCCGGCGGCGGTGCACCTCCGGTCGAGTACGCGGTCATCCGCGGAGGGCCTGCCGCCCTCCGCGGATGTGCCGGAGCCACAGCCCGGGTGTCACTGTCCGAAGCTGCCCGAGGCCCTGGCGCTCTCCGCGTCGGCCAGCAGCCGCGCGATCGCCGTCTTCCGCCGGTTGACCACACCGGCGAAGTTCACCAGGATCCCCATGTACACGACAGTCTCCGAGGCCCACATCGCCAACCGGGAGCCCCCGCCGGGCTGCGGTTCGATGTCGATGGACAAGGTGATACCACCCCGGATTCCACGCCGCCGCATATTGATCATTCCCGGCCCGTTCGCGCCGGTCCACAACACTGCGCGGGGACCACCGAAGGCCCCTCGTACGACCTCGGCGGCCAGTGCGGTATCGCACGTGGTGTCGACGGTCGTGGTCGCCGTGGCATTTCGTGTCTCGACGAACTGCCAGACGAGAATGCCGATCAGTGCGGCCACGATGCCGAAGCAGACTAGTCCTTCCACGGTGTTCATTCCCTCCTTGCGATCGGACGAAGTCGACGCCGATCGCGGGTCAGCCGCGCTGCGCGCGGATCTGCTGGAGCCGTTGCTGCTCGTAGCCGGTGAGCAGGGCGTCCGGAAGCCCTCGCGCGGCCTTGAAGGCGATGCCCGCGTCGATCAGCGGCCACGCCGCGGGAATCGTCAGCACGTCCCCGCCGAACATCTCCCAGACGAGCCGGGCCGCGCCGAAGGTCGCGAAGCCGCCCTGATCGTCGGCGACGAGGTCGCCCAGGGCGGCCAGGAAGCCCTCCCGGTCGCTTCTCGCGTACTCGTACAGCGACCCGACGCGTTCCCACATGCTGCTGTCGTCGATCCCGCTGCCGTGCACGTCGAACGAGTACCGGCCGAAGAGGTCGAGCCACCGCAGCATGTCGTCCGGAAACGGCGAGCTGGACGGTCGTCGGAAGAATGCCATGCCCCCTGCTGACGGACAGCTGTCCGTCAGCAGGGGGCGAGGTCCGGCAGCCGGTGCCGGCGACGCACACGAGGACGGTCACCGCGTTGGTTCGACGCCCGCCACCTACCTCCTACGGATACCTGGCGCCACCCGAGGCGGCAGTGCGGGGCTGGGAGTGCCGCAACGACGGCTGCTGGACGAGCGACGTCCCGGCGCCCCGGTCGTGGCCGCACCCGTGTCCGACGTGCGGAAGGCCGACCGATGCGACCTTCGAGGAGCCGTGGGCGCACGAGGCCAGGGGACAACGGATCAGGCACGACCTGGACAGCCCGGACGACGACCGGCGGCGGATGGCCGAGGCCGCCCGGGATGTGTGGGCGTACAAGGACGCACACCTGCGGGGCAGCCCGGCCGAGGCGCACCGGGCGTGGACGGCGCACCGTCAGACCCGGCCGCGGCAGTGGCAGAGCACCGGCGACTTCAACCTCTGGCTGGGGAGGCTGGAGGACCTGGTCCGCGTCGCCAGCGCGTTCGACGACCTCGACCTGGCGATAGAGGACCTGCTGAGCTGCCATCCGTTCATCGACACGCGGAACGTGGACGAGGACAACCTGACACGGACGATGGCCCGCGCCTACGTATCCATGTGCCTGATGGTTTTGAAGCGCGAATCCTCGATCGGCCACCCGCAGGAGAACGCACTCTTCGCAGCGCTGCGCGACGTCGCGGACCGCATCTCCGGCGTCCTGCTGCCCGCGCATAACGCCGCCTTCCGGAAGATCGCCGAGATGCGGGCGCTGCACCACACTCGCGCCGCTCTGGGGCGGAACAGGTCGGCCTCCGTTCTCGTGGCGGGTATGCCGGCCGTCCTGGCACCGCGCGTCCTCCGGGGAGGGCCCGCCCCGACGGGCGACGTGCCGGACCTCGCCACCGTTGCCCTGTCGGACGAGGGGCGCGTCCTCGCTGTCGCCGAGGCGGCCCTCGCCATGGCGGAGACCCACGACGACACCGCGCCGCTCGATCAGTTGATCGACCGGCTCGACCTCACCGGTTCCAGCCGTGGTCTGGTGTCTCTGCTGCGGGGCCGCCGCCACGTGCTGAACGGGAACCTCCGCGCGGCGGTCGTGGAACTGACGAGCGGCTGGCAGGCGCAGGACAGGCTCTCCCGGGCGTTGCGGCCCCAGATCCTCGCCACCCTCGGCCTGGTCGCGGCGGCCAGCCATCCACATCGACTCGACGAGGGCATCAGATGGTGCCGGTCAGGCCGGGCCGCGGGCTCGCGGTGGTGGCGTCGTGCCACTGCCGCGGATGCCGCGCTCGCCAGGCTGCTGTTGCGACGGGCCGCGTCGTCCGGGGCCGCGTCCGCCGGCGACATACGCGAAGCGGTGCGCCTGGTCCGTGGCCGCTGCCGCCCCTGGCGCCGCCCGGACGCGGACGATCGCCTGCTGCTCCAAGAGGCGCTGTCCGCCCGGGACGCGCTGGCCGGCGTACCGAACGACGAGCGCCGCCACCGGGCGTGGCGCGAGTCGATGGACGCCACCGGGACCATCGCCGCGCGGGCCCGGCTGGCGGTGGCGTGGGCGGAGTGGGCCGTCGGCACTGGTGATGCCGGGTACGCCGCCGAGGCGTACCAGTACCTGGTGGATCTGGCCTCCCAGGACGCCGTCACGCGATACGGAGCGCGCGCGAAGCAGCGGGTTCTCGCCGCCGCGCAGGAGTACGCCGAGGAGGCCGGATACTGGCTGGCGCGAACCGGACGTTACCGGGAGGCGGTGCTCGCGCTGGAGACCGGCCGGGCCGTGGGACTGACCGAGGTGATCGGCCGGGACGACGCGGCGGTGCTCCAGCGCCTCGGAGCGGCCGGCCGGGCGGACCTCGCGGAGGAGTACCGGCATGCCGTCGAGGACTTCGACGATCGGACGCGCCTCTCCTCCCCCGATCTACGGCAGTCGTGGTCGCACCTCCGTGACGTCGCCGGGCGTGTCGCGGAGGTGACCGGAACGGACCCACTCGCCCTCTTCGCCGACTACGACACGATCACCGCCGAGACCGAAGACGGCGCTTTGGTCTACCTCGGCGCCGCGAAGGCCGGCGGGTACGCGCTCGTGGTCGCCGCACGCCACGACCCGCAGTACGTCGACCTGCCCGAACTGGACCGCGCCACGGTCACCGAGCTGGTCCGTGACGTGGCGGCCGGTACCCCGACGGCATCCGGTCGAACCGTCTCCTTGAGCACGAGCCCGCTCCTGCCCGGGCTCCGCGACATCGAACCGCTCGGAGCGACGGGCGTCGACCGGACTGCCGCGGCGCTTCGCACCCTCTGGGAGGCAGGGCTGATGAACGTCGTCCTGTGGAGTGCGAGGGGACGGGTGGTCACGCTGGTGCCCGTGGGCCTCCTGAGCCTCCTGCCGCTGCATGCCGCCGGAATGCCCGGCATCCCTGGTGACGAGGACACCGAATGGCGTCACGTCGGGCAGTTTTCGGCGATCCGGTACGCGCCGAACGTCCGGAGCCTGCGACGATGCCGCAGCACTGCCCGGCAACTCGCCGGCCCGGAGCAGACACTGCTCGCCATCGACGTGCCCGACGGGCACGGCACGAGCCTCGGCGAACACCTTCGGTATGTCGGCCGGGAGACCGCCGAGATCACCCGCAGATGGAACGGCAGGCCGACGTCGCCACGGCACGGCTGCACCTGGGCGGAGTTCCATGCCGCAGCCGACAGACACACCGTGTGGCACATCGCCTGCCACGGCAGCGTCGACCCTGACTCGATCATGGACAGCAGGCTGTACTTCGCGGACCGGCAGGTCACGCTCGAGGAACTACGCCGGACCTTGAAGCCGAGCCGCCGCCGCCTGGCGGTGCTGTCCGCCTGTCAGACCAACCGCAGTGGATCGGCGCTGCCCAACGAGACTGTCGGCCTGCCCTCGGCCCTGATCCAGATCGGGTTCGCCGGGGTGATCGCGACCGCCTGGTCGGTCGACGATCTCGCCACCACCTACCTGATGGTCACGTTCTACCGGCTGTGGTGCCAGGAGGGCTGCGAGCCTGCCGAGGCGCTCAGCCGTGCCCAGCGGTGGCTCCGTACCGCGACGCGGACCGACCTGGCCGCCCTGCTGCCCGATGTCGAGCCGCCGGGCCGGGCGGACGACCGTCCCTACGTCGATCCGAGGTACTGGGCCGCGTTCGCCTACACGGGGGCATGATTCCCGGCACACCCGCCAAGGCGTCCTAGGAGGCTGATGTGCCGGGCGGCGCGGCGCCGGCAGCGAGCGGCCGCTACGTCACGGGCAGGGCCCGCCCCCGCAGACGTCGATCACCTTGCCGGTGAGCAGGAACACCGCCTTCTGCCGCTGGGCGCCGGGCTGGGCGCGGGGGAACTCGTGCGAGTCCTCGCCGTACTCCGGTCCGGCGGGCGCGAGGTTCGTCGTCGGCGGCGCGTACGCGGCTCCGCTGTTCCAGACCACCATCGCCGAGCCGGCGTACGGGTACCTGCGGATCGGCGCGATGCCCCAGAACGGCCGCACGTCCGGTGACCAGCCGTCGGCGAGCGCCGGGGCGTGCAGGCGGGCGCCGATGGTGCGCGCCTGCACCTCCGCCGCGGCGGTCGACACCTGGTGGTCGCCGAACGCCACGTGCATCAGCACCCGGTGCGCCGGGGTACGCGGCAGCGGCCGGTCGGTCATGTGCTGGGCGTACCCGTTGGCCTCGGACCGGTCCCACAGCATCTGCAGCAGGCCGAAGATGAGCTGCTGGTCGATCCGGTCCGGGTAGTAGCCGTCCATGACCGTCTGGAACGGGGCGAAGTCGACGCTGCGTTGCAGCAGCGTGGAGTAGTTCATCGCGGGCACGCCGAGCACCGAGCGGGTCCAGTCCTGGGCGATGGCGGTGAGCGCGCCGCCGTTGATGCCGCCCTGGCTGTTGCCGTCGTAGTGCAGTCCGCCGGCCACGTCGATCAGCGGCCGACCGGCGGCGTCGCGGAACGCCGGGTGGGCGGCGAACCCGTTGCGGTGGATCATCGTCCGGCCCAGGAAGAGGAAGTTCAGGAAGCTCTGCTGGAGCCGGTCGGCCACCGCGGGGAAGGCACTGAGGTCGGTGAAGGCCCCGGCGACGTACGGGACGTCGGCGGCGGCCATGCCGATCCAGCTCGTCGCGCAGAAGGTGAAGTCGTACGTCTGCGACATGGTCTTGACATTCGCGGCGTTGATCTCGGTCGGGCGGCCGAGCAGGCCGTGGCCGTAGAGCGAGAGGTGTGCGGGTCTCGTGGCGGACGCGCTGCGCGGGATGTTGCAGACGAAGTCGGCAGCCACCGTCGTCCCGGACGGTGTGGGCAGCGCGTCGCGTGTCGGCGGGGTGCCGTCGCCGCCGACCGGCCCGTAGTGCAGCCGGGAGCCCGGCCCGCCGTCGCCGGTCAGGTAGGACGGCACGGTGACGGTGCCGGTGACCTGCCGGGCGATCAGCGGGTCCTGCTCCGGCGTGTAGTCGGTGACCTGCGAGACGGTGAACGTGGGCGAGCGGCGGCCGAGCGCGGCGAACGCGCCGTCCCGGACCGCCAGCATCCGCCCGCTCAGCCCCTGCCGGCTGGCCACGGTGAAGTCCCAGGCCAGGTAGAGGCTGTGCCGCTTGACGCCGGCCCGGTTCAGGTCCGCGAGGATCCGCTTCATCTGCGGCGCGCGCGGGTCACGCCGGTCCAGGCCGGAGCCGGTCACGTACTTCCGGAACGCCTTCGGTGCCGGGATGAGCGCGCCGTCGCCGTCTCGCATGCCGCGCAGGCCGACGACGTACCTCGTGCCCTCGGTCAGCGCGACCGCCGGCCGGATGATCAGCGCCTGCCGGTCCGGGCTGCCGGCGGCGTGCGCGTCCAGTTCGGCCCAGTACGGCGTACGCCTGCCGGTGCGCGCGTCGAGCAGCACGATCGGCGCGTCCGGCGCGAGCGATCGCGCGACGTCGGTGACCGGCGCGATCCGGGTCCGCGCGGCGTCGAGACCGGGTACGCGCGCCAGGATCGGCGAGCCGGGGCTGAACCCGTCCTGCCGGTTCCACTCGGCCGGGTCGATCGGCACTCCGAGCACGTTGGCGGGCATCGCGGAGGCCGCGAACCGGACCCGCTTGCCGGTCGGGGTGCTGCGGTCCGGCACTGTGAAGTAGTCGTTGGGGAACGGCAGCAGGCAGGCCGCCGGGTCGATCGGGTCGCAGGGCCGCTGCCCGGCCGTCGCGGGAGGCGCGGACGGCGCCGCGGCGGCACCGGAGCCGAGCAGCACGGCCGACGCGGTCACCAGCGCGGACACGGCGAGACGGAGCCGTCGGGGTGTGCGCACGCGCGTCTCCTTCGACATCGGACGGTGGGTTTCTTCCTACGCTCGTGAACGGATCTCGGCAAGGCACTCACGTCCACCGGAGGACGTCATGAGCACTCCCGCCCCCACCCCACCGCCTCAGCTCCAGGTCGCCCTCGGCACGCCGGGGATCCCGGCTCGGTGGATCCCCCTCGCCGAGCGCGAGGGGGATCGGACAGGGCTCGTGGCCGGCCAGCCAGCGTTGCTGCCGCGGCGGGGGCAGGACCCGGTCCAGTTCGGCGGCGCCGAGCCGGCCGGCGGTGTGCACGACGTTGCGCAGCCGCACCCCGGCCGACTCCCGCCTGCGGATCTGCTCCCGCTCCTCGTCGTCGAGTCGATCGCGGGGTACGCGCCGGAAGGCGATCTCGACGATGTCGTGCCACTTCCGGCGGTGCATGCCGAACCGCGCCACCACGTCGACGGCCTGCCCCACGTACCGCTCGCCGTCGGCGAAGGTCAGCTCGTAGATGCCACATCGGCCGCGTGACTTCGGCAGCAGGTGCGCTATCGAACCCACACCGTCGACAGTCAGCTGGTCGACCTCCGTGCCGTCCACAGTGAACGATGATAGGCGCGTCAGGCACTGCCTCCGGGCGTCAGGTCACGAACCCGGTGCCGCCCCGAGCCCCGACGTCTCCGCCCGGGCCCGGTCTCCGTCCGGCGGTACGCCGAGAGCGGCCGACAGGACCCGTGCGGCCCGCTCGGCACCGCCGGCCGTGACCAGGGCGAACACGAACCGGTCCGGCCGTAGCACCACCAGGTCGGCGCCGTGCCGCCGCAGCCACCCGCCGAGCACCCCGTCGGCGTCCACCACGTCGACCCGGTCCGGCCCACCGGCCACGGGAGGGCCGGAAAGCGGATCCGGCAGGTCGCCGGACGAGCCCGGCAGGCCGGCGAGCGGCGTGCCGGACGGGTGGACCGCGACGAACCGCACCGGCAGCCCCGGCCGCCACGCTCCGAGCGGAGCGTCCACTCCGGCGGCGCCGAGCACGACGAAGCCGTCGCCGAGCGCCTCGTCGAGCAGGCACTCGCCGGGCACGCCCGGGATGAGCACGCGCGGCTGGGGGAACATCGTGCCGACCACGCCGTCGCGCCGCCCGCCGGCCATCAGGCCCCGCCGGTACGCCGGCACCGGCTTGAACTCGAACCGCTCGACGAACCGCCGTACCCGGGGGATCGTCTGGACCGCCCGCAGCGCGACGTCGCGCACCCCGGCGGTGACCCGGTTGCGGGCCAGGAAGACGCGTCCCAGCCGGACGCTCGTCTGCGCCATCTCCACCGTGTGCGGGCGCCGCTCCGTCTCGTACGTGTCGAGCACCGCGGGATCGGCGGCGCCGGACAGCACCAGCGACAGCTTCCACGACAGGTTCGCCGCGTCGCGCAGGCCGCTGCACAGGCCCTGGCCCATGAACGGGGGCATCTGGTGGGCGGCGTCGCCGAGCAGGAACACCCGCCCCTCCCGCCACCGCTGGGCGATGAGGTGGTGGAAGGTGTAGACCACCGCGCGGGTGACGGCGAACCGATCCGGGTCGACGTACGGGGACACGAGCGCGGCTACGGTCTCCGGCCGCCGCATCCGCGCCTCGGTCTCACCCGGGCGCAGCATGAACTCCATCCGGTAGCTGCCGGCCGCGCCGGGCGACACGAACGCCGGGCGCTGCCAGTCGCAGACGAACGTGGTGTCCGGCACCCGTACCGCCTCGGGCGGCACGTCGCCGGAGACGGCCAGCCACGGCTCGGCGTAGCTCGCCCCGGACAACGGGATCCGGACGGCGGCGCGGGTGGCGCTGCGGGCACCGTCGCAGCCGAGCACGTAGCGGGCGCGGACCGCCCGCCGCTGCCCGGTGCCCACGTCGGACAGCAGCACCGTCACGCCGTCCTCGTCCTGGGCCAGGCCGACCAGTTCGGTGCCGAGCGCGAGCTGGACGTGCGGGAAGCGGTCCAGCCCGGCGCGCAGCGTCCGTTCCAGTCGCGGCTGGTCGAAGAAGCGCAGCGGCGCGTGCCCGTACCCGAAGTCCGTCTCGGACAGCTTCATCCGGGCGAAGGTGCGGCCCGCGCGGTTGACGTACTCGACGAGCGGCGGCGCGATCGTGGAGTCGCGTACCTCGTCGAGCAGGCCCGCCTGCTGGTAGACGCGCAACGCCTCGTCGTCGCAGGAGAAGGCCCGCGGCTGGCCGTGCGGCGTGGCGCTGCGCTCCACGACCAGCGTGGTGACGCCGCGCGCGCCGAGCAGGTTGGCGGTGAGCGCACCCACCGGCCCGCAGCCGATCACGGCGACCTCGACCTCCGGCTGAACTGATCCCATCAGTGGTGCCCCTTCGAAACGTGCCCCGGGACGGCTCCGGCCGCCCTACCCGACACCGACCAGGGCACCAGCCCGGCGTGGAAGGGGCGTGGAGAAGGCGTGGAAGCGGGCCTCCACACCGGTCAGAAGCCGGTGAACCGGGGCAGCAACAGCCCGGCGCCGTGGTCGGCGGCGATCCGGGCGCCGAGGTCCCACTCCGCGCGGTCGCGCCGGGCCGCGCCGCGGATCCGGTGCAGCTCGGCCACGAAGACGCGCTCGCCGACCCGGTCCGCCACCGCCAGCGCCTCCCCGGCCAGCGTCGCCGCGGTGTCCGGACGGCCGGCGGTCAGGTACGCCTCGGCCATCGCGCAGAGCGTGATGGTCCGGGTCGAGCGCAGTCCGGGCCGGTAGAACTCGTCGGCGGCGGCGCGCATCGCGTCGAGCCGGCCGTGGTCGCCGCCGCGCGCCGCGGCCCACTCCAGGAAGTACGCGCCGGTGGCGGTCATGTGCGGCAGTCCGGTAGCCCGGCCGATGTCCCGGCACCGCCGTCCCGCCGCGTCGGCCGCCGCGACGTCGTGTTCCTGCATCGCCAGCCAGGCCGCGTAGAGCGCCGCGTTCGCCCGGCCGTACGGGTCGTCGAGCTCCTCGGCGAGGGCCTCGGCGGCGGCGATGTCGGCCCACGCGCCGGCCGGGTCGCCGCGCATCGAGCGGACGAGCGCCCGGAAGTTGTGGCAGGCCAGCACCGGCCGGCGGCCGGCCCCGCGGCGCAGCAGCGCCCGGTCGACGGCACGCAGCCGCTCGATCCCGGCGGTGAGCCGCCGCTCGCCCTCGGCCTGCCGGCCGGTGAAGTAGCCGACGGCGCCCAGCAGGTACTCCCCGGCCACGGCGATCAGCCCGCTGCCGTCGTCGGGTGCCCGCACGAGCCGCCCGGCGAGATCGGCGCAGATCGCGTACTCGGCCCGGTTGGCGGCCAGTTCGCCGAGCGCCCAGAGCGCGGGCCCGATGTCCGCGTCCGGGCCCACGAGTGTCAGCAGCTCACGGGCGCGGGCGCAGACCCGGTCGACAGCGTCGCTGCCGACGCCCACTGTCATCTGGAGCAGGGACGCGCGGTGCAACTGGACGGTCAGCTCGGTGGCTGCCGCGTCGGGCGACACCGGCGCGGCCGGGGCCAGGCGGAGCGCGGCCCGTCCGAGGTGGCCGAGCGCGTCCTCGTAGGCGACCCGCCGGGTGGCGTCGTCGGCGGCACGCAGTGACCACCGCAGGTGGTCCTCGCCGTGGCCGAGCCCGATCGCCTCGCCGTAGTGGTGGGCCAGCTCCGCCGGTGCGGTGCCGGCGGTCCGCTCGTACGCGGCGGCCAGCCGGGCGTGCAGCGCGGCCCGGCGCGGCGGGACCAGCTCGGCGTAGGTGACCTCGGCGATCAGCGGATGACGGAACGCGAGCGCGCCCGGACCGGTCTCGACGACAAGCGCGGCCGGGTACGCCGGGGCGAGGTCCTCGGCGACCGCCTCGGCCGTGCGGTCCAGCGCCGCCGCCAGCACCGCCAGGTCCAGGTCGTGTCCGGCGACGCTGAGCAGGTCGAGGCAACGCCGGGTGGAAGCGGGCAGCCCGGCCAGCCGCAGCCGCACCGTGTCCCGGATGCTCGGCGGCAGCTCCGCGTCGGCGCCCGCGTCGGCCCGGGACCGTAGCAGCTCGGTGAGGAAGAACGGGTTCCCGCCGGTGCGGGTCACGAGCCGGGTCACCTGCGGCTCCGGCGGCGCCACGCCGGTGCGGTCCCGGACCAGGTCGGCGACCGCCGCGGCGTCCAGCCCGGCGAGCCGGGCCTGACCGAAGCCGCGTCCGCGCGCCAGCTCGGCGACCGTCGCCATTAGGGCCGGATCGTCGTCGTACGGGCGCAGCGTGGCGACCACCAGCGCCCGCGACGCCGGCAGGGCGGTGGCGAGGAACCGCAGCAACAGCAACGAGTCCGGGTCGGCGGCGTGCAGGTCGTCCAGCACGACGAGCAGCCCGCGTTCCCGGGCCGCCGCGTGCACCAGGTCGGCCACCGCCTCGTACACCTGGAACCGTGCCGTGGGGTCCAGACCGTGACTGTCTGCCGGCCCGGCCGGCGAGCCGGCGGCGAACCCGTCCAGCCGGTGCGCCGAGCCGGCGGCGTGGGTCCGCGACATCGCCGTCAGCGCGCGTACCACCTGGCTCCACAGCCAGAACGGCGGTGCCTGCCCGACGTCCGGACAGCGACCCCAGACCACCGGGACGCCGGTCGCGGCGGCCCGCGCGCCGAGCGCCGCGGCGAGGCTGGTCTTCCCGATGCCGGCCTCCCCCACCAGCGCGAGCACCCGCCCGCCCTGCCCGGTCGCCGCGTCCAGCGTCTCCCGCAGCAGTTCGAGCTCCGCGTCCCGCCCCACGAGCGGCCCGCCGTCCCGCTCCGGCGCCACCCCGGCCGGACGTCCGGCCGCCGCCCGGCCGCCGGCTCCGGCCGCGGTGCCGGGGTCCTGCGGTACGGCGGGCTCCGCCGGTACGGTCTGCGCCAGGATCAACCGGTGCGCCGCGCGGATCTGCTCGCCGGGGTCGAGCCCGTACTCGCCGGCCAGGATCCGGCGTCCCTCGTCGAAGACGGCGAGCGCCTCGGTCTGCCGTCCCGACCGGTACAACGCCAGCATCAACTGCGCCCGGGCGCCCTCACGCAGCGGGTTCGCCGACACGAACCGGCGCAGCTCCGGCAGCAGCGTCGCGTGCCGGCCGGCCGCGACGGCGGCTGTCAACCGCCCCTCCTCGGCGCTGGACCGCAGCTCGACCAACCGGGCCGCCTCCGGGCGCACCGCCGCCAGGTCGGCAACGCCCGCCAGCGGCTCACCACGCCACAACGCCAGCGCCTCGGTGTAGATCCGCTCGGCGTCCGCCGGCCGCCCGGCCGCGAGCGCCTCCGCCGCCCGGTCCACCAGGGCGCCGAACCGGACCGCGTCCACGGCGTCGGCGTCCACCCGCAGTTCGTACCCCCCGGGGTGACCGCGCAGGACGCGCGCAGGCTCGCGGTGGGACCGTTGCGGTTCCACGGCCCGGCGCAGCCCGGCGACGTACGTGCGCAGCGTCGTCTGGGCGCTGGCCGGCGGCCGTCCGTCCCAGAGCGCGTCGACCAGCCAGTCGGCGGTGACGAACCGGTTCGGGCGCAGCAGGAACAGGGCCAGCAGGGCTCGCTGCTTCGGCCCGCCGAGCGGCGCCACCCGCCCGTCGCGGACGACCTCCGGCGGACCCAGCACCCGGAACTGCACAGTCACCTCGACGACGACCCTCGTGTCCGACGCCGGGTCAGGCCGCCGCCATCTCCCGCAACTTCAGCACCGAGCGCCAGTTGCGTGTCGTCCCGACCATCCCCGTCTTCTTCTCCACGAAGGCGTTGCCGATCTTGCTGCGCCCGTACCCGTCGGGCACGTGCACGAACACGTCCCGGCCGACGAGCGTCAGCGTCCCGGTCTCGCCGGGCGGGGACGCGAGCGCCGCCTGCTTGTCCGCGCCGGGATCGCTGCTGAGCATCGTCACCAGCAACTTCGTCAGATCGGTCTGCCCGGCGGCGTACGGATTCGCGGCGATCATCGCGTCCAGCTCGGCCAGGCTGCGCAGGAGCACGGGCACGTCCCGGCCCCACCGCCGCTCGATGGCCCGGCCGATCTCGGCGAGGATCGCGGCCTCGTCGGTCTCCGGACAGCCGAACACCACGTTGCCGCTCTGGAGGTAGGTCGCCACCTGGTCGAAGCCGCAGGAGACGAAGACCTCCTTCAGCTCCACCATCGCCATGGAACTGGCGCCACCGATGTTCACCGCACGCAGCAGAGCGACGTATCTCGCCATGACTCGGGATGGTAACCGGCAGTGGCGTCACCGTGGTACGTCCGTGACCTCGACGCACCGGCCGACAGTCGCCTGCGTACGCTGTCCGGGCAGGCCGGCGGTGCGAGCCGGCCGCCTCCCCGCCGGTTCCCGGCACTGACGTCGAGGTGGGACTGACCGACCCGATCACGGGCGCGGCGGCGCGCAGTTCGCGCTCGTCAGCCGCACCGAGTACTCGCGGTCGTCGGACGTGATCCCGGACGGCACGCCGTCGAAGTGAGCCTCCACCTTCTCCCAGCCCCGGCGCTGCTCGTAGTGCAGGTGCGGGGCTCCGGAGTTCCCGGTGCTGCCGACCCGTCCGAGCTGGTCGCCCCGGGCCACCCGCTGACCGGCCCGCACCGACGGCGGTTCGAGCAGGTGCAGGTACTGCGTCTCCCACTTGCCACCATGGTCGATCTTGACCCAGTAGCCGCCGCCCCGCCCGCGCGGCCCGTCCGGGTCCTGCGGGGTACGGCCACCCAGCGAGCCGTTGATCCCCGCGACGGTGACGGTGCCGTCGGCGGAGGCGAGCACCGGCCGCCCCCACGCCTCCCCCGCTGTCGGGAAGAAGTCGACGTCGTAGTCGTCGTGCCCCGGATAGGTGGACAGCCGCCACGTCTCACCGCACGCCACCGGGAGCTGGAAGTCCGGTCGGGGGCCGGGCGGCCGCACCAGCGGCACCACGACCGCCGCGACGGCGGCGAGCGCAACGAGGACGCCGACGATCAGCAGGACGCGCGGGAGGCGGGAGCCGCGGGGGCGCTCGGTGGTCATCGTTTCGAGCATGACAGGCCGTGTCCGGTGGCAGACACGGGTCTGCCGATCAGCGACGCACTGGCTAGTCTCATGGCGCTCGCCACGACTAGGAACGGCGGAACGGCGTGACGGACCATCAGCAGGTGCCGGTGTGGACCCTGGCGACGGAGCCCGGGAAGATCTCGCGGGCGGCGGAGCTTCCCGTGGACCACAAGGGCATGTCACCGGAGCGGTTGGCCGGGCTGCGGCAGGCGCTCGCCGCGTTCCTCGACACGCCGCTCGTCACGGTGGAGGCGTACCCGCTTCCGCCGGCGACGGACATCCGAGGCGGACGGCTCCTCGACGCCGCGTCGCCGCTCGCGATGGAGCTCCGGCGGCTGCTGAAGACGCCGAACGCCGGGTCCGCGGCGACGGCCGCCGCAGGGTCGACGGAGACGCTGTACCGCATGGTCGTGCCGAGGTCGGTGGCCTCGCAGCTCGGTGACGGTCTCGTCCGGTCCATGCCGTCCAAGGCCGTCGCGGGTGGCATCCATGGCGATATCCTCGGCAGGACGGGCATCGTGCAGAAGGCCACCTTCGTGCCGGTGGCGGCCGACGCGTCCCGGCCGGGCGTCACGGGGGCGGTGAGCGGCACCGCGAAGGCGGCGACCACCGCCGGTATCGTCACCGCCGCGGCATCGTTCATCCTGCTCGCTGTGGCGACCGCCGCGAGCGTGTACGCCGAAGAGCAGCGTCGTAAGGCCATGGAGAGGGTCACCGAGCTTCTCGAGGAGCTGACCGCCGAGAACCTCGACGCGGAACGCGACCGCCTCCACGGCGCGACGGCGGCCGTCGAACGGGCGACCGCGCTCCTGCTCGACAAGGGTGAGGCGGGACATTCTCTCGGCCTGGACGCGGCCGTACACACGGTCGACACCGCCATCGCCGCGGCCCGACGCAGGGCGGGCGCATGGCGGGCGAAGGTCGCGGCGTTCTCATCCGACGGGGTGGAGGTCGCCGACCTCATCAAGGTCTTCCCCGGGATCGACAAGCCCGACGGCGCCTTCCGCGTCGAGCTCCGGCTGGCGTCACTGGCCATCGCGACGAAGCGACGGGTCGCGGTGCTGCAAGCCGTCGAGCACGCCCAGAAGTCGCCCGAGCTCAGTTTTCGCCGCTTCACCGCGATGTTGCAGGACGAGCAGCGGAGCGTGGACGAACTCCAGGACGAACTGCACGCGCTCCTCGGCGCCCTCGCGGACCTGCGGCTGCGGGCACCCACCAAGAGCTTCACCGATCGCCTGCTGACCCAGGGCGAGGTGAACAACCTGCTCGCCTGGCCGGGTCGCCTGCGTCAGCTCGCGGCCGAGGAGACCGTGTCCGTGTCGGATCTGCCCGATGTCGAGATCGGCCTCGTCGAGAAGGAGGACGGGAAGGTCCTGGTGCTGCCCACCCGGGCGTTGCCACGCGACCGGGTCGCTTAGGGGCGCGCGGACGCTGACACCAGGTCCTATCCCCTCAGCCATCGCGCGACGAGTCGGTGGTCCGCGTCGGTGAGGCCGCGGCGGGCATCGACGCGGTGCAGGAGCGCCGGCGCGCCGTGGTTCCCGGCCACCCACCTCCGGTCGGCGTCGGTGATCTCGTCGTCCAGCCAGACGAACCGGCGTCCGGCGGCCCACTCGACGAGCCGCCGTGTCTTCCAGTGCAGCCGACCGCCGTCGTCCTCGTCGTCCGGCCAGTCGACGACCGGCAGCGGAGGCAGCCCGAGCCGCGGCGCGAGCACCTCGTTGGCGTCGTGCATCCAGGTCGTGGCCCACACGAGATCGCACGGCAACGCGGCGACCCGCCGGCCAAGGCCGGCGTCCAGACCGGCCAGCAGTGGGTTGGTGCCGTCCTCCGGCGGCCCGGCGGAGCCGCCGAAGGGCAGAAGCGTCCCGTCGACGTCCAGGAACAGCAGCGGACGATCAGTCATCGCCTGCCGCGCCGGAGGGTTCGCCGGTCCTGGCGTCCATCCGGGCCTCAGCCCAGCTCGATGACGGGCCGGGTCAGGATCTCGTCGGCGTATCCGTCGTCGGAGGCGACCCACTGGCCGAAATCCTCGTCGCGGTACGCGGTCGCCAGGGTGAGCCAGCCCAGGAAGAAACCGCTGCCGCCGCAGGTGGCACCGCCGCCGTCCCCACCGCACACGACGGTGCGCTCGGTCGTCGCCTCGTGCCGGTATGGGTCCTGCCCGATCGCCAGACCCCAGAGGTTGTCCTGCCGGTGCGGGCCGGTCCTGTGGTCGTACGGGTAGCCGTCGCCGGGGCAGTCGTCACCCCAGCGGAACAGCGTCGCCGCGCCGGCGCCACACGCCCACTCCCACTCGTCCGGAGTGGTCGTCCGCAGGCCGAGGTCGGCCAGCCCGGCCATCGCGTCGTCGTACGAGACCTCGCGGATCGCCCGGGCGCGCACCACCTGCCCGGCCCGGTCGAATTCCACGGCCAGCCCGTCACCCGACCGGAAGGTGCGCACCCCGCCGAACCGGCCCCCGGCCGACGAGACCAGCTCCCGCACGCGAGGGTCGTCCGGCGCCAGCGGAACCTCGCACGGGTCGAAGGCGTCCACCGCGACCAGCATCGCCGGCATGTCGACGTCGCGGACGGGCGACGTCATCGCGTCCACGTACTCCGTCAGCGACGGAAGGCCGAACTCGGCGGCGCTGTCGGCGTAGTCGGCGGCCTGGTGCGCGGCGGGACGGAACCGGGCCGCGTCGTAGCCGAGCGTCGACCGGCCGCCGGGGACGAGAGCGAACCGCATCCCGCCGCGGTCGAACAGCGCCGTGCGGTGCGACCGCCCCGCGTACGCCCTGTTCTCCACACCGGCCACTGTCAACTCGTGCCGGCCGGCGATGTCCTGGGCCAGCCGGCCGGCAGCGCTGTCGGAGAGGTCGTTCCACTGCGCGGAAGTGAGATCGGCGTACGACACCGCGAAAGGATAGCCACGGGCTCCGACAACACCGGATCGACGCCGAGCTGTCCGGCTACGCGGCAGCGCGCGACCCGCCGACGAAGCAGTCAGGCGCCGTCGACGTCGGGCGGTTCCTCCGTCCAGCTCGACGCCGCCGCCCGCGCCCACCTCGCCGGCCTCGCGTGGCCGGCGAGGCGCAGCAGCCGGCAGATGCCGGCCCAACGGGTACGCCCGGCGATGCACCAACTGCTCGCCTCGATGACCGAACACCCCGCGTTCATCCTCGGCCGCCGCACGGACGTGCTCGCCTCGAAGCGGATGAGCCATCCGGCGGTCGGGCCGATCACTCTTCACTACGAGGCGCTCGCCCTGCCCGGCGACCCGGACCAGACGCTGTTCGTCTACACCACCGATCCCGGCAGCCCGTCGCACGACAGTTCCCTGGCCGTCCGGGCCGAGCCGGCCCCCGGCAGGGCCTCGTCCACGCCGCTGTCCGACGCGAGCAGGACCGAACCGAACCCGTCCTGACGCCGGCCGGGCGTCGTTCTCAGGCTGGCGAGGCGTCCGCGGCCCGCGGGGCCCCGGCCAGCCGGTCGCGGCAGAAGTCCCGGAACGTCCGGGCCGGCCGGCCGGTCACGTCCGCGACGGTCGTCGTGACCCGGTCCTCCGAGCCCGCGGCGACGGCCGTGTCCAGGCCCGCGAGGAAGCGGGCGTAGTCGGGCGCGAGGCCGTGAGCCTCGTGGTACGCGGTGAGCGCGTCCTCGTCGACCGCACGGTGCCGGACCGGGTGACCGAGGAGGTCGGTGAGCGTGGCGGCGACGTCGGCGTAGCTCAGCCGCTCGGGACCGGTGATGACGTGCTCGGTGTCGTGGGGCGCCGGGTCGGTGAGGGCACGCACCGCCACCTCGGCGATGTCGGCCGGATCGACGAAGCCCACGCGGGCGTCGTCGGTGGCGCTGACGATCTCGCCACGCTCCCGGGCGCTCGCGGCGTGCGGATGGTCGCCGACGAAGTTCTCCATGAACCAGGACGGTCGCAGCACCGCCCACTCGGGGATCATCTCGCCGAGCTGGGCCTGTACCTCGCCCAGTCCCGGCGTGCCGGCCTCGATCGCCGACGAGCTGAGCAGGACGGCCCGCCGTACCCGGGCGTGCCGGGCCAGGTCCAGGAACGGCAGCATGGTCGGCGCCGGGTCGGCGTCGCCGAGGGGCGCGATCAGGTAGAGCCCTGTCACACCGTCCAGCGCCGTGGCGTGCGTGCTGCGGTCGTACCAATCGAAGCGGACGCCCTCGGCGGACGCCCGGCGGCTGGCGACGCGGGCCCGGCGGCCGGCGGCGGCGAGTCTCGCGGCGACGAGCCGGCCCGTCGTTCCCGTGCCTCCGACGACGAGGATCATGCCCGCACCCCCTCGCCGAACAGTTCCCGCACGGCCAGCGGGTTCCAGTAGTCGCGGTAGCGCACGATCCGCCCGGCCCTGATGGTGAGGACGGCGATGTACCGCAGCCGGTACGGCTCGCCCGTGGCGACGACGACGCCGGTGGCGGTGAACTCGGCGACGATCACCTCCGGGTCCGCGGTCTGGTGCACGGTGACGTCGGCGATCTCGCGGATGTCCAGGGTCCGCGGGTAGTCGATGAGGTAGTCGTGCAGCTCGGCTCGGCCGGCCACCCGGCTGGGCCGCCCGGCCGGCGCGAACGGGAACTCCATGACGGCGTCGTCGGCGAACAGGGCGATGAAGCCCGGCATGTCCTTTCCGAGCAGAAGATCCAGGGCCTGGTGGAACACATCGGTGGGGGTACTCGGCACTGCTGTTCCTTCCTGTCGCGGGCCGCCCGCGGTGATCTACGATAAGCGGACGGCCGGTCCGCTTCACCATAGCGGACTGGCGGTCCGTTTGCGAGAGGGGGCAGGAGTGCGGGCTGACGCGGCGCGGAATCGGGAGGCGGTGCTCGCCGCGGCCGACCGGCTGTTCGAGGCGGCGACCGACCCCGACCGGATCTCCATGGACGACGTCGCCGCTGCCGCCGGCGTGGGCAAGGGCACGCTGTTCCGCCACTTCCGAGACCGGCTGGGCCTCATCCGCGCCCTCTACGGCGCACGCGGCGAACAGCTTCAGGCGTCACTCGCGGCGAGCCTGCCCGGCGACTCGCCGGCGGACCGGGCCCTGCGCCTGCTGCGGGAACTGGTCCGGTTCAAACGGGCCAACCGGGTCCTCACGCTGGCCCTGGAGAACGCGGGAAGCGGAAGCCCCTATCGCAACGAGTCGTACGAGGAGTGGCACGCGACGCTGAGCGCCATCGTGTCCGAGGCCCGGGGCCCCGAGTCGGCGGAGTTCCTCGCGCACGCCTTGCTGGCCGCGGTGCGCAGCGATCTCGTGGAGCATCTTCGCGACTGGCCCGACGAGCGCTGGGATGCCGGGCTGACCGCGCTGACCCGTTCGGTGCTGGCCTCCGGGCGGTAGTCATTCCGGCGGACGCCAGGGTGGCGGGGCGTGAGCCGTGCCGCGCTCAGGCCCCCGCCCTCACCTGGTCCGCTCGATCACGGCGGTGAGGCGGAGCCCGGCTGTCGACACCGTGCCGCTCCCCCAGAACGACGAGGTCCCCGGGATGTTTGCGAGGGCGTCCAGGCTCGGGTCGTTGCCGTCCACCTTCGGCCCGTACGCGACGCTCCATCGGCCGCCGGTGTAGCGCAGCAACAGCGTGCCCGGGTACTCGACGTACGGCGGGACCGGATTCGTGCCACTGATCCAGACGTCGCCGTTCGCGTCACCGGCGACGGCGTACACCCAACCGGCGGGTGCCGGTCCGGCCACCCGCTGCCACGTCCGGCCGTCCCAGTGCAGGATGACCGGCTTGGGGGTGGAGTCGAAGTCCTGGGTGCCGACCGCCCAGGCGTCGGTCGACGAGCGGGCCCACACACCGGTGAGCCGGGCGCTCGGGATCGGCGGCAACGATGCCACCCGCCACGACCCGCCGACGCGCTGCGCGATCATCGGCTCCGGGTAGGGCGCGTCGGCGACGTACCGTTCACCGGCGGCGAACACGCTGCCGTCCTGGGTGCGTGAGACCGCCCGCAGGACGCCGTCGATTCCCTCAGTCCCCGGCACCGCGACGCGGTCGAAGCGACGGGCGTCACCCTCGACGACGAGCGGCCGGCCGCCGTCTTGACCGACGAGCACGGCCCGCCCGCCACCGGCGGCGGCCACGTCCAGCAGCTCCGAGGTCCCGGCCGGTGCCGTCCACGGCGCGTGCGCCGTCCAGGTCTCGCCGTCGAAGTGCCCGGCGTACGCCTCACCGCGGCGCCCGATGCCCACCGTCCAGACGTCCCGGGCGTTCGCCGCGTCCACCTTGTACAACACGTATGCGGCGTGCGGCAGCCGTCGTTCCGTCCACGTCCGCCCGTTCCACCGCAGCAGCGCGTACGGCTCGTCGATCGAGTACCCCGTGTAGGTCGACGCCTGGTAGCCGACGGACCAGGCGTTGTTCGGGCCGGTGGCGGCCACGTCGGTCAGCCGGCTCTCGTGAATCAGCGCCGGGACCGTCGCCGTCCACGTCGAGGGCGTCGCGGCTGCGACAGGCGTGACCGGCGGGAGCAGCACGCCTGCCGCCAGTGTGGAGACCGTCGCCGCGGACAGCCCGTACCGTGCCAGTGATCCCATGGTGGCCCCTCTTCCTGCGTTGACAGCCGGCCCTCAGCATCGCGCCCCGTGACGCTTCGGGTACGCCCGCGTGCTGTCTCGTAAGAGAGCGGTAAGAACGGCGTACGCCGCCGGGTTCGCGGGCCGGATCCGGCGGCGACGTTCGTGGATGATCGCGCGCCCTGTGCTCGACGCGATGGACGAGTCACGCATCCCGGCGACCGCATCCGGCCGGCGTGTCCGTCAGCTATCGCTACAGGCAACCCGAGCACCGGCCAGGGAGACACCATGACGGCGGACGCCATCGACCTGCTGCACCCGTCCGATGTCCTAGCCGGACGCGAACTCGTGTCCGCGTCCGGGCGCTCCGCCGACGACCGGGAGGTCCGGGTGGTCGGCGACGGGGTCCGCTGCGGACGCCCGGTGATCTACCCGGTGCCGGCTGCGGACCTGCCGCCGGCCCTGCGGCGGCGTGCCGACGCCGGCTACCGGTACGTGGGCGCCATCTTCGCCTTCGACCTCGGCGATCTCGCCGACGGCGAGCGCTATCAGGCGGTCCGGTTCGAGGTCGAGCTGACCGACCGGCGCGCCGTGGCGGTGCGGCTCGACGGTGACGGCGGCGCGGTGGGGCTGACCTTCGACGACGCCGGCCCGGCCCCGGCCTCCACGACCGCCGCGCACACGGTCACCGCCGCCCGGGCCCGGCCGGACTGGCTCCGCCGTCTGCTCAACCGATGGGGCGTCCCCCGGGCGTGGACGCTCGGCCTGCACCAGCACCGGTTCCGCTGGACGTACGAGGACCCGCGCGGCGTCCTCCTGTTGCCCCGGTCGTACGCCGTGCACGCGCTGATCGAAGTCCCCGCGGACCTCGCGGAGCTTCACGGCACGATCGACATGCACGTGGACGTGTCGACACGGACGTCCACGGTCCTGCACGCCGACCTGCGTGACTCGATCGCCTTCAGCGAGTCGATCCAGGTCACCGCCGGGCCGGCCGACGTGGCCGGCTCAGCGGCGGTGCGGCTCTGCATGGCCGCCGACGTGTCGGGTTACAGCAGCCGGACCAACGCCGAGACCGAACGGATCCAGAGTCTCCTCGTCGACGTTCTCGCCCGGGCCCGTCGCGCCGCGGGCATCGCCGACTCCGCGGTGGCGCCCCAGGCACACGGTGACGGCCAGTTCACGGTGCTGCCCTCCGGCATCGACGAGTCGGTGGTCATTCCACGCCTGGTCGAGGAGCTCGGCGCCGCCCTGTGCGAGGTGAACGCGATCGCCGCGCCGGAAGCCCGGCTGCGCCTGCGGTTGGCGCTGCACCGAGGTCTGGTCAAACCGGCGTGCAACGGGTGGGTGGGCTCGTCGACAATCGCCGTGCACCGCCTTCTCGACAGCCCTCCGCTGCGAGCGGCGTTGCGCGACAACGCGGCGGCCGACTTCGTGCTGGGCGTCCCGGACGTGCTCTTCAAGGACGTGATCGTGCACGCCGCCGAACCGCCGCTGCCGGGCGACTTCACACCCGTCATCGTCGACCTGCCGGAGAAGAGCTTCGTGGAGCACTGCTGGGTGGCCGCCAGCACCACCCTGGCGGTGCGAGCCTGACGAGGACGCCGGCCGGCTGACGACCGCGTCGCCGCCCCCTGCCGATTCCGGTTTCGGTCGGATTCCGCACGCCGCTTTCCCGATCTGATTCCGATCAGCGGCCGGGATGTGGCCGAAGGGGATTCCCACACAACCGGGGGGTGGCCGACGTGGAGTCGCACTGACCTGCGTTGACGGCGGCGCGGAGAGGCACTTGCCTGCCTTCCCGCGCCGCCTGTTCCCCCGCGTGCGGCATCGACCACTGCCACCAGCCCACCGCCACCCACACCCGTCCGTCCTGGCGGGCGGTCCGTCAGGAAGGGGTACGCCGGCGAGAGCCCGGCGGGACGGAGGTGGGCCGCCGATGACGACGAGGACGGCCGGTGCGGCGCGGACAGCCGGGCGGACGGACGTGCGACAGTCGCGGGCCGCGAACGTGATCGACACCTTCGCGGTGCGGAATCGTCTCGTGATCATTCAACCGGCCGGCCGGCGGTGCGGGTGAGACTCTCGCCGGAGCAGAGCGCGAAGCTCCAACGCCTCGTGGAGGAGGAGCTTCGCGCTGCCGTGCGCGCCGCCGCGGCCGACGGTGTCCCCACCGACGGGCTGGCCGCCGACCTCGACGAGCGCCGCCGGGCTGTGGAGTCAGCGCTCGGGGCCACGGACGATCTGCTGGACGGCCGCGACCACCCGGGCAACGACGGCGGGGTCGGCGAGTCTCGCTGAGACCCGCTCGTCGAAGGCGGGCGCCGATCCCGGCGCGCGGTCCAGTTCGTCTCCCCCGGTGCCCTCCCCGAACACCGCGGTGACGATCCGCACGACGGCCTCGTCCGGATCGACGCCCCGGCCCAGCGCCTCGTCGAGTGCCTCGATGACGGCCGCGGCGAGCGCTCGCAGTCTCACCTCGTCGATCTCGCCGCTGGTCGTCGGCGGGGCGTGGTCCGCGCTCTCGCCCACCGGCGTCGCCGCCACCGGGGCCGGCTTGGCGCCCATCGGCCGCTCGACGTACATGGCGAACCAGGCCGGGCGGCGCCGCATCGCCGCGAGCACCTCCTCGACCTCGCGCACCACCGCCGCCGGGTCGCTTCCCACCCAGTCGCCGGTCGCGGCGACACGCCGGGCCGCCCAGCTCTGCAGCGGCCACACATCGGCACCGGCGCTGGCGGTGACACCCACCCAGTTGAGGATCTCGACGGCGAGTTCCATCAGCCAGGCGTCGTAGCCGAGCGCGTCGGCCAGCCAGCCGGGGACGCGCGGACGTTGCAGCGCTCCCCGCCGCCCCCGGCGCCGTCGGTGCGCGTCGACTGTGACAGCGGTCAGCCGTCGCGTCATCCACGCCTCCACGCTCCGGATCGGCGCCACCGCGTGCGTCAGGAGATCCTCCACGACCGCCTCCACGTCATCGTGGAAGCCGTCGAGGCAGTCGTCGGCCAACTGCGGCACGGCCGCCGCGCAGACGAAGTGGCCGCGCCGGTGTTCGACCGGCCGGGTGACGCGGGCGAAGACCAGCGGCCAGGCCACCGACCACGCGCCGGCGGTCAGCCGCCGGCGCTCCGCCGGTGACGCGGCCCGCGCCACGGCCGCCAACTGACCGTGCCCGGCCAGCAGACGGACGTAGGCGACCTCGGCGTCCGCGGCGGGGTGCGAACTCGTCACAGCGCTCCTTCCGATGCGGTGACTACCGGTGTGGAGCGTGCGGAGACCCGGCCGCGCGCTGGCTGCCGGTCGGCCGGTCAGGCAGCTCACCCCACGAATGACAGATCAATCGTGGGGTCGCCGCCGGTCGTCCGCCGGTCATCGCCCGGCCGACTCTGTGGCCAGTTGACGGCCAGCCGCCGGCCTCAGCGCCCGAAGTGGACGAACGCGGCCCAGCCGACCGGATCGGCCGTCGTGGTCCGGCCGAGCGCCGCGCGCAGCACGTCGGGCATCTCGGCGGGCACCTGACGCGTATCGGAGATCATCCACCGCTGGGCCGCGCGGAGGGCATCGGCCGGCGCGAGACCCTCGCGACGCAGGTAGTGGTGGAACATGTACATCAGCACCGACGTGGCGGCGTCCGGCACGCTCCACTGGGCACCGACGACAGCGCTGGCGGTGTTCGCGAGCAGCGTGGTGCTCAGGCTGAACGCCTCGTCGTCGGCGCGGCCGCAGACGCCGCTGCCGCACGCGGCGAGCACCGCCAGGGCGATGGAACGGGCCGGGGCGAACCGGACGATCTCCTCGGCCGACATCCGCTCCCCACCGGCCAGCAGGAGGTAGGACGTGTCGGCCCCGGTACGGCCGGGGCGTACCACGCCGTGGCAGGCCAGGTGCAGCATGGCGCCGGCGTGCTCGTCGGCGAGCCACCCGAGCAGGTCCGCCCGGGTGCCCACCCCGCCGTCGGCGGCACCTCCGTCCGGGGTGCGGCCGACATACCGGGCGCGCGGATAGAACCGCTCCCGCACCGCCTGCGCCTCGGCCCGGGCCGCCGGCAGGTCCGCGGCGGCGCCCGCCGTGTCCGGGTCGCCCACCACCAGGCCGGAGTCGGACAGCGGTACCGGTGCACGCCAGGCCAGGTCGCACAGCAGACGTGCCGACGGCGCGTACGAGAACACCGCGTCCTCGATCGCGTACCGCACTCCCTCGTCCGTCACGTGGCGGGCGGCGTGCCAGGGAATGCGGGCCAGCTCGCCCACCGGGATCAGCACGAGGCGCGGCGCACGTCCGTCCGCCGGTTGCGGGCACCGTTCCAGCAGCGGACCGATCGCGGCCGTCCACGCCCAGTCGCAGACGTCGTCGAGGGTCTTGCGCGCCGTCCCGGCGGCCTCGGACCACGATCCGGCCACCGCCACCCGGCCGGCGAGGCTTTCGGCTGTGGTCGCGGTGAGGAACGCGTCGAAGCCTGCCGTGCCCTGCTTGCTCAGCGTCGCCAACGGGAACCAACTCGGCGGCTCCGCGCGTGGCACCATCACCACCGCACCCGACTTCTCGTCACCGGGCATCAGATAGACGAGCATGTCGGCACCCAGTCCGGTCAGCGCCGCCCGCATCTCGTCGAGGTCGGGCGGGGCGAGCAGCCGCGTCGCCGCGGCGTCGGGCGCGACCGTCGTCGTGCCGTCCTCGGTGATGGCGATCCCGGCCAGTGCCGCGATGACCTCGCGGCGCAGCTCGCCCGGCACGAGCTCGGGCTCGGTCTCGGCGACGGCGTCGCGCCAGCGTGCGGCGAGGCCGGCCCGGCCGGCACCGGCCAGGCGCGCGCCGAGGTCACGGGTCTCGGTGGCCGTGTAGAGGATCAGCGCGCGACAGGCGTCCAGCGCCAGCGCCGCGGATCCCGGATCGTCGTCGGCGAGGCACCACGCCGCGACGTCGAGCGCGTCGTCCGCGGCGTTCCGCGCGGCCGCGTCGGCGTCGCTGATGCTGCCCGTCAGCAACACGTTCCAGGCGTGCCCGCGCAGCCCGGCGAGCGCGACCTCCCGGCCCCGCCGCTTGTCGCCGGCCATCCGGTACGCGTGCGCCAACGGGTTGGACAACCGCGTCCACTGCTGGTGCTGGTTAGAACCGGCCAGTTCGCGTCCCTGTTCGAGCAGCCGGATGGCCTCGGTGAGATCCGCGCGGCGTGCCAGTTTCTCGACTCGGCGCAGGTACGCGGTGCCGAGGCTCGCCAGGTACGGCACCCGCCTCGGGTCATGGTCCGGCACCAGGTCCACTGCCGCGCGGAGGTCGCTGATCGCGGCGTCCAGCAGGCTCCTGTTGTCAATCCCGTGAGCCAACTCCGCGAACCCCAGCGCATGCAGGTGCATCGCGCGTTCGTGCGGCGGCTGGCCGGGCTGCTCGGCGAGCGCGCGCAACGCGGCGAGCTGCTCGTGCTGCTCCGGGCCGGTCGGATCGCTCCGCCACGGGGCGGTGCCCGTGTTGGCGGGACTCGTCATCTCCCGCAACGCTTCCATCTGCATCCGGGCGGCGCGCAGACCGTGCCGCAGGGGCTCGGCGGCGGGTAGCGACGACGCGGCCTCCTCCGCCCGGTCCAGGGCCGGCCACATGGCCGCCAGGTCGCCGCGGGCCGCCGCCACGTTGAGTTCGAGGAAGCCCTTGACCGCCGCGAGCCGCACTTTCGCATCCTCGCGGTCGGGCATCAGGCCGAGCACGAACTCGATCGAACGTTCCAGGTCTGCCGACGACTCCGTCACCCGTGCCGGATTACCCTCCAGCGCACTGAGGAGGAAGCTGAGGCAGACACGCGTGTGCTCGACCATCTGCGCGTACGGCTGCCGATCGCCCACGACACGGGCCAGCCGCTCCACCTCGGCGAGAGCTCCCCGGGGAGTGACCCCGGGCGCGCTGTCCGCCACCGCCCGTGCCAGGGCGGTGGACCGCACGACCGCCGCGCCCAGCTCCGCCTCCGGCAGGGGGTGCGGGTCGGCGGCGGCGATCTCACACAACGCGACCGCTCGTTCGAGGTGCGCGGTGAAACGTCCCGAGCGGAGGATGGCGTTGACCAGGATCTGCGCGAGCTTGCACCGCCCCGGCAGGTCTTCGGGAAGCATGTCGAAGTCCGCGAGAGCCGCCGACAGGTCGTCCGGCCGCCGGCCGTGCTGGTCGAACGCGACCAGGCGCAGCCAGCAGCGGGTGAAGCGCCACGGCCCGCTGTCCGCCTGGCCGACCGTCGTCATCGCTGCCGATGCCGAGTCGACGAGCGTACGCAGCGCGTCATCGGGTACCTGAGCCAACGTGACCCCACAGAGTACGGTTCCGGTTGACGACTACTGACGGACCGGGGAGGCGGTCGTGTCCCTTCAGGACGAGCTCCACCGGGAACTCGTTGAACTTCGCCGGCGGCGGGGCCTGCTGAGCGCGTCACTGGGCCGGCTCGTGGGACCACGGCTGCACGAGCTGAGCGGGACCACGCCGACCGACCCGGACCGGGTGGTGCGTGAGCGGGTCGGGCGGACGTTGCTCTCGCTGGCCCGGGACCTGCCGGCGGACCTGGTCCGTGTGGTCGAGCTGACCTACGCCCTCGACACCGAGCACGCCTACGCCGACCTGACCACCCGGCAGGCTCAGCTGGGCCGGGAGCAGAGATACGAGATGCGGACCGCCCGGCGCCGTTCGGAGCAGGTGACCGAGTTGCTGGCCGCGGCGGCGGAGGCCGACTGGGCGACGCGCCTCGCGGGGGATCTCGACTCCGGGTGGCGGGTCCGGTCGCTGGAGGCGCTGCTGCGGCTCGACACCCCGACGCCGGAGTTGTACGAGGCCCGGACCATCGTCGCCACCCGGGATCTCGACGAGATCGTCGTCCGGCTCGACCTGCCCCGCCCGGACACCGACAGCTCGGACGGCGCCGACCTCCGCATCGACGTGCTCTACGGCGCACGTATCCGCAGCGTCGAACGGGGCAACGGCAACCGCCACTTCGAGGTCCGGCTCGCCCTGCCCGAGACGCTGAGCGCCGACCGGAACCACAAGCTGTGCATGCACTTCCGGGTGGCGCCCGGGCAGCGGATCCGCGACCGCTACGTGATCACTCCGCTGGATCCCTGCGACTACGGACTGGTGCGGGTCCGCTTCGCCGGTCGCGAACCCGCCGCGCTGTGGCGGATCGACGGGCTGCCGCAGGGGCTGCTCGACGATCCGGACCGCCGGCACGACCGGCTCAGCGTGGACGGCGCGGGTGACGTCGTGTCGGAGTTCCGGCGGCTGCGACAGGGGCGCGGCTACGGCGTGGGGTGGCGGTTCGCGCAGCCGTGACCCGGCGGGCGCCCCGCTGTCCGTCAGGAACGGATGTGGCCCGGTTCTGTCGCGGGCCGAGGGCGACGCACCGGAAGGCCGGTACCGGAGATGGACGGCGAGCACCTGTTGAACGTGATCGTCGGCATGTCGATCGACGACCTCCCCGACGCCATCGACCATTTCACCGAGTCGGGTGACCGGCTCGCCCGCGCCATGGCGTACGCCCGTCTCCATCAGCACGACCGCCGGCCGGAGACACTCGCGCGCGCCGAGTCGGACTTCGCGGCGGCCGGCGGCAGCCCCGCCGACCGCGCCCAGGTGGCACGGGTGCTGGCCGCCCAGCGAGCCAAGGAGGCCGCCTTCGGCGCGCCCGGTGACGTCGGGCCGCTCCAGCGGATTCTCGACGAGGCCGAGGACGACCCGTCGAGTCCCGGTGACCGCGCCATGCTGGGCGTCATGACCGACCTGGCCGGCGCCCTGCGCGGGGGACCCGCCCATGACCTTGAGGGCACGCTGACGCGGCTCTCGTCGATCAGCGTTCCGCCCGACAGCCCTCACGCCGCGATGCTGCCGTTCATGAAGGCGGCGCTGGCGGCGCAGATCGCCGCCCCCGACGATCGAGCCGCCGTGGAGGATCTGCTCGATCAGGCCCGGTCGACCCGCAGGGAGCTGTGGAAGCACGGACAGCATGCGTCGACCGGCGAGTTCCTGGAGGCCTCGGCCCGGCTGATCGACGCGGCGCAACGGCAGGACCTCCGATCGGCGGAGGAGGCGCTCCGGAGCATGCGCGAGGCACTCGACCGCACGCCCGCTGACCACCCGGGTGTGGCCGACCTCCTTGAGCACGTCAAGCAGAACAAGGCTCAGCTCGACGGCCTGCTCTCGACCATCGCCGCCGGCCCGCCCCCGGCCTCCGATGACGCCGCCACGCCCGCCGACGACGTGGCTCGGCTGATCGCCGACGGCTGCCGGCTCGTCGCGCAGGCCCAGACCGGCCAGGACCTCGACCTGCTGCGCCGTGGCATCGACGACCTGGCCGGCGCCGTCCGGGTCGCTACCGAGGACGACCCGCGGCTGCCCGCCGTACGGATGGTGCTCGGCCACGCGCTCACGCTGGCCCACCGGGTCGGCCGGGACGACACCGCGCTCACCCGGGCGGTCGACCAGCTCACCGCTGCGGTGCGCGAGGCGGCCCAGCCGGGCCACCCGGTCTTCGCGCCGGCCGCACACGCCCTGGCTCACGCACACCTCGAAGCGGGTAGCGCCCGCGCCGCCTGCGACGTGGGCCTGCGTGGCCTGTCCGGGTACGCGTACCAGGTGCTGCTGGGCAGCGGTACGGAGGACGCCGTCACGATCGCGCGGGACGGGGCGACGACGGCCGCGGAGGTGGCACGCTGGTGCCTGGCCCAGAACGACGTCCAGGCCGCCGGGACGGCGTTGGACACCGGCCGCGACATGCTCCTGTACGCGGCGACGGTGGCCGCTACCGTTCCGGAGCTGCTGACCGCAGCCGGTGAGCCCGACCTCGCCGCGGGCTGGACGGCCGTGGACGGCGTCCTGGACGTCGCCGGGGCACGACGCGCCGCGCGTGCCACCGCCGCGCTGACGAGTTCCGCGACACCTGCCGTCGGTCGCCTGCTCGGCCCGACGAGCTTCGACGAGATCCGCGCGGCACTGGCAGCGCTGGGCCGGGACGCGCTCGTCCATCTGCTGCCCGAGGACGGCAGCGGTGGCGGCCTCGCCGTCGTCGTGCCGCGCGAGGAAGCGCCCTTCTCGCTTGAGCTGCCGGCGCTCACCGTGCCGCCGGCGGCCGGGCCGTGCTCCGCGGAGACGGGCGAGTGGGCGTGGCGGGCAGCCATGGGCCCGTTGCTGCACGCCCTGGGCCGCGCCCCGGATCCGGGCCGCCCGGCGCGGCTGACGCTCGTCGCGCCCGGAGCGCTGGCCGCGGTGCCCTGGCAGGCCGCCCGCGCCCCGGACGGCCGGTACGCCGTGCGGGAGGCCGCCCTCTCGTACATCGTCTCCGCCCGGCTGTTGTGCGAGCTGGCCTGGCGAGGGCCGGTGGCGTCCGGTGCCGAGGTGACAGGCGACGCCGGCCTGACGCCGCACGCGATCCTGACGCGGCCCGTCGGGGCGGACGTCGTCACACTGCCGCCCCGCCCCGGCGGGGCCGAGGTCGCCGGGGCCGACGACCCGGCGTTCGCGGCGGCGACGGCGTACCTGGTCGGCGGCGCCCGTACCGTGTTCGCCGCCGGATGGCCGGCGCCGGGCTCCTCGGCGCCGCTGCTCGCCTTCATGACCTCGCACTTCCGGCGGGAAGGGCTGCCCCCGGCGGACGCGCTGCGCCGCGCCCAGTTGTGGATGCTCGACGGCGGCCGCACGGCGCCGCACTCGATGCCTGACCAGCTACGCGCGGAGGCGGGCGAGGCGGGATACGCCGAGGTCGCCGCGTGGGCCGGGGTCAGCCACCACGGCCGGTAGGCGACGGCCACCGCCGGCCGTGTCCGCCTGACCACCGCGTCAGCCGGCGACCGGGCCGGGCCCCGCCTTGGCGCCGACGATCTTCAGTGCGGCGGCCGCGATCCGGTCCACGTCGACATGCCCGCTCAGCGCATCCAGCACCGTTTCGCCCGGGTCCGTGCCGGCATGCTCGACATCGGCTGCCACGCTCCCCCGCCCGAAGACGGTGGCGAGGACGTCGGCCACCACCTCGGCCGCGGACTCGCCCCGCCCGATCCGTTCCTCGATCGCCTCGACGGCGTGGGCGGCGAGCCGGGTCAGCTCCGCGTCGACCCGCGGGTCCAGGCCGGCCGGCGAAAGCGGTGCGACCTGCCGCGACGCGCCGGGCGCGGGAGCCCGGCGAGCGACGGGCATCCGGGTCGCGTCCCGTTGCTGGGACCGCACTGCCGAAGCACCCACTGCGGCTCCTTCCAGAGCAGATTCGTCAGGGATGGTCTCCGATCGCGCCACGGCCGGCGGGATCGGACGGACACAGCCTGCCCCCGGTACGGGGCGTCACGCGACAACGCGGCCGCACCGCTGGGCCCGGGGAGCCACATTCAGTCTCTTCAGTGGATCGCTCCACATCGGTCGGACCCGGCGGCGGGGCCGGCCCGCGTCGCCGGAGGGTCATCCGGCGACGGGTCGTGAACCAACTCGACAAATGCCCCTCCGACGTCCACCTGTCCCCGATGTGGGGTCTTGCACCAGTGGCGATTCTGTGCAACGAGATCGTCGGCGGTCACCGGGGCGGCCGGTCCGTCAGATACCTGTGTCACCTCCGACGAATCGCTCGGCGGATCGGGAAGGGCGGGAACTCCGTGTCGTCGCTGTACGCGCTGCTGGTCGGCATCAACTCGTATCGGGCACCCGGGCTGAGCCGGCTCTCCGGGTGCCACAACGACGTCGGGCGGGTGGAACAGCTCCTCGACGCCCGGTTCGGATCCGGCCCGAAGGCGCACGTCCGGACGCTGCTCGACGAGCAGGCGACCCGGGCGGCGGTCGTCGCGGTGTTCCGCGAGCACCTGGGCCAGGCCGGCCCCGGCGACACCGCCCTGTTCTGGTTCAGCGGGCACGGCTCACGCTCGCCCCTGCCGCCGGAGCTGTGGTATCGGGAGCCCAGCGGCTGGTGCCAGACGCTCGTGTGCCACGACAGCCGGGCCGGCGGGACCGCACCGCCCGATCTCCTCGACTGCGAACTCCGGGTGCTGATATCGGAGGTCGCGGCCCGCGGCGCGCACGTCGCCGTCGTCCTCGACAGTTGCCACTCGGCCGGTGCCACCAGGACCGGCCCCAGCACCGACCCGCAGACGGATGAGGTGATCCGGATCGCGCCGGTCGCCTCTCGCTGGGCCGAGCCCGCCACGCGCCCGCCTGCGCTGGAGTCGCTGCTACCGGAGCTCGTCGCCGCGACGAACGATGCCGCCCTCGGCGGCGACCTCGCCGCCGGTAGCCGAGACGTCGGTCCGGACCAGGCCGGCGTCGACCACGTGGCGCTCACGGCGTGCCGCGACGAACAGCAGGCGTACGAGACCGGGCCGTGGAACCGGCGCAACGGCATCTTCACCCTCGGCCTGCTCGACGCCATCGAGCGGCTGGGCCCCGGTGCCACCTACCGCGAACTGATGGTCGCCGCCCGGTGCGCCGTCGAGAACGCCAGGGACCGTCAGGTGCCGACGCTGTACCCGGCTGACCACGACATCGTCGACCAGCCCTTTCTCGGTGGCGCGTTCCGGGCGCCGGCGGGCGCGCTCGTCATGCGGTTCAAGCGTGGCAGTTGGGAGATCAACGCCGGGTCGATCCATGGGATCAAGGCCGCGGCCGGCGACGACGTGCGGGTCGCCGTACACCTCGAGAACCCGGTACGCGAAGCGCGAGTGACCCGGGTACGGACCGAGGTCAGCGTCGTCGAACCCCTCGGCTGGACGCCCGACACCGGTCGCCAGTACGACGTGGTGCTCTCCCGGGTGCCGATGCCCGCGGTCACGGTGGCGGTCGGGGGGACGAGCCGGGACGAGCCGGAAACCGCCCGCGCCGTCATCGAGGCGATGCGGAACGCGGGGCCCGGCGGGTCCCCCTCACCGCATCTGCGGGTGGTCCCGCTCGACGGCTCGGAGACGATGCCCGATCTGAGGGTCTCCACCGGCGGCGGCCGCATTCGCGTTCTCTCCTTCGACGGTACGCCGTTGACGGACGACCTGACCCGCGCCGACGTGCACACGGTCGTGGACCGGCTGGAGCACCTGGCCCGCTGGCGCACCATCCGGAACCTGGCGAACCCGGTCTCCCGGCTCGCCGACGCGGTCAAGATCGAGGTGGTGGCGGCGGAACCGGGCGAGATCAGCGCACCGCGCGACCGGGCGCCGTACAAGCCCGGCGACGACGGGGCCGTCCTGCTGACGTACGCCCGCGCCGGCGACCGGTGGGCGCCACCGATGGTCTTCATCCGGCTCCGAAACACCAGTGACCGGCCGCTCTACTGCGTCCTGCTCGACCTGACCGACCGGCACGCCGTCCACCCGCACCTGTTCCCCGGCCGGATCATCGCACCCGGGAACTGCGGTGCGGCCTTCGACGGTGGCCTGGTCGCCTTCCAACTGCCCGAGGACCGCGCCGTCGAGCCCGGGGCCGAGACGCGCGACTACCTGCAGTTGCTCGTGTCGGAGGAGGAGTTCCCGGCCACGTCGTTCCACCTCGGCGCGCTGGGCACCCAGAGGGCCGTCGATTCGAGCCCGAGCCGCTCCGGGTCGTTCACCGGCATTCTCGACCGGCTGGGGATGACCGCCCTTCATCGCGAGGCGGTTCGCCCGCCCGCCGCGGCACCGGACTGGGCGAGCAGCGTCCTGACGGTACGCACGCGGGTGCCGGAGATCTCGTGAACGGCGGACAGCGCGGCCGAGACGTCCCAGTCGACGAGTCGCCCCCGTCGTAGGTGGTCAGGCGGCGCGGCGGGCGCGGCGACGGGCGCGGAGGAAGACGGTGTCGCCCCGCTCGTCGCCCCACCACGCCCACGGAACGCCTGTCACGTACCGGCCGATCGACGCGAACACCGGTGCGGCCTCGGCGTCGCGGCCGGTGCGCGCCAGTCCGTACGCCAGGAAGTTCGCGTCGTCGAGCCAGTCGGCGTGCCGGGTGGCCGGCTGGTGGAACCACCGGGACAGCGCGTTGTCGAGATCGGACCGCATGACCGGATCCTGTCGCCACCGCTCGCTGATCTCGTCGGCGGTGCCGCCTTCGGGTTCGCGATCCTGCTCCCACAGTGCCCACTCCGCGGCGGCCCGCACCGGCAGCACGAGCAGTGGCGAGCCCGTGGGCGCCGTGGCGGCGATCGAGCGGGCGAAGCCGAACATCGCCTCGTGCGAGCCGCTCCACTTCCGGCAGTGGTAGGTCAGCCTGAGTACGTGGCCCTGATGGTGCCGGGGATCCCGCTTGGTCAGCTCGCGCCACGTCTCCTCGACGTCCTCCAGTGGCGCACTCTGGTCGATCATGAGGTCCAGCCGGTGCGCCCACGGCGTGGGGTCGTCCGGCGCGAGCCGCATCGCGAGATCGTTCACCTGCCGGGCCAGGCCCAGCAGGCGGCGGAACTCGGCCCACTGCTCCGGACGTACGTTGGCGGCCCAGTCGCCGCCGCGCACCTCCCACGCCCGGGCCATCAGGGAACGAGCACGGACGAGCTGGGCGTCCGGGTCGGCGGGCGCGCGCGAGGCCCAGCGATCGGTCCAGGCGGCGGTGGTGTCGACCCGGCCGGTCGTCTTGTCGATCCGGGATCCGAGCCCGCCGGCTGTCGACTCGGCCAGCACACGGACGTACCGGGCCCGGCGGTCGTAGTCGTCCCGCGTGGCGGCCAGGGCCTTCCGGGCCGGTCCGATGTCGGAGCCGTACCGCGCCTGCGTGCACGCCTCGCGCAGCACCGCGTCGTCCTGCGCCAGGTTGGGGTCGATCTGGCGGGTGAGCAGCCGCCACACGGTCGAGATCATGATCAGGATGGTAGATGTCGCGGGCCTCGCCGGTGTGCCCGTCAGCCGGCGGCCGTCGCGGCGGAACGGATCACCGCGTCGAGCCACCGCAGCTGCCGCCGGACGTGGAAGGCCTCCCCGCCCTCGTGGCCGTTGAACGGGTACGTGTGCATCTCCCGTGGCGGCGTGGCCGATCCGCTCGCGGCGGCGTACTGGTTGTAGGCGGCGAAGCCGGTGCTCGGCGGGCAGACCTCGTCCCGCAGGCCGATCCCGAAGTGCGCCGGGGCGGTGGCCCGCCGGGCGAAGGCGACGCCGTCAACGTAGGACAGGGTGTGCCGGACCGCCTCCTCGGCCTCGCGGTGCACCGCCAGGTAACCGGCGATCTCGCCGTAGGGGGAAGCCCCGGTGAGTTCGATGGCGCGCTGGATGTCGCACAGGAACGGGGCGGTGACCAGGAGCGCGGCGAGGCCGCCGACGAGGCCCGCCGCCGCGAGCGCGATTCCGCCGCCCTGGCTGTTGCCCACCGCGGCGACGCGGTCCGGGTCCACCCCGGGCAGTGCGCGGACGGCGTCGATCGCGCGGACCGCGTCGGTGATCAGCCTGCGGTAGTGGTAGTCGTCCGGGGACAGGATCCCCCGTGTGGCCGGGCTGGGCCCGCCGGGCGCGTCGTGCGGGTCCGGGGTGTCGCCATGGCCGAACAGTCCGGCCTGCCCCCGGTTGTCCACCAGCAGGTGGGCGTAACCGGCCACCGGCCAGGTGAGCCGCTCGCCCGGCAGGCCCCGGCCGCGTCCGTAGCCGGGGTACTCCACCACGGCGGGCAGCGGCGTGGACACCCCCGCGGGACGGGTGTACCAGGCCCGGACCGGTTCGCCGGCGAAGCCGGCGAACGTCACGTCCCACACGTCGACCAGCCGCAGGCAGGTGGGTTCGGGGCGGGCGTCGACGAGCACCGGGGTGGCCCTGGCGGTGGCGAGGGTGGCGAGCCAGAACCGGTCGAAGTCGGCGGGTTCGACGACGTCCGGCGAGTAGCGACGGAGCTGGTCGAGGGAGATATCAATCGACGCTCTTGACACGAAGATAACGATACCCATAAATTTCCGAAAAGCTTACAGCGCATTACCGGAAAGTTCCGGCCGACGGTCAGTGGGGAGGATGAGCTTGGCATCCCCGACCCCGCGCGGTCGTCGTACGCCCTGGCGGCGGGCCCTGCGCCGGGACTGGCAGCTCTACTCGCTCGCAGTCCTTCCGCTGCTGTTCTTCCTGACGTTCCGCTACCTGCCGATGCTCGGCAACGTGATCGCGTTCCGGCGCTTCCAGCCGGGCGGCAGCCTCTTCGGCGAGTACTGGACCGGGCTGCGGTACTTCCGGTTGTTCTTCACCGACCCGACCTTCTGGAACGTGTTCACGAACACGCTCGTGCTCGGCGCGCTGACCCTGGTGTTCTGCTTCCCGCTGCCGATCGTGCTCGCGCTGCTGCTCAACGAGGTACGCAACCGCGCCCTCAAGCGGTTCGTCCAGTCGGTGTCCTACCTGCCGCACTTCCTGTCGATCGTGATCGTGGCCGCCATGGTCCTCCAGCTGCTGTCGGTGGACGGCGCGGTGAACCAGATGCTGCGCGCCGTGGGCGGCGAGCCGGTCCCGTTCATGCAGCAGGCCGGCT
This sequence comes from Micromonospora sp. NPDC048169, assembly GCF_040652815.1. NCBI lineage: Bacteria > Bacillati > Actinomycetota > Actinomycetes > Micromonosporales > Micromonosporaceae > Micromonospora > Micromonospora sp. NPDC048169. The sequence continues at coordinate 70,623 of NZ_JBEZMS010000020.1, forward strand.
GGTTCCGGACGATCTACGTCTCCTCCGAGGTCTGGCAGACCGTCGGCTGGGGCACCATCCTCTACCTCGCCGCGCTCACCACTGTCGACGGCGACCTGTACGAGGCGGCCCGCATCGACGGCGCCAACCGGTGGCGGCAGACCTGGCACGTGACGCTGCCGGGGATCCGGCCGACGATGGTCACACTGCTGATCCTCAACATCGGCACCTTCATGGCCGTCGGCTTCGAGAAGATCCTGCTGCTGTACAACCCGCTCACCTACCCGACGGCGGACGTCATCTCGACGTACCTGTACCGGGTGGGCATCGTCTCGGGGAACCTCAGCTACGCCGCCGCGATCGGCCTGTTCGAGTCCGTGATCGGGCTGACGCTGGTGCTGTCGGCGAACGCGATCTCCCGGCGCACGGTGGGGACGAGCCTGTGGTGAGCACGCGCGCCCGCACGAGGGCGCCGGCCACCCGGCCGCGTGGCCCCCGGCCCACAGCGGGCTACCGGGTCTTCCAGGTGGTGAACGCCGTCGTCCTGACCGGCGTCGTGGTGGTGACCCTGTATCCGTTCCTCACCATCGTGGCCCGCTCGCTCAGCGACAACGCGTACATCGTCGCGGGTGAGGTGAACCTCGTGCCGCGGGGGTTCAACCTCACCGCGTACCGGGTGGTGACGTCGGACCCGACGTTCTGGGTCAGCTACCGCAACACCGTCTTCTACACGGTGGTCGCCACGCTCATCTCCGTCGTGCTGACCACCTGCTACGCGTACGTGCTGTCGAAGAGACACCTGCGCGGCCGCACCGCGCTGGTCGGGATCGCCGTGTTCACCATGTTCTTCACCGGCGGCCTGATCCCCAACTACGTCCTGGTCACCAGCCTGGGGCTGAAGAACACCGTGTGGGCGATCGCCCTGCCGAACGCCATAAACGTGTTCAACCTGCTGGTGATGAAGGCGTTCTTCGAGAGCCTGCCGGTCGAGCTGGAGGAGGCCGCCGCCGTCGACGGGCTGAACACGTACGGCACGCTGCTGCGGATCGTCCTGCCGCTGTCGAAGGCGATGGTCGCCACGATGGTGCTGTTCTACGCCGTCTCGTTCTGGAACTCCTGGTTCGCCGCGTTCCTCTACATGGACCGTCAGGACCTGCTCCCGGTGACCGTCTACCTGCGCAACCTCATCGCGGGCGCGACCGACGCCACGCAGACCGGCGGCGGCCTCGGCAGCGCGGGCGACATCGTCCAGTCCGCCGCCACCATCCAGTCCGTGACCATCGTGCTGACGATCCTGCCGATCCTCGCGGTCTATCCCTTCATCCAGCGGTACTTCGTCTCCGGGATCATGCTCGGCGCCGTGAAGGGATAGCCGCCCGCACCACACCCCCACCACCGGAAGGAAGAACCCATGGCCCAGCTGTCCCGGCGCCAGGTACTGCTCGCCAGCGGCGCGGCCGCCGTCGTCGCCCTGGCGGGTTGCGGCGACGACACCCCGGACAAGAAGAACCTCGACCGCAACCGTGCGGGCGCGATGGAGAAGTACGGCATCGGTGACCAGTTCAAGGCCACCGAGCCGGTCACGTTCTCGATCCTCTACAACAACCACCCGAACTACCCGCTGAAGCCCGAGTGGCTGTTCTGGACCGAGCTGGCCGGGCGGACGAACGTCAAGCTGGACCCGGTCGCCGTGCCGCTGAGCGACTACGAGCAGAAGCGCAGTGTGCTGGTCGGCTCCGGCGACGCCCCGATGATCATCCCGAAGACCTACCACCCGCAGGAGAACTCGTACGTCTCCTCCGGCGCCATCCTGCCGGTCAGCGACTACCTCGACCTGATGCCGCACTTCAAGGACAAGATCGAGAAGTGGAAGCTCCAGCCGGAGATGGACACGCTCCGGCAGGAGGACGGCAAGTTCTACCTGCTGCCCGGACTGCACGAGAAGCCCTGGCAGGACTACACCCTCGCGGTCCGCACCGACGTGCTGGAGCAGTTGAAGATCCCGTCCCCGACCACCTGGGACGAGGTGTACGCCATGCTCAAGGCGATGAAGGCGGCCCACCCGGACGTCATCCCGTTCTCCGACCGGTTCGGCAAGCCCAACCCGGCCGGCAACCTGCTGAACATGCTCGCCCTGGCGCACGGCCTGCCCGGCGCCGGCTGGAACTACCAGCCGACGAGCTGGGACGCCGGGGCCGGGAAGTACGTCTTCACCGGCGCCTCGGACGGCTACCGGCAGGTGGTGGAGTACCTCCACAAGCTGGTCGCCGAAGGGCTCCTCGACCCGGAGACGTTCACCCAGACCGACGACCAGGCCCGTCAGAAGCTCGCCAGCGGCAAGTCGTTCGTGATCAGCACGAACGCGCAGACGCTGGTGAACGACTACCGCCCGGACATCGCGAAGATCAACCCCGCCGCCCGGCTCGGCAAGATCCTCTTCCCGGTCGGGCCGGCCGGGCCGGTCAACCCGGCGAGCCGGCTGGAGAACGGCGTGATGATCTCCAGCAAGGCCCGGGACGGCAAGAACTTCGTGGCCATGATGCAGTTCATCGACTGGCTCTGGTATTCCGACGCCGGCCAGGAGTTCGCCAAGTGGGGCGTCGAGGGCACCACGTACACCAAGGACGCCTCGGGCAAGCGCACCCTCGCCCCGGACGTCAACGTCATCGGCCTCAACCCCAAGGGCACCAAGCACCTCCAGAAGGACTTCGGCTTCTACAACGGCGTCTTCGCCTACGGGGGCAAGCTCGACCTGGTGCAGTCGTTCTTCTCGCCCGAGGAACTGGAGTTCCAGAAGGAGATGAACGCCCGCAAGGCCGCGTCCTGGGTGACTCCGCCACCCGCGCCGCTCAGTGACGAGGAGCGGGAGCAGACGACGCTGTGGGCGACCGCGCTGAAGGACCACGTCACCCAGAACACGCTGAAGTTCGCCCTCGGCCAGCGGCCGCTGAGCGAGTGGGACGCCTACGTCTCGGAGCTGAGGGGCAAGAACGCGCAGGCCTACACCGACCTGGTCAACAAGGCGTACGACCGGTACCGCAAGAACCACGGCTGACCGGCGATGCGCGAAACCGTTCCCGAGCGGCCCACCGGCCGGTTGACCGACGCCTGGCGTACCTGCGTCGGCACCGGCCGGTTCGACCTGGCCCTGCGACGCGACTACCAGGACTCGCTGGCGCTGGTGCAGCGGGACATCGGCTTCCGGCACATCCGCGGGCACGGGCTGCTCAGCGACGGCGTCGGCGTGCACCGCCCCTACACCTACCAGGGCGAGCGCCGGGTACGGCACGCCTTCACCTACGTCGACCAGGTCGTCGACGCCTACCTCGCCATGGGCATCCGGCCCTTCGTGGAGCTGGGGTTCATGCCCTCGGCGCTCGCCTCCGGCGACCAGACGGTGTTCTGGTGGCGGGGCAACGTGACGCCGCCCCGGTCGTACACCGAATGGGGTGACCTGGTCCGCGCCACGGTGGCCCACCTGGTCGACCGGTACGGCCTCGACGAGGTACGCGGCTGGCCCATCGAGGTGTGGAACGAGCCCAACCTGACGGCGTTCTGGCAGGGCGCCGACCAGGACGCCTACCACCGCCTGTACGAGGTGTCGGCGCACGCCGTCAAGGACGTCGACGCGGCGCTGCTGGTCGGCGGCCCGGCCCTCTCCCCCGGCGCCGACGAGTGGCTCAAGCCGTTCGCCGAGTTCGTCACCGACCGCGACGTGCCAGTCGACTTCGTCAGCCGGCACGCCTACACCTCCGGCCCGGCGCGGCACCTGCCGTTCGGCACCCGGCAGACCCTGGCACCCGCCGCGGACCTGCTGGAACAGTTCGCCGCACCCCGCCGGCACCTGGCCGGCACCGCGCTGGCCGACCGTCCGGTGCACATCACCGAGTTCAACTCCTCGTATCGGCCGGACAACCCGATCCACGACACGGCCTTCCACGCCGCCTACCTCGCGCCGGTGCTGGCCGGCGGCGGGGACCTGGTCGACTCCTTCTCCTACTGGACCTTCAGCGACGTGTTCGAGGAGGAGGGGGTGCCCACCGCGCCGCTGCACGGCGGCTTCGGACTGCTCACCCACCGGCAGATCAAGAAACCCACCTACCACCTGTACGCGTTCATGGCCCGGCTCGGCGACGAGGTGCTCGCGCGCGGCCCGGACCACCTCGTCACCCGGCACCCCGACGGCCGGGTCGCGGCGCTGGCCTGGGCCCCTGTCGACGTCACCGGCCGGGAGCCGGCGCCCGAGCGGCACACCCTGTCGCTGTCGGTCCCGGTCGGCCCGCCGGGCACCACGTCGGCGTTCCTGCTCCGCTCGTCGGTGAGCGAGGACGCCGGCAACGCCTGGGCCGCCTGGCGGGAGATGGGCGGCCCGCACTCGCCCCGGCCCCGGCAGCTCGACGCGTTGCGCGAGGCGGCCGAGCCGGCCCGTACCCATCGCGCCCTGCCGGTCGCGGCCGGGCGGGCCGACCTCGACCTCGTCCTCGCCCGGCACGAGGTGACCCTCGCCGAACTGACGCCGGTGGTGGACGAGACCCCGCCGTGGTGGGACGACGACCGGTTGCTCGACCCGCCCGGGGAGCAGGCGTGAGCCGCGCGACCGGCGGGCTGCGGGAGTTCGGCGACGGGCCGTTGTCGCGGGCCGCCGCGACGGTCCACACCCTGCTCGTGGTCGAGCTGCTGCTCCTGGCGAGCATGCTGCCCGGCCTCGCTGTGCTCGTGCTGCTCGACCGCGACAGCAGCAACCTCCCGCTGGTCGCCGCCGCCGCGCTGCCGCTCGGTCCGGCGGTCTCGGCCGCGCTGCACACGCTGCGGCACCAGCGCCCCGACCTGACCGACCTCCGTCCCGCCGCCGCGTTCCGCAGGGCCTACCGGGCCAACCTGGCGGGCGTGCTGCGCGTCTGGGCGCCGACGCTGCTGTGGCTCGCAGTCATCGCTGTCAACCTGGCGAACCTGCCCGCCGCCGCCGTCCCCGGCTGGTGGGCCGTGCCGCTTGTGGTGGTCGGCGCGGGGGTGATCCTGGTCGGGGTCAACGCGCTGGTGATCGTCTCCCTGTTCGCCTTCCGCACCCGCGACGTGCTGCGGCTCGCCGTCTACTACCTGGCGCGCAGGCCCGGCGTGACGGTCGGCAACGTCGCGCTGCTGGCCGCCGCCGCCGGCGTCACCGCGGTGTTCTCCGAGGCGGTGCTGGCCCTGTTCGCCGCGCTCCTGGTGCTGGCCCTGCTGCGGATCGGCGACCCCATGATCGATGACATCCGGGCGGAGTTCACCGCGTGAGCGTCCCGGTCGCCGGCCGCGCGTCGGCCGACAGCGGCGAGTCGGCCTGGCACGCCGCCTGGCTACCGCCCGCGGCGTTCCGCGAACTCGGCTCCCGGCCGGTGCTGGTGCACGGCGACGGGCCCCTGGTCGACACCGTCATCGACGAGGTGAGCCGGGCCTGCGCCCGGTACGGCGGGCGGCTCTGGCACGGTCCACCGTGGCCTGTCGACGCGGACCTGGTGCTGGCCCTGCGCGGGGCCGGCCCGGTGCCGAACGCGGCGGCGGAGACGGCCCGGCTCGATGCGACACCGGCGGTGAACGGCACCGGCGACGGCTCCCTCGGCGACGAGGGGTACCTGCTGGCACGGGTGAGCGGCGTGACAGTGGTCCTGGCCGACGCGCCGGCCGGCCTGTTGTACGGGATGTTCCACGTCCTCCGGCTCGGCGCGGCGGCCTTCCACCGCGACCTTCCGGCGCGGCGGCACCGGCCGGCACTGGACCGGCGGATGCTCGACCACTGGGACAACGTGGCCGTACACCCGGTGTCGGGGCAGGTCGAGCGGGGCTACGCCGGTGGTTCCCTGTTCTGGCGCGACGGCGCCGCCCGGCGCGAGCCCGCCCGGCTGCGCGACTACGCACGCCTGCTCGCCGCCTGCGGCGTCAACGCGATCACCGTGAACAACGTCAACGTGCACGACACCGAGGCTCTACTGCTGACCGACCGGCTCGGCGACGTCGCGGAGATCGCCGAGGTGCTCCGCCCGTACGGCATCCGGGTGCATCTGGCGGTGACCTTCGCCGCCCCGGTGGTCCTCGGCGGCCTGCCCACCGCCGATCCGCTGGACGAGCGGGTACGGGCCTGGTGGGCCGCCGCCACCCGGCGGGTCTACCGGCGGATCCCCGACTTCGGCGGCTATCTGGTGAAGGCCGACTCCGAGGGCCGGCCCGGCCCGTTCGCGTACGGGCGCGACCACGCCGACGGCGCGAACCTGCTCGCCGAGGCGCTCGCCCCGCACGGCGGCGTGGTGCGCTGGCGGGCGTTCGTCTACGACCACCACCAGGACTGGCGGGACCGGTCGACCGACCGGGCCCGGGCCGCACACGACCACTTCGCGCCGCTTGACGGACGGTTCGCCGACAATGTGATCGTCCAGGTGAAGTTCGGCCCGATCGACTTCCAGCCACGCGAGCCGGTGTCCCCGGTGCTCGCCGCGATGCCGTCCACCCGGCTGGCGGTGGAGGTGCAGGCGACACAGGAGTACACCGGCCAGCAGCGGCACGTCTGCTACCTCGCGCCCTGGTGGAGCGAGGTGCTGCGGTTCCGGCCCCGGGGCGCGGCCGGCGGCACGATCGCCGACGTGGCGGCCGGCCGGGCGGGCACCGGTGGCGGCCTGGTCGCCGTGGCCAACGTGGGCGACGACCCGTTCTGGACCGGGCACCCGCTGGCCCAGGCGAACCTGTACGCCTTCGGCCGGCTCGCCTGGGACCCGCTGCTGGATCCCGCCGCGATCCTCGACGAGTGGATCGACCTGACCTGGCTGCCGGTCACCACGGGCGATCCGGATCTGGTGCGGCGGACGACGCACGCGATCATGGACGATTCCTGGCGTACCTACGAGCGCTACACCGCCCCGCTCGGCGTCGGCTTCATGGTGCGGCCCGGCCACCACTACGGCCCGGACGTGGACGGCTACGAGTACACCCAGTGGGGCACCTACCACTTCGCCGACCGCGACGGCGTCGGGGTGGACCGGACCCGGGCGACCGGGACCGGCTTCACCGGCCAGTACCCGCCGCCGTGGTCGGAGGTGTACGAGTCACGCGAGCGCTGCCCGGACGAACTGCTGTTGTTCTTCCATCACGTCCCGTACCGGCACGTGCTGCACAGCGGCAGTACCGTCATCCAGCACATCTACGACACGCACTTCGCCGGGGTCGAGGAGGTGGCGTCGATGCGGGAGCGGTGGCGGCTCCTCGCCGGGGCGGTCGGCCCCGCCGTCCACGAGCGGGTGGCCGAGCGCCTCGACGAGCAGTACCGCAGCGCCGTCGAGTGGCGGGACCAGATCAACACCTACTTCTTCCGTAAGTCCGGCGTGCCGGACGCGCACGGTCGCCGCATCCACTGAGCCGGCGCGCTCACCAGGGGTGCCCGGTGCCGTCCTCGATCTTCTGGATGTCCCGGCACCGGCCGGTCAGGCCGGTTCCGGTACGCCCCCGGGCTCCCCGTCGTCGGGCATCGGCTCGACCGGGGCCTCGGGCAGCTCGCCCGGCGTGTCCGGGAGGAGTTCGCCGGGGTCGTCCGGTACGTCCTCACGCGGGTCGATCGGCGGGTAGAGCTCGGGATCGAGGTCGGGGTTGGTCATCGGCCCAGTATCCGACGCCTCAGCCGATACCGCCCGCCGAGCACACCAGCCCTTTGCCCCCGCGGTCCACGCGCGGTCACGGGGTCTCACCGTCGCCGACCGAGGAGCGGTCCGCCGGCTTGCGCAACCACAGCCACACCCCCGCCAGCAGGCACGCCGCGCCGCCGATCGCGACCGCCGTCTCGGCCGGTTCGGAGAGATCGTCGAGGAACGGGAAGGTGCGGGTGGCCGCCATCGCCAGCAGCCCGATCAGCAACAGGAGGCCGGCGGCAATGCGCTGGAGAGTCATGCGCTTCATTGGATCATGCCGTCGCCACGGCCCGCGGGCGCCGTCGCCCCGGTCGTTGCCGAGTCACCGCGGGCGGAACCCGTCGGCGGACACGGCGCCGCTACGGACGCAGATCCGTCCGCGCCGTCCCGGTCGAGGGGTCGTACGGGTAGGAGAGGTGCTGGTGGGTCATCAGCCAGGCCCCGTCGCGCCGCTGGAAGACCCGGGTGCCCCGCGACCAGCTCTCGATCGGCAGACCGCCGCCCGGGCGCACCGAGACGCGGTTGAGGCCCCACGCGACGGCGAGGTCGCCGTCGACCACGATCGTCAGGTCGGGCACGTCCCAGGCGACCGCTCCGTCACCTGACGCCGCCAGGCCCGCCGCGCAGACCTCGCGGACCGCGTCCACGCCGACGTATCGCAGCGGCTGGTCGTGCTCGTACGAGACCACGTCGTCGGCGACCGCATCCATCAGGGCATCGAGGTCCTTGGCCGCGGTGCCCTCGAACCAGCGCTGGTGGAGCCCGCGTACCTCCGCCTCGGCGGCGGCCGCGTCCGAGGCCGCCTCGACGGCATCGGCGAGCGGGAAGGAGTGGTGTTCGTGGGTGACGACCCACCGGCCCTCCCGCCTCCGCAGACCGAACGTCAGCCGCAGGCGGTTCGCCGGACGTGCGGCGAAGTCAGCCGCCGTGCCGCAGCGCACGAGCGCGTACGCGAAGGCCACGTCCTCGCCTGCGACGACGTCCAGCGACTCGACCTCGAACGACGCGCCCTGCGCCTGCCACCCGAAGAACGGCGGCCAGATCTCCCGGTAGGCGTCCAGCCCGCGCACGCCCTCGTACGGCGGCGGCACGTCGAACATCACCATGTCCTCGGCATGGTCGGCCAGGACGCCGGCGAGGTTCCCGTCATGAACCGCGGCGGCCCAGCGCTCGACCACGGCCCGGATCTGTTCTTCGTTGCTCGGCATGTCCGCTCTGCCCTTCGTGGCTGGTGCACCCGTCAGGACTACAACCCCGGCCGAACCGCGAACTCATCGCGTCCGCGCGAACTTTCCGGCAGCCGCTCCGGTAGGTCGAAGGCGGGCAGGCGCGCGTCGAGGAACGAGACGACCTCAGCCACCCGGCGGCCCCGCAGCACGAGCAGGTCCAGCCCCGCCGGCAGGTAGGCGGCTGCCGTGTCGTTCCACAGGTACGTCCCGAAAGCGAGCTGCCCGTTGGCGCTCGTCGGCAGGAACCGCCACCTTCGCCCACCGGTGACCTCGGACAGGAAACCGCGGAGCTGCTCATGACCCTCGTACCAGACGGTCAGCGGCGGCATCGAGTACCGCGCGTCCCGCGTCAGCATCGCCACGATCGTCTCGACGTCCCCGGATTCCCACGCCGCGGCGTACCGCCTGGCCACCTCCCGCTGCCCCGCGTCGCCCAACTCGGCGAGGATCCGCTGCTGACTGCCGGACGGCGTCAGCCCGGCGACGATCCGGCGGGCCCGCTGCGTCGCGCTGTTGACCGCGGCGACCGTGGAGACCAGCATCCCGGCGGTCTCCTCGGCGGAGTAACCGAGAACGTCTCGCAGCAGTAGGACGGCACGTTGTCGCGGTGGCAGATGCTGCAACGCGGCGACGAACGCGAGTTCCATGGTCTCCCTCGCGATCACGTGGGCCTCCGGATCCGGTCGAACGGGCGGGGCCGCGATGCGGTCCGGATACGGTTCGAGCCAGCTCACCTCGGCCCGGGACACGCCCTGGGCGGTGAAGTCGGTGGGCAGTTCGCGCCGCCCGCGCGAGTGGAGGAGCGAAAGCGCGCGGTTGGTGGCGATCCGGTAGAGCCATGGCCGGATCGAATGCCCCTCGAACCGGCTGACAGCCCGCCACGCCCGGTCCATGGTGTCCTGGACCGCGTCCTCCGCGTCGTGGAAGGAACCGAGCATCCGGTAGCAGTGCGCACGGAGCTCGTCCCGCAGGGGTGCGACCAGACGACTGAAGGCCGCGCCGTCGCCCGCACGCGCCGCCGCCAGCATCCTCGCCGTCGCGTCGCCGCCCGACGGACCGGTTTCCGTGGATGGTTCGCCCTGGCTCACCCGTCTCAATCTACTGCCGGGCACCGATCGAACACGGCGCTCCCCACGCCCCACCCCGGTGGCGGCCGGTGGGGCCGAATCACGAGAGAGAACGATATTCGTCGATTCCTTGACACCCCAGACGCGGTCGCCAACACTTGTCCGCAACGCGCACTTAACAATCAGAAGCATGGTGCCGCCTCGGCGTGACCCGCCGGAGTTGCTCGCGCGGCACGTCAACCACCGCCAAAGACCAAGAAGCCCGGGTTGCTGGGGACGCAACGGTGTTAGCGCTAACAATGCCGGCGTTCCCGGAGGACCTCATGGCTGCCGCACCACGGCGGGCAGCAGCGGCTCCGGCAGCCTGAGCTCGAACCCAGAGAGGCTGGATCACGTGACCGACCACTTCCTGACACGGATCACGTCGTCGAGGCGCCATGCAACGGGACAACCGCGGCGCACCCGGTCGTTACGCCGGCTGCTGATCGTGCCGGTGGCCGCGATGACGGCGATGGTCGGCGGCGTCGCCGTCATGTCGTCGCCGGCCATCGCCGCCACCAACCAGTTCCGGGGCATGAACTGGGCCGTGTTGGGCGACAACTTCAGCACCGGTCCCCTCGTCGTGCAGGGTCTGAGCTCCTCCGACAGCAACGCCACGGTGCGGGCCAAGGCCAACGCCCTCTACGACGACATGGCTTCCACCATGGGGGTCAACACCGTCCGGCTGCCCGTCAACACCCACACGGTGGGGACGGCCTGGTGGGACGCCTACCGGGGCGCCATCGACGCCGCCACCGCCCGCGGGTTCAAGGTCATCCTGGCCTACTGGGAGGACGGCGCCGCCTCCGGCGGCAGGATCACGAACCTCTCCGCGTGGAACACGATGTGGTCCACTGTGACGAACACGTACGGCTCGAACCCCAACGTCTACTTCGAGCCGATGAACGAACCCCACGGTTACAGCTCGACGGAGTGGCGCAACGTCGCGGCCAACTGGCTCAGCTACCACTACTCGGCGGCGCCCAGCCGGGTGCTGATCGGGGGCACCGGCTTCAGCCAGGACCTGCGGGACATCTGCAACGACACCCGCTTCAACTCGACGTTGCTCTCGTTCCACTACTACGCCTTCTTCTACGGCGCGATGACCTACGACGCCTTCCGGAGCCACATCCAGACCCGCCTCGGCAGCTGCGCCGACCGGGCCGTCGCCACCGAGTTCGGCGCGCCCATGAGCGACGGCCGCAACTACGCCGACGCGAACAGCACCGACAACTTCGTGCGTTACATCCGCGCCATGGCCCAGGTCATGCGCGACAACCGGATGGGCGGCACCTACTGGCCCGCGCTCGGCGGCAAGCCCGGCACGATCGGCTACGACTGGTACTCGATGTACTCGCTCAGCGGCGGCGGCACCGACCTCCATCTGACCGTCCGCAACACCTCCGGCGCCGACCAGGTCCGCTACGGCTGGGGCGACACCGTCGGCGGCGGCCCCACGACGCCGCCGCCGTCGACGGACACGTTCTACCGGGTCGTCGTGCGTCACAGCGGAAAGGCCATGGACGTCCAGGCACCGAACACCGAGAACGGCTCGCGCGTCGGCCAGTACACGTACAACGGCAACGCGTGGCAGCAGTGGCAGTTCCAGGACGCCGGCAGCGGCTACTGGCGCCTGGTCAGCCGCAACAGCGGGAAGTGCCTCGACGTGGTGAGCGCGTCCACAGCCGACGGCGCCGAGCTGATCCAGTACACCTGTGGCAGCGGCACCAACCAGCAGTTCCAGATGGTCGCAGCCGGCAGCTACTTCCAGCTCCGGGCACGGCACAGCGGCAAGTGCGTGGACGTACCGGCCGCGTCGACGGCGGACGGTGTGGTCCTCAAGCAGTACGCGTGCAACACCGGTGCCAACCAGCAGTGGTCGCGTACGAGCGTCTGACCGGCCCTACGGCCGCTGCCGGCAGCAACGGGCCGGGTCGAGCGGGCCCGTTGCTGCCGGTGTGGCTCACCCTCCCCCGGTCACCGGCGCAGGTGGCCGATGCCGTGCTGATCCAGCCAGGCGACCGTCCGCGGCACGAACGTCGGCGCCGCCGGGCCGGCGCTGACGTCGGTGGCGATCAGCGGTACCTGGGCGGCGACCGGGAGCAGGGTCGACCGCCAGCAGGCGGGCGTGGCGCAGGCCGAACGGTCGTCGACGCGCCAGGCGGCGGCCACGCTGCGGCCGTCCGGGTCGGCCGGGCGGTATTCCAGCCACCGGCGCAGGTCGTTACCGCCGTCGACCCCGGCGGCGAGGACCAGGTTGAACGAGCCCTGGACGCGAAGCAGGCGAATCTGCTCCTGTACGCCGAAGGGCGGCAGGCCGGTGCCCGAGCACGCGGGGCCGCCGTCGCGCCAGCAGGCCCAGACCGTCGCGGGATCGGCGCCGCCGGCCGCCGGGAAGTCGTACGGCGAGATGTCGAGGACCACCGCGTTGTCGTCACCGAACACCTCCGCCGCCGCGCTCCAGAAAGTACGGGCGGCGAGAGTGTCGCTCTGGCGCAGGGACACGATGGGTGTGATGCCGGCCCGGATGAGCCGGTCGACGTACCGGGCCGCCTCGTCGAGGTACCCGACGCGGTTCTGCCTGTCGGCAGGGCTGCCGGTGTAGACGTAGCAGGCGTCGCTCAGCACGACCCGCACCGCGTTGACGCCGCGGGCCCGCAGCGCGCCCACTGACGCGTCGTCGACCGGGCCGTCCCAGCGAACCGGTCCCCAGGCGCACTCGCCGGGCAGGGCCGACCGGATGATTCCACGCGGCCGGTACGGCCTCGGGTCGGCGGTGACGGTGAGGATGCGGTTGCCGAATGCCTTCAGCGCGGACGCGGCACCGGGTGCCCGCGGCGGGAGCACCCGGATGCCGCGGACCTCGGCGGTGGCCTGGGCGCCGCCGCTGTCGAAGGCGGTGGCGGTGACGCGGGTACCGCTGTTGGGCGGCACGCCGCGCCAGTCGAACGCGTACGGCGCGGTGGTGTCCACGGCGAGCAACGTGCCGCGCTCCCGGAACTCGACCCGCTCGATCCGCCGGCCGGCCGCCGCAGTGGCCTCCGCCCGGATCGGGATGACGCCCGGCGCGGCGAAGAAGTCGTTGGGCAGGGGCGAGGTGAGCGCCACCGACGGCCCGCCCGGCAGAGGGCTGGGCCGCGGGCTCCCGGAGGCTGCCGGCGACGACGAGCCGGTCGGGCCGGCGACGTCCGCGTCGCACGGCTGGCCGCTCAACATCCAGTCGGTCGGCTCGGGATCGGCACCCCGGTAGTTGCCGCCGAACCGCACCGTCACCGAGGCGCCGGTCGGCAGCGTGGACCCCGCCGGGGGGCGGAGCATGGTTACCGGGTACATCTCGCCGCTGCCCAGCGTGTATCCCTCCGGCAGCCGGTCGAGGCCCATGGTGATCGTCTGACCGCTGGCCTGCCGGAACCGCAGCCACCAGTCGGTGACGGGAGAGCCCAGATTGGTGAGGGTGAGCTCGGCCCAGAAGCCGGTGGACCACTCACGGGTGATTGTGTAGTCGACCGTGCACACGGGCGCGGCGTAGGCCGGCCGCAGCACCATCGTCATGGTCCCGCCGACGACAACAGCTGCGGCTGCGGCCAGCGCGAGGATCCTCCGTCGCATCATGCCCCCATGTATCGACATACATCTCTTCATGCAGCCTCAGCGGTCGGGACACGATCTGTCAATACCGTGCCGCCCGCTGCCGCCTGTGAGCGTGCGGTCGCCGGGACCGGCGGATAAGGTGCGGCACATGCGATCGCTGATTGCGGCAATCGTCGAACACGAGGAGGCCGCCAGCTTCCTGGCCTGGCCGGGCGACTTCGACCTCGACCGGAGAGACCACGTCGAGGACGTCCACCTCGCATCAGGCGTGGCACTCGAAGGCCTCGCGGGTGACGGCGCCGGGGGCACGTACTTCTTCTGCGGTGACGGTGGCGAGGAACGGCCGGTCCTGTATGCGGACTCGGAAGGCAGCGCGGCCCTCGTGGCGATCGGGCTGGAGCAGCGCCGTACCACAGATTGATCAACGACTGAGGGCACTGCCCAGCGGGTACGGGCGGCGATGCGGAGCGATGGTGCTATCGCCGCGCAGCGGCCGGACGCGGCCGTTCGTCTCTTGAAGACGGTGCGCCGGGATGCGATCGTCACCGGCTATGAGCCCGCATCGACACGAACGCCCCCGACGGCCGAGCGACGACATCGAGGACCGGCGCGACCGGCGCGACGCACGGATGCGCGCCGATCGTGTGGAGATCGCGATGGCGGAGCTGGAGGACAGGCCGCCGACCGACGACATCGAGTTCGGGCCCGACCGGGACACGCGTACGTGGCGCGGCGGATCGCCCGGACTCGGCCGGCGACGCCGCTGAACACACGGCGCGCCCGTGACGGCGCCGGCTACCGGGGCGCGGCGGGTGCGGCATCCGCCCGGGCGTGACCTCAGCCCGCTGTCTCACCGGCGGCGCGGTAGCCCTCCTCGACGGTCTGCTTCCGCGGCTTCCACCACCATTCGTTGGCGCGGTACCAGTCGATGGTGGCCGCGAGCCCGTCGCGGAACGAACCGAACCGCGGCCGCCATCCCAGCTCGGTGCGCAGCTTCGTGGAGTCGTTGGCGTAGCGCAGATCGTGCCCCGGGCGGTCGGGCACCAGATCGTACGCGTCGGCCGGCCGGTCCATCAGGGTGAGGATCAGCTCGACGATCTCGCGGTTGCTGCGTTCGTCGCCGGAGCCGATGAGGTAGGTCTCGCCGAGCCGGCCGTGCCGCAGGATCAGGTGGACCGCCTCGTTGTGGTCGTCGACGTGCGTCCACTCGCGGACGTTGACGCCGGTCCCGTACAGCTTCGGGCGCTCACCGATCAGCACGTTGGTGACCTGCCGGGGGATGAACTTCTCCACGTGCTGGAACGGCCCGTAGTTGTTGGCGCAGTTGGAGAGCGTCGCCGCCACGCCATAGGACCGGACCCACGCGCGCACCAGCAGGTCCGATCCCGCCTTGGTGGCGGAGTAGGGGCTCGACGGGTCGTACGCGGTCCGCTCGGTGAACTTCGCGGGCCCGTCCAGCGGAAGATCACCGAACACCTCGTCGGTGGAGACGTGGTGGATCCGGACGTCGTGCCGGCGTACGGCCTCCAGCAGGGTGAACGTGCCGATCAGGTTGGTCCGGACGAACGGCTCCGGATCGCGTAACGAGTTGTCGACGTGTGACTCGGCGGCGAAGTGGACGACCACGTCGGAGCCGGCGACCAGGGTGTCCACCAGCTCGGCGTCGCAGATGTCGCCGTGCACGAACTCCACCCGGTCCTCGACCGGGCCGAGGCTCGCGCGGTTGCCCGCGTAGGTCAGGGCGTCAAGGACACGGATCCGGTACTCGGGGTGGTGCCGCAGGGTGTGGTGGACGAAGTTCGACCCGATGAACCCCGCGCCCCCGGTGACCAGCATTCTCGTCATGAGTCGTCACTCTATCGGCCGCCAGGGTCTCGACCGATTCACCGAAGGCGATGACACCGCATTCCGGAAGAAGCGCGGCACGGGCGCGGGCGGCCCCCTCGGCTGTGGGGCGGCTCAGCGCGTCCGGTAGCGCGCGTAGATGAGGCCGGTGGCGAAGGAACGCTCCTCGACCAGTTCGAGGTCAAGGCGTAGACCCTCGGGGAAGAACCGCTTTCCGCCCCCGACCACAGTCGTGGTGATGAACAGGTGGTATTCGTCCACCAGGCCGGCCGCGATCGCCTGGGCCGCGAGGTTCGGGCCGTCGATGGTGAGGTCCCGGTCGGCCTGGGCCTTGAGCCTGCGCACCGCGTCCGGGTCGAAGGACCGCTCGATCCTGGTCTTCGCGCTGGACACCGACCGCAGCGTCGTGGAGTACACGATCTTCTCCGCCGCCTGCCAGTCGCTGGCGTACTGGAGTATGTGCGGTGGCTGGCCGGGCTTGGTGTGCGCGGTCTCCCAGTAGACCATCGTCTCGTAGATGCGACGGCCGTAGAGGTACGTGCCGACGGGGCGGAAGAGGTCGTTGACGAAGGTGTGCACCTCCGGGTCCTCGGCCCCGGTGCCGAGGCTGCCCTCAGCCGCCTCGACGTAGCCGTCGAGCGAGGTGACCATCGAGTAGATGAGCTTCGCCATGCGTCTCCTCCGGGCACCGACACCTCTTCGGCTACCGCCACCGTCCGGGTCGACAGCGACGCGATCAGCCGGCGGCGTCGGCCGGTCCGGCCGACGCCGCCGACATCGCTACACGCGCTGGGCGAGGCGCTGGGCCTGCCCGGCATGCATGTCGCTCACCCACTCCCAGCCGGGCTTGGCCGATGGACCGACCCGCGGATCGTCGGCGATGTCGCCCTCGGGCAGAGCGAGCACATACGCCCGGTCGCACTCGATCCGCGCGCGGACCTGATCGGCCTCGGCGACCGACCCGTGGCCCGGAACAACGACATCGACGTCGTCCGCCACCTCCTCGAGCAGCCGCAGCGCGGTCAGGTAGTCGTCGACCGGCTCCTCGGCGCCGTTCAGGTCGAGCATCGGAATCAGGACATCGGAGAGCACGTCGCCGGCCACCAGCACCCGACGCTCCTTGATCAGCAACGACGCATGGCCGGGCGCGTGCGCCCGATGCTCGATGATCCGGACCTCGGGACCGTCCCAGGGAATCCGGCTCGTCCCCTCCGGGAGGCCGGTGATGCGGCCGAGCAGGTCCAGCGGCACCTTGCCGACGACCTCCGGCGGGAGCATCCCCTCGACGCGTTGCCTCGCGTCCGCGTCCGGCAACTTGGCCCGGACGGTGGCCGCGCAGCCCGCGGTGCCGTACCGAGGTGCCTCGCCGAAGCTCTCATGCCACAGCAGATGATCCCAGTGCGGGTGCGTCGAGAAACCCGCCACGACGCTCTGACCCAGCTCGGACAGGTCGTTGGCAAGGCAGGCCATCTCGTCACCCGTCACACCGGGGTCGATGAGCAACACGCCGGACCGGCCTTGCACGACGACGGCGTTGCACTCGAGGAACTCGCTCTCGTGGATCAGCACACCCTCCGCGACCTGCCTCAGCACGGGGCCCCCTTCGTTCGTGATTCTGCTATCGCCGGTCGGGACGCTAATACCGGCGGTGGTAGTTTGCAAGCACTATGGGCGACACGCACGAGCCGCGGTCGGAGTGTCCGATCAACGCCGCCGTCGAGGTGTTCGGCGATCGCTGGAGCCTGCTCGTCCTCCGCGACATCGTCTTTGGGGACCGCCGCTACTTCCGGGAGCTGCAGGCCAACTCGATCGAGGGCATCGCCACGAACATCCTCGCCGACCGGCTGAAGCGGCTCGTCGAGTCGGGACTGCTCACCCGGGAGGACACTCGACCGGGCCAGCGGGCGCGCTACAGCCTGACCGAACCCGCCATCCGGCTCGTACCGGTGTTCGCGCGGCTCGGCAGCTGGGGGCTCCGGCACCGGCCCACGGACTCCGCGCTGCGCGCCCCCGCCGAAATGCTCGAAAACGGCGGCCCCGGGCTCTGGCAGGAGTTCATGGACGAACTCCGCCACTCGCATCTCGGCACCGGCGCACCACCGCGATCGCCGAGCCTCCACGAGCGACTGAGCGCGGCCTACCTGGCCGCCGCGGACGCCGGTTGACCACCGGGCGTCGCACGACGGCCGGGCGGCCGCGCCGCATCCGCTACGGCTTGCGCCAGGGCTGATCCGGCTGGTCGGCGATCGTCAGGATCAGGTCGATGAAGTCCGAGCCCCAGCGATCGATCGTGCCCGCGTCGACCGCACCGGGCTCGTACTCGACGCAACACCGCAGTTCGCCGGGGGGAGCCACGAGGAAGGTCCAGACGAACCCGCCACGGAGAAAGGACGTCGTCCGTTCCTCCGGCATGACCACCGGTTCGACGCTGGCCGCGAACCCGGTGTCGTCCTGCGCCACCGGTGAGTTGATGTAGTTGAGGATGGGCATGAGGGCCCGCGGATCCGCGGCACCGTTCATCAGGCCGGGCGTCATCTCGACGATCGTCGGGAACGGAAACGGGTGCCGCCGTGCCTCGGCGCCGCCCTTCCGCGCGAGCAGCATGAGGTCCAGGAAGGTCTCGCAGCCGCCGAACTCCAGACGAAGGGGAACCGGGTTGACGAAGAAACCGATGGTGTCGTAGAAATCCGGGCTCGGCCGGCCACTGCTCGACGTGAACAGGGTGATGTCGGACCGGCCGGTGACTCGCTCCGCGAGCACCATGAACGCCGCCAGGAAAACGTGCCAGACGCTGCAACGATTCTGGGCGGCACTCGCCGCGACCTTCGCGAAGCTGCCCGGGTCGATCGTGAAGTTCCCGATCGCCATCTGCGGCTGCAGCGTGTCGGGACCGTGCGGCCGGTCGGCCGGCATGGTCAGCATCTCGGCACCCGCCAGCTTGTCCGACCAGAAGCGGCGCGCGGCCGCCGCCTTCCCGCCGCGCAGGAACTCCTGTTCCTGAAGGGCGAACTCCCGGTACGGGACCGGCGTCGGAAGCGTGTGCGGCACGCCCGTCACCCGGGCCGTGTAGCAGGCCGCGATCTCACGCCGGAGGATGTCGGTCGACCAGCCGTCACAGAAGAGGTGGTGGGTCTGGATGGTGAGCACCGCGTCGCGGTCGTCGAACCGGTGCAGGGAGGCCCGCAACGACGGCTTGACCGAGAACGACATCGTCTGTTGGCTCAGATCGGTGAGCAGATCGACCGCCACGTCGTCGCGCGAGCGGCCGGGTTCCACGGCGATGTCGCGGACGGTGAGCGGGACCGGCAACGGCGGCAGCACCTCCTGGAACCCGAGGTTGCCGTCCGTCTCGTCGTAATGAACCCGCGTACGCAGGGACTCCTGCCGTTCCACGACCTCGTCGAGGGCGGCTCTGAGGGCATCGACGCGCAGTTCTCCCTTGATCCGGAGAGCCAGGGCGATGACATGTTGCGGTGCGCGTGCCAGACCGCCCGGGTCCCGCTGCCGGGAACTCAGCGGATAGCGGGCCGCGGGTTCCACGAGGATCTCCGATTGGTTCATGGCAGCCCCCAGGAGTCATAGATCGACGTATTCCTCTGCGACACTCCTCCGGCCACGCTAGTCAGGACGCCGGCGGCGGGCACCTTCGTAGTTGCCCGCCGCTGTCTGGCGTGCGAGCACGGCCGGAGATGCCCCGTACTCCCGGCCTGCCGGATCGTGGGCCCTGCCACCGCGGCCGCCCTCTTGCCCACCGGGCAGCCCGCGCCCCACAGCCCAGCCACCTCCGGGTGACGATGCCGACGGCCACCCATGCCGTCGATCGCCCTCGCCCGGGAGACGGCGCCGACGGCTACCCGCCGTCGGCGCCGTCGCACTGGTCGGCGCGTCGGAGCCGGCCCGCGGATCGTCCCGTGGGTCGGTACGGCCGAACCCGGTGCCCCGGTCCCGGCGGCACGGGTACCGGCGATATCCGTCGTCGCACTTTCGCGGGTGCTGCCGGCTGACCGCCTGGCAACGATCAGGAGACCGCTGAACCCACCAGGAAGGGGCCCGACCATGAGCGAAGCGCACGGCACGCCCGAGGAAGGCGCCGCGACGCCCGTAGTCGCGGACGAAGGCGATCCGTCCGGCCCGCAGTCCCGCCGAGCCCACGGGGACGCGAGCCCGGTGGCGGGCCGCGCCGTCCTCGTCACGGGGGCGGCGAGCGGCATGGGATGGGCCATCGCGAAGCGATTCGCGGCGGCGGGTGACCGGGTGGCACTTCTCGACAAGGCGGCCGGCGTCGCCGACGAGCTCCTGGGCGAGCTGGACGGCACCGGGCACGTCGCCCTCCAGGCCGACCTCATGGACAGCGCCGCTGTGCGGACCGCTGTCGACTCCGCCGCCGAGCGTCTGGGCGGGCTCGACGTCCTGGTGAACAACGCCGGCGTCTTCACCCTGCACCCCATCACCGAGGTGAGCTACGAGGTCTGGCAGCAGCACTGGCAGTCCACCCTGGGGCCCAACCTGATCGGCGCGGCCAACGTGACGTGGTGCGCGGTCCAGCACCTGAAGGAGCGCGGCGGGCGGATCGTCAACGTCTCGTCGCGGGGCGCGTTCCGCGGCGAACCCGAGGCGCCGGCCTACGGTGCCAGCAAGGCCGGCCTGAACTCCTTCGGCCAGTCGCTCGCGCTCGCCCTCGCGCCGTACCGGATCTCGGTCGCGACGGTGGCGCCCGGATTCGTGCGGACCCCGATGGCCAAGGAGTACCTCGAGGCACCCGGTGGCGACGCGATCAGGGCCCAGAGCCCGTTCGGCCGGGTCGGCGAGCCGGACGAGATCGCCGCGGCCGTGTTCTATCTGGCCTCGGAGAAGGCCGAGTGGGCCAGCGGTGCCGTACTCGACCTGAACGGCGCCTCCTACCTGCGGACCTGAGCAGCGGTGGCGGTCCGGTCCGGGCGGCCGATGTCGTCCGGACCGGCTCGACCATCAGAACGTCCGCTGGTAGGCGCGCGCGACGTCCAACCGTGTCTGCGCCATCTCGACCGCGGCCTCGGCGGGCAACAGACCGGGACGGGCCGCGACCCGATCCAGCAGTTCGAGCGTGTTGGCCGTGATCCGCTCCGCGATCTGGGTGAACGCCTCCGCCCGGGTACGGCCCCGGTGCTCGGCGGCCGCGCAGATCACACCCCCCGCGTTGACGATCACGTCGGGCACGCTGAGCACACCGCGCCGGGCGAGGACAGCCTCCGCCTCCGGTGTGACCGGCAGGTTCGCGCCCTGCAGGATCGTCCTCGCCCGCACGTCATTGACGTTGCCCATGTGCACGGCGTCGCCCTGGGCGGCGGGGATCAGGATGTCGCACTCGACGGTGAGCAACTGGTCGCGCTCCATGGGTTTCACGTCGTGGCAGTCCGCGATCGGGCCGGTGCGCTGGAAGGCCGCGAGCGCCTCGATGTCCAGGCCGTCCTGGTCGTAGACGGCGCCGGTGATGTCGGACACCGCGACGACGCGAGCGCCGAGGCGGGCCAGCTCGAGGGCGGCGACTCGCCCGACGGCGCCGAAGCCCTGGACTGCCACCCGGGCGCCCGCCAGCTCGAGCCGGTTCGCGGCCTGCAGGGCCTCCGCGCACTTCGCCACGCCGTAGCCGGTGGCGCCGACCTCGTTGAGCGGGATGCCGCCCAGCGCGCTGGGCAGCCCGACCGAGCGGCCGATCTCGTCGCGGATCCACGCCATCGCCGTCTCGTCGGTCCCCACGTCGGGCCCGGGGATGTAGTCGACGACGTGACGGATCGCGCGCGCGAAGGAGCGGAGCACGGACTGCCGCGCCGCGGGGTCGAGCGGCCCGTTGATCCGGATGCCCGACTTCCCTCCGCCGTGTGGCAGTCCGGCCACCGCATTCTTGATCGTCATGGCGCGGGCGAGCCGGGCCACCTCGCCCACGGTGACCGTCGGGGTCATGCGCACCCCGCCGATGGCCGGGCCGAGCACAAGATTGTCGAGCACGACGATGCCCGTGGCACCAGCCGTCAACTCGAAGAAGTGCACGGCCGCGGGGCCGAGATCGTCGGCCGGCCAGGCTGCGGTCTCCCGCATCACGGCCTCCCCGGCGTCCCGGTGGGAACCGTCTCGCCCGCGCCCGGTGGCGAATACCAGAATGACTCGCGCATGGATGTGACCTCCCGAATAGATGGGCATCCGTCGTGTCGAGTCTCACCGCGGCGTTGCGGCGTGCTCAACGGTGAAATTGCCGTCCGGCCACGAGGGTGACCGCTGATCGGAGTGCCGGTCCTGATGGCGACGGCGCTGCCGTCTCGGCACATCGGACGGGCGGCTGCCGCCTCACCCGGCCACTGGCATTCGCAGTGGCCGGGTGAGGCGAAGACCGGCCGGGGGTGTCAGCGAGCCCGGCGCGCCGATGGTGTCCCGAGGACCGACGCGGGGCCCAACGGGGACCTGGCGGCGCCGATTCCGGACGCCTGCGCGGTGGCCGCCGGGCCGGGTACCGGCTGCGGGAGCGGTGCGCAGGTCGCATCCGGGCCGTTGCCCCGCTGACGTGCGGGCAACGCGCCGGTCGCCAGGTAGGTGGCGACCACGCCGTTCACGCACTCGTTGCCGACGAAGAAGCCGCTGGCGTGGCTGGTGCCACCCGGTACGGCGAGCAGGCGGGAGTGCGGGAACCGCCTGCGCACCTCGAGACTCCCCCCGAACGGCGTCGCCGCGTCCAGCGTCTCGTTGACGAGCAGGACGCTCGCGACGCGCCGCCCGTCGATGTCCACCGCCCGGCCCGCCGGTGCGGGCCAGGACAGGCAGGGCGCGTTGTACCACCCGTTGAGCCAGGTGAGGAACCGCGCCGTCCGGAAGGTGGAGCTCAGGTCGCGCTGCCAGGTGGCCCAGTTCCGGGGCCATGGCGCGTCGGTGCACGACACCGCGTTGTAGGCGGCGTAGCCGTTGTCGTCACCCGGCCCGTCGACGATCTGGTACCAGCCGATCAGCGTGTCGGCGTCCTGGTCGTGCACCCACCCGGCGAACACGCCGGCGAGCTGGGTCCAGAAGTACTGGTTGTATCCGGCGTGCACGAAGATGTCACTCCACTCGGCGCCGCCGACGACGCCGCCGGCCGGCTGCCGGTCGAGTTCGTGGAGTTTCTGGTAGAAGAGCTTCTCGACCGCCGCCGCCGTGCTGCCGAGGTGGTAGACGCTGTCGTACCGGGCGAGCCAGCCGAACCAGATCCTGATGTTTCGTTCGAAGGCGACGGACTGGTCCAGGTTGTTCCGGTACCAGACGGTGCGCGGGTCCACGGTGCTGTCCAGCACCATCCGCCGTACGCGCGCCGGGTAGACGCTGGCGTAGACCTGGCCGAGGTAGGTGCCGTACGAGTATCCGAGGTAGTTGATCTGGCGTGCGCCCAGTGCGATCCGCAGGCTCTCCAGGTCACGCGCGGAGTCCAGCGTCGTCATGTGCCGCAGTAGCGGCCCGTTCTCCTCGGCGCAGGCGCGGGCATATCCACGCGTGCGCGAGAGCCAGGCGCGCTCCACTGCCGGAGTACCGGGCACGTACGGCGGCCGCGGCGCCGCGAAGTAGTCCGGCCGGCAGGAGATCGCCGGCACGCTGGAGCCCACGCCGCGCGGGTCGAGGCCGATCCAGTCGTAGGCGTCGCCGGCGCCGTCCGGGACCGCCTGGCCCAGTGCCGCCAGGCCCAGCCCGGATCCGCCGGGGCCGCCGGGGTTGGTCAGCATCACGCCCTGGTACTGCGAATCCGGCGTGGTGTGCGGGATCCGCGACACCGCGAGCTGGATCGTGGCGCCGCGCGGACGGGCGTAGTCGAGCGGAACGGTGAGGAATCCGCACCGCGCACCGGCGGCGGCCAGATCCGGGTCCGCGCAGGCACCCCATGCGATCCGGGTCGTGGCGGCCGCGGACGCGGTCGCTCCGGCGCCGGTCATCAGAACGCCGACCATGGCGGCGGCAACGAAGTGCCTCGTCCGGCGGCCGATCGTCGTGCTCATCACGCGCCCTCCCTGGGTGTGAGTGCGGCAGCGTCAACATTTGTGATGCTTGTCGACGTCGCACACCAGGGGCAACGTTCCATTGTGCGCAGTGCGCCACCGACGCTCGCCGGAATCCGGCACCGGCCGGCTGATGACGCACTCGTGGAGAAGTTTCGTCGTCCCGCTCACGGCATGCTGAACGAGAGCGTGCGCCACAATCGCGCCGGCCGCAACGACGGGACCGGCCATGGTTCGGGGCAATTCTGAGGGGAAGATCGGGCTATGAATAAGGGCAGCCGGTTGAACGTTGCCATCCTCGGAGCGGGGCTCATTGGGCTCGATCTCTTGACAAAGATCAAGCGTTCCAAATTCCTTGACTGCCAATTGGTGGTGGCGCGCGACAGTCAGAATCGCGGATTGCGCACCGCAGCCGAACTTGGCTACCGGACGACCGGCGGCGGGGTCAGGTCGCTGGCGTCTGCCCCGGTGAAGTTCGACGTCGTGTTCGACGCCAGCAACGCCGCCTCCCACGCCGAGCACTGGGAGTACCTGGAGGGCCTCGGTGCGCTGGTCGTCGATCTGACGCCGAGCCGGATCGGCCACATGATCGCGCCGACGGTGAACGGGACGGACGCCCTTGTGCACCGCAACGTCAGTTTGATCAGCTGCGGCGGCCAGACGGCGATCCCGATCCTGCACGCGCTCACCCAGCGGTACTCACCCGACTACATCGAGGTGGTGACGACCGCGGCCAGCCAGAGTGTGGGGCGGGCGAGCCGGCTGAACCTCGACGAGTACGTCGAGACGACGCAGGCCGCCATCCGTGCCTTCACCGGAGTGCCCGATGTCAAGGTCCTGCTGAACCTCAGCCCCGCCGAGCCGCCTCCCACCTTCCGGGTGGCGATCTCCATGACCGGCGACGACTTCGATCTGGACGTGATCCGCAAGCACGTGACAGCGGCGGCGGAAGAGGTCCGGACCTTCGCCGCGGGCTTCGACATCGCCGCGTGCAGCGTCGTCGACGGCCGGGCGTTCATCGCGATCGAGGTGAGCGCCTCGGGAGATCTGATCCCGCACCACGCGGGGAACCTCGACATCATCAACTCCGCCGCCATCTACGTCGCCGAACAGTACGCAGCGGGCCGTCCGGTCGCCCAGAAGAGGACAGTGAGCTGAACATGGACCAGGGTACGCAGGAAGACGCCGTGACGATCCGGCCGGTGACCATCCATGACCCGACACTGCGCGACGGTCAGCACGCGATTCGTCACCAACTCGGTCGAGACCAGCTCCGGCGGTACGCCGCCGCGGCGGACGCGGCCCGCATCCCGGTCGTGGAGGTGGGCCACGGCAACGGCCTCGGCGCGTCGTCGCTGCAGGTGGGCCGGGCCGCGCTGACCGACGCCGAGATGCTCACCGTGGTCCGGGAACAGCTCTCGCACAGCAAGATGGCCGTGTTCATGCTGCCCGGCTGGGCCACCACGCACGACCTCAAGGAAGCGGTGAACCACGGAGTCGACGTGGTGCGGGTCGGCGCCCACTGCACCGAGGGCAACACCATGGAGCGCTATCTGGGGTTCCTGCGGGACGCCGGAGTGGAGGCGCAGAGCGTCCTGGTGATGAGCCACATGGCCGCACCCGGGCGGCTGGCCGAGGAGTGCCGCCGGCTCGTGGACTACGGCGCGTCAGCCGTGGGCATCATGGACTCCGCCGGGCACTACCTGCCCGAGGACGTCAGCGAGCGGATCACCGCCATAGCCGGTGCCGTCGACGTGCCCATCATCTTCCACGGGCACAACAACCTCGGGATGGCCGTGGCCAACTCCGTGGCCGCGGCGCGCGCCGGTGCCACGATCATCGACGCGTGCGCCAGAGGATTCGGGGCGGGCGCCGGCAACACCCAGCTCGAGGTGGTGGTGCCGGTCCTCGAACGGAGCGGCTTCTCGACGGGTGTCGACCTGTACGGCCTTCTCGACGCGGCGGACCTGGCCGAGCGGGAACTCATGCCCAAGCCGCCGACCATCGACTCGGTGGGCATCGTCAGCGGGCTCGCGGGCGTGTTCTCCGGCTTCAAGAACCCGGTGCTCGACGCGGCGAGGCGCGAGAACCTGGACCCGCGTGACATCTTCTTCGAGCTGGGCCGGCGCCAGGCGGTGGCCGGCCAGGAAGACCTGATCGTCGACGTCGCCGCGGCCCTGGGCAGAAGCAGGGTCGACATCCCGGACCCGACGTCCTAGAAGTCCCGCCGCACCGGGCACCGCCTGACGTTCCTTCGCTCGACTCCTGGGAGTTTCCGTGCGCATCCTGGTCCTGAACTGTCCGAGCAAGACCCACCTGTACGCGCTGACACCGCTCGCCTGGGCCCTGCGCACCGCCGGGCACGAGGTCCGGATGGCCACCCAGCCGGACCCGGTCGGGCTGACCCCCCAGGATGTCGCGCACACCGGCCTGACCGCGGTGTCCCTCGGCACCCCGATCGACCTGACCGCGATGGTGTCCGAGAAGGCCACCGAGGAGGAGGCGCTCCCCGTCCCGGACGCGGACGCCGGGCCCTACGAGAACGGGCGCAAGTCGGTGCAGGCCGACTACGCCGCCGACGACCCGCTGGGCGAGCTCACCGCCCTGGCCGACTGGCACTTCACGATCTTCAACCCGGATTCGGTAATCGACGACGCGGTGCGCTTCGCCCGGGCCTGGAAGCCGGACCTGGTGCTCTGGGACGGCATGACGATGGCCTACGCGGGCCCGGTCGCCGCCCGGGCCTGCGGCGCCGCGCACGCCCGCCTGGTGATGTGCACCGACGCGCTGATGCAGCTGCGGACTGCGGCGCGGGCTGTCGACCCGGCGCGCGATCCGATGCGGGTCCACCTGGAGCCGATCCTCGCCCGGTACGGCCTGGACT
Organism: Micromonospora sp. NPDC048169; assembly: GCF_040652815.1. Taxonomy (NCBI): domain Bacteria; kingdom Bacillati; phylum Actinomycetota; class Actinomycetes; order Micromonosporales; family Micromonosporaceae; genus Micromonospora; species Micromonospora sp. NPDC048169. The sequence goes on from NZ_JBEZMS010000020.1 coordinate 96,894, forward strand.
TCACCGAGGAATCGGTGACCGGCCAATGGTCGGTGAACGCGATGCCGCCCTGGACCTGGCAGCCGGAGGGCATCGACTACCAGATGGTGCGCGCGGTGCCGTTCAACGGCCCGTCGATCGTTCCGGAGTGGCTGTACGCCGAGCCGGACCGCCGGCGCGTGTGCCTCACGCTCGGCCTGTCGTTCCGCGAGCTGAATGCCGGCGCGTCCGTCAGCGACATGCTGGACGCGGTCGCAGACCTGGACGCGGAGGTCATTGTCACGCTCACCGATGAGCAGCGCGCGGCCCTGCCCGCCCTGCCGGGCAACGTCCGACCGGTTCCCTTCGTGCCGTTGAACGCGCTGCTGCCGACCTGCTCGGCCATCGTGCACCACGGCGGGTACGGCACGGTGGCCGCGGCCACCTACTACGGGGTGCCGCAACTGCTGGTGCCGGGCAAGTTCGGCGCCGACAAGTTCTGGGGCCCGCTGGCGGTCGTCACCGCTCTGGAGGAGCAGGGTGCCGGTGTCTACGTCAGCGACCCCGGCCGGCTCACCGCCGAGGCCCTGCACAACCAGCTGCGACGGGTGCTGGACAGCCCGTCCTACGGCCGCAACGCCGAACGCCTGCGCGCGCGGACAGCGGCGGTCCCGTCGCCCAACGACGTCGTGCCACAGATGGAGAAGCTCGCCACCGTGCACCGCGCCGGATAGCGGGCGGCCGGGGCCGGGCGTCGAGTTCATCCGGGCACCCCGGCCCGACGACCGGCAACGCCGTCTCCTCATTCGAGGAGACGGCGTTGTGCCGTGCGCCTGGCTCGGCGATATTCACCTGTGGCGCGGCGTGAGGCCGGTGGCGGGTGTGGGCCCGCCACCGGCCCCGGGCCTCAGAGGTAAACCGGCAGTTCGCGCCAGCCGTTCATGATGAACGTTCCCTGCCCGGCCAGTTCCTTTGGCTCCACCGCGAGCCGCAGCCCCGGCAGGCGTGTGAACAGCGCCTCCAGCGCGATGCGCGCCTCCATCCGGGCCAGGGCCGGGCCGATGCACCGGTGGACGCCGTGCCCGAACGCCACGTGCCGCTTGTCCGCCCGCTGGACATCGAACTCCCCCGCCGCGATGCCGTGCACCTCCGGGTCGCGGCCGGTCGTGAGGTAACCGATCAGCACCGGGTCACCGCGTTTGATGGTGACGCCGGCGATCGTGACGTCCTCCGTCGCGAACCGGAACGGCAGGTGTGCGACCGGGGCGTCGCTGCGCAGCGTCTCCTCCACCACGTCTTCCCAGCGCACCCGGCCACTCACCGCCAGGCCGCGCTCGACGGGCCGGGTGAGCAGTGCGGCCGCGGCATTCGTGATCAGGTTCCGGGCCGGCTCCGCGCCGGTGTTGAGCATCAACTGCGCCAGGCCGACCAGCTCGGCGTCGGACCCGGCACCCGTGCCGCTCACCGGGCAGGCGCCCGGCTGGGCCGCGATCAAGTCGCTGATCAGGTCCTCACCTGGCTCCCGCCGCTTCACCGCGACCAGGGCTTCGAGCTTGCGCCGGATCAGGGCGAAGACCTCGCCCGCCTTCTGCGGGGTCGACTCGACATACCCGGCGCGGTCCAGAATGCCGTCCGGGTCCCCGTCGGGCACGCCGAGCAGTTCGCCGATCACCCGCGCGGCGACCCGGTGGGCGTACCGCTCCTTGAGGTCGACCGGCTCACCCGGCCGCTCGGCCGCGTACTCGATCAGGTCGTCGAGCGCGCGCGTCACGACACGCTCGACCCGCGGCCGCAGGGCGGCGATGCGCTGCGGGCTGAACGCGCCGGCGACGAGCCGTCGCTGGCGGGCGTGGGGCTCACCGTCCGCGGTCGACATGTTGTCCATCCGCGCCCAGGCGATCAGCGGGAAGTCCGGGTCGAGGGCGCCGTCGACGTACGCCGGCCAGTGCTGCCGGGCGTTCTTGCCGAACCGCTCGTCCGCCAGGACCTGCCGAACGGTGTGGTAGCCGGTCACTGACCAGGCCGTAACCCCGCCGGGCAGCAGCACCCGGGTGACCGGCCCCCGGGCCTGGAGCCGGTCCATCTCGGCGTGGATGCCGGCGCCGAGGGGATCAATGACGAACGGACGCTCATCTTCCACGTCTTCCTCCTATGAGACCCAATCGGTGGGTCTTTCCATCGTGGGCAGTGATCAACGCCGTGGTCGTCTTCGAGGGTGCGCCGCCGATCATCGTCCGGCGGCGCTCAGCCGCGGCGCGCCGACATGGAGCGGCGCGGATCCGGCGGTTCCCAGTTCCCAATCTGGCCGAGCACCAGCCGGGCCAGTTCCGGTGTGACGTCATCGGGCCGCTCACCGGAGGGCGGCGGCGTGATCCGGTACCGGTCCGGAGCGGTACCGGGAAACACGAAGTGGGGGTCGTCGGTCAACACCGTCACCTCGACCGACTCGGCGGGCGGCTCCGCGGGCCGGTCGTTGCGGCAGGCCAGCAGGAAGGCGAGCCAGGTCCGGTACGACACCAGCAGCTCGGAGAAGGCCAGCGGGGCGCTGTCGAGGCCGTGCCGCTTCGCCAGCTCCGTCATCTCCGCCCGCATCAGCTGTTCCATCTCCGCGACGCAGGCCCGGGGATCGCCGTCCAGGTCGGGACACGGCTGACCACCGGCGCCCAGCTTCGCCTGGAACTCCGCGAACCCCTGGACGACGTGCTCCGTGCCCGGCCAGGTCGGCTGCACCAGGACGGCGGTGACCTCCCGGACGGCGCTCAGGTGACCGGCGATCCGCAGAGACAGGGCGGCGGCGCTGCAGTGGCTCACCACGAACAGCCGCTGGTCCCCCGCCGCGGAGGATTCGGCGCGGAAGAGGGCGACCGCCTCGTCCGCCAGTTCCGCCAGGGAGGCGTAGAGCCGGCCACCGGACAGCGCGCCCCGCGGATCCACCTGGTAGATCCGCTGGTCGGTGGCGGCGTCACCGAGCAACTGGCTGAGCCGGGGCGCCCCGTTGAGCGCCTGAAAGTCGGTGACCAGCACCTCCGCCCCGTCGCCGGAGCTGAGCTGGCTGCAGAGTGGGCCGGTGCCGGCGACGGGGCGCATCGGCGTGTCCTTTCGTCAGGCGCTGTCGAAACGGCCGCTCGCGCGTCAGGACGGGTCGCCGTCCAGGGCCGCGACGGCGCGTTCCACCGCGATCCGCGTGTGATACAGGTCGTCGGGTTCCTGCGGCAGGTCGAAGACGAAGGTGCGGGCACCGCCCTTCAGATACGTCGCCACCGCCTGCGCCACCTCGTCGTAGCTCCCGACGAGGTACGGGCAGAACGTGTGGTGGTACCGGAAGGGAACGAGCCAGTACGCCCCGCCCTCCCCCTCGTCGGCGATCGGCACGGAGGCGAGCTGGGGCTGCCAGGACGACACCGCGGCCGAGAGGAGCAGTTTCATCCGCTCCGCGCCGTCCGGATCGGCCGGGAACCGCTTGTGCGCGATCCGCCACGCCTCGGACGAGTCGTCACGGGCGATGATGCCGATGCTGATGCCGGCACCGAACCTGTTCTTGCGGGTGTCCGGACTGGCGAACTCGGCGGGCAGCAACGGGAAGGAGAGCTGGCTGAGGCCCAGTGACTCCCCCGCCTGCAGGCTGGCCGCCGACGAGCCGGACACGTACGCCCTGGGCAGCAGGTCGGCGGGTACCGGCGTCGTGAGCCGCGCCCGCCGGAAGTTGTAGTACCGCCCCTCGTGACTGGTCAGGCCGCCGTCGAGCAGCGCTCTGACGATCGTCACGTACTCGACGAGCCGGTCGTACCTGGCGTCGTGCGGCAGCGCGTCACCCTGGACCCGCAGGTCACGGCTGAAGCCGCCGCTGACGTAGTTGAGGTCGACCTGCCGCCCGTACAGGTGAGCCAGGGACGAGATCGCCCGGGCCAGCGCGAACGGGCTCTTGTCCAGCGGCTGGACCGCGATGAGCGGCACGAAGCCGGCGGTGTTCGCGATGGCGGCCTGGGCCGACATCCAGGCGTCGATCGAGGTGTTGTCGCTGTACAGCAGGGCCCCCCGGTAGCCGGCCTCATCGGCCCACCGGGCGGTCTCCAGCAGCTTGCGCAGGTGGGAGTCCTGGCCGTAGCCGATGCTCGACCGACATGTCGAGTAGATGGTCACACCCCTGGCCGCCAGATCCATCGTTCCTCCTCCGGGGGTCGTCTCGTGCCGATCAGGACTGTCCGGCCGTCTGCGGTGCCGCGTGACCGGCGACCGCACCGACGGACGGGTTGGCGAGGAAGTTCTGCAGGCTGATCTTGATACCGAGCTGGTTCTCCAACCGGGCGACGAGCACGGCGCCGAGCAGCGAATGCCCGCCCAGGTCGAAGAAGTTGTCGTCGACGCCCACCCGGTCCACCCCGAGCACCTCGGCGAACAACTCGCACAGGGCCCGCTCGGCCGGGGTGGACGGTTCCCGGGCCGCTCCCGCGGCGTAGTCCGGGGCGGGCAGCGCCCGCCGGTCCAGCTTCCCGTTGACCAACCGGGGCAGCTCGTCGACGGCCACCACAGCGGACGGCACCATGTGTCCGGGCAGGGCCCGGCCCACCGCGGCCCGGACAGCGACCGGGTCCACCTCGTGCGCCCGGCCGGCCTCGGGCACCACGTACCCGACCAGGCGGCGGTCGCCCGGGCGGTCCTCCCGCAGCACCACCACGGCCCGGGCCACGCCGGGCTGCCCGGCCAGCACTGCCTCGATCTCGCCCAGCTCGATCCGGAAGCCCCGGAGCTTGACCTGCTCGTCGACCCGGCCCAGGAACTCCAGCTGGCCGTCGTTGCGCCAGCGCACCAGGTCACCGGTCCGGTACATCCGCTCACCGGATGCGAACGGGCAGGCCACGAACCGCTCCGCGGTCAGCCCGGGCCGGTTCAGGTAGCCCCGCGCCAGGTACGGCCCGGCCAGGTACAGCTCCCCGGGCACCCCCGCCGGCACCACACCCAGGCGCTCGTCGAGCACGTACGCCCGCACGTTCCACATCGGCGCCCCGATCGGCGGCACCTCCCCGCCGCCGGACAGCCGCCGGCTCATCGTCGTACCCACTGTCGCCTCGGTCGGGCCGTACCCGTTGTAGATCCGCCGGCCCGCCGACCACGCGGCGATCAGCTCGGCGGAGCTGGCCTCGCCCCCGACGATGAGGCACTCCAGGGCCGGCACCTTGGCGGGCGTCGCACCGGCCAGCGTGCTGGGCGCCACCATCGCGTGGGTGATGCCGAGCTCGTGGAACGCCTCGGCCAACGGCTCCCCGGCCAGCGGCCACTGCTCGGGGAGCACCAGCGCCGCTCCGGCGGTCAACGACAACAGCAGCTCCACCATTGACATGTCGAAGCTCAGCGAGAGCAGCTGCGCCACCCGTGACCCCGGCCTGGTCTCGAAGGTGTGCACCAGGAACGCCGCCAGGCTGGGCAGGCCCCGGTGGCTGACGACGACGCCCTTGGGCCGCCCGGTGGACCCGGACGTGTAGATCACGTACGCCGGGTGGCCGGGCAGCAGCGGCGCGATCCGCTCCCCGTCGGCGACCTCGCCGCCGGGCCGGCTCGCCACGTCGGCGGCCACCGCCGGATCGTCGAGGACGACCCGCACGCCAGCGGCGGGCAGGTCGGCGTCGAGCTGCCGGGTCGTGAGCATCGCGATCGGCGCCGCGTCGGCGAGCATGAACGCGATCCGGTCCGCCGGATACCCCGGATCCACAGGCAGATACGCCGCACCCGCCTTCACCACACCCAGCACCGCCGCCACCATCTCCAACGACCGCGGCAACGCGACAGCCACCACCCGCTCCGGCCCCGCACCCAACCCCACCAGATACCGCGCCAACCGGTTCGACCGCGCATCCAACTCCGCGTACGACCACGACACACCACCGAACTCCACCGCCACCGCGTCCGGCGTCCGCGCCGCCTGCGCCACGAACAACTCCGGCAGGACCACACCGGGCACGTCCCGTGCGGTGTCGTTCCACCGCGAGACGACCAGTTCGCGTTCCGCCGCCGACAGCAGCTCCACGCCGCTGACCCGCTGGCCCGGGTCGGCGGCGACCTGGCCCAGCAGCCGGACCAGCCGCTCCGCCAGAGCCTGCGCGGTGCTCGCGTCGAACAGGTCCGCCGCGTACTCCAGGGTGACGCCGATCCCGCCGGGGGCGCCGTCCGGCTCATGTCGCGACCGGTACGTCAGCGACAGGTCGAACTTGGCCGACTGCTCGGGCAGCGGCAGGTTCGTGGACTCCAGGCCGTGGACCCGCCAGTCCCTGCTGGTGTCGTCGTCGGAGGCCAGCGTCACCTGGAACAGGGGGTGATGAGTGGTAGACCGGACCGGGTTCAGCACCTCCACCAGCCGTTCGAACGGGACGTCCTGGTGCGCGTAGGCCGCCAGGTCCTGCTCCCTGACGCGGCGGAGCAACTCCCCGAAGTCCGGGTCGCCCGACAGGTCGGTCCGCAGCACCAGCGTGTTGACGAAGAACCCGACCAGGTTGTGCAGCCTCTCGTCACCGCCTCGACCGGCCACCGGCACGCCGATCGGGATGTCGGTACCGGCCCCGGAGCGGGACAGCACGACCGCGAGGCCGGCCTGGAGCACCATGAACAGCGTCACCTGGTGCCGGCGCGCCAGCTCCACCAGCCCGCGGTGCACAGCCGCGTCCACGTCCACGTCGACCTGCCCGCCCTGATAGGAGCGGTGGGCCGGGTGGGGCCGGTCGAACGGCAGCTCAAGCCGCTCGGGCAGACCGGCCAGCGCCGACTGCCAGTACTCCACCTGCCGGGCCAGCACGCTGCCGCCGTCCTGGCCGGCGCCCAGGAGGCCGCGCTGCCACAGCGTGTAGTCCGCGTACTGGACCGGCAGCTCGGTCCACTCCGGCGCGTGCCCGGCCAGCCGCGCCTCGTACGCCTGCCCCAGGTCCGCCAGCAGCACGCCCAGTGACCAGCCGTCGCTGGCGATGTGGTGCGTGAGCAACACCAGCACGCACTCGTCCGGCCCCAGCACGAACACCCAGGCGCGCACCGGCAGTTCACCGGCCAGGTCGAAGACGTGCTGCGCCGCCCGCCCGGTGAGCGCCGGCAGCTCGTCCTCCTGAGCCGGCACCACGGTTACCTCCGGCACCGCCAGCGCGGCCGGGACCACCCGCTGGTACGGCTGCCCGTCCACCGCCGGGAACACGGTCCGCAGCGTCTCGTGCCGCCGGACCACGTCACCCAGGGCGGCGGTCAGCGCGGCGGTGTCGACCCGCCCCCGCAGCCGCCACGCGAACGGCACGTTGTAGGTGGTGCTCGGCCCCTCCACCTGCGCCAGGAACCACAACCGCTGCTGCGCGAACGACAGCGGCAGGCGTGCCGGCCGGTCCCCCGGCTCCAGCGGTGGCCGGGCCGCCCCGACGCTGTCCAGCGACCGCGCCAGCGACTCCACCGTGGGATGGTCGAACACCGCCCGGATCTCCAGCTCCACCCCGAGCACCGACCGCACCCGGCTGATCAGCCGGGCCACCAGGAGCGAGTGTCCACCCAGGTCGAAGAAGTTGTCGTCCACCCCGACCCGGTCCACACCGAGGACCTGGGCGAACAGCTCGCACAGGATTTCCTCGGCGGGAGTGGACGGCGCCCGGCCGGTGCCGCCGACGAACGTCGGGGCCGGCAGCGCCCGCCGGTCCAGCTTCCCGTTCACCGTCAACGGCAGCGCGTCCAGGACCACCACGGCGGCGGGCACCATGTAGACGGGCAGCACCGCTGCCACGGCCGCCCGGATCCCGGCCGGGTCCAGCTCGCTCCCGGCAGCCGGCACGACATAGCCCACCAGGCGCTGGTCGCCGGGGCGGTCCTCCCGCATGATCACCACGGCTCGGGCCACCCCGGGCTGCCCGGCCAGCACGGCCTCGATCTCGCCCGGCTCGACCCGGAATCCGCGGACCTGGACCTGCTCGTCGACGCGGCCCAGGTATTCCAGCTCACCGTCGTCGCGCCAGCGCACCAGGTCGCCGGTCCGGTACATCCGCTCACCGGACGCGAACGGGCAGGCCACGAATCGGCCGGCGGTGAGACCGGGCTGGCCCAGGTAACCCCGCGCCAGGCTCGGCCCGGCCAGGTACAGCTCCCCCGCCACACCGGGCGGCACCGGCCTCAGCCGATCGTCGAGCACGTACGCCCGCGCGTTCCAGATAGGCCTCCCGATCGGCGGGGCGTCCCCTCCCGACAGCGGCCCACTCATCGTCGTGGCCACCGTCGCCTCGGTCGGGCCGTAGGCGTTGAACATCCGCCGGCCCTTCGACCACTCGGCGGCGATCTCGCCCGGGCACGCCTCACCGCCGACCATCAGGCACTCCAGGCCGGGCATCTGGTCCGTCGTCGCCCCGGCCAGGGAGGCCGGCCCGACCAGGGCATGGGTGGCCCGCAGGTCGCGCAGCGTGTCAGCGAGCGCCTCCCCGGCCAGTTGCCCCTGCTCGGGAAGGACCAGGGCCGCCCCGGCGGGCAGCGACATCATCAGTTCCATGACCGCCGCGTCGAAACTCAGCGAGGCCACCTGTCCCACCCGTGACGCGGGCCCGATCTCGAAGGTCCGGATGAGGAAACCGGACAGGCTCGCCAGGCCGCGGTGGCTGACCACCACGCCCTTGGGCCGCCCGGTGGACCCGGACGTGTAGATCACGTAGGCCGGGTGGGCGGTACGCAGCGGCGCGAGCCGGTCCGCGTCCCCCACACCGCTGCCGTCCTGCCGGGCGACCGGCTCGGCCACCCGGGGGTCATCGATGATCACCAGCTCGACGCCGGGCACGTCCGGCAGCCGCAGCGCCGTGGCCCGGTCACTGATGAGCAGGCGCGGGGCGGCGTCGGCGAGCATGAACCCGATCCGGTCCGCCGGATACCCCGGATCCACAGGCAGATACGCCGCACCCGCCTTCACCACACCCAGCACCGCCGCCACCATCTCCAACGACCGCGGCAACGCGACAGCCACCACCCGCTCCGGCCCCGCACCCAACCCCACCAGATACCGCGCCAACCGGTTCGACCGCGCATCCAACTCCGCGTACGACCACGACACACCACCGAACTCCACCGCCACCGCGTCCGGCGTCCGCGCCACCTGCGCCACGAACAACTCCGGCAACACCGTTTCCGGCACGTCCCGCGCCGTGTCGTTCCACCGCGAGACGACCAGTTCCCGTTGGGCCTCCGTCAGCGTTTCCACGACACTCACGCCCGTTCCGCCCGGACCAGGCTCTGCGGACGCATGTCGGTCCAGTGTTCTTCGACGTACCGAAGGCAATTCGATCGGGAATCCGTGTCCTGCGCGGTGACCCAACCATCTGGGACGGCGATGCCGGACGGCCACAAACTGTGCTGCCCCTCGTCATTGACAAGGACCAGATACAGGGCGTCGGCGTCCTCGAACGGATTAGTCATGGCAACCTCATTCCGATTGGCAGACCCGGCCGGCCGCTTGACTCGCATCGTTTCCGCACGACGACGGGCGGTTCGCTGACCACCCTGCCCGGCCCATTTATCCCGGCGCATCTCCACAGTTGCCCATGCGATTCGCCCGCCGACGGGGGGCGGTTCGCCCGAGCCGGAGCCCGGGCCGCGAGGCGGGGTTCAGAAATCGCGCCGGGGCTCGGTCCGGTTCCCGGATCCGGGAGCCAGCGCCAGTTCGGCCAGCACGGAGTCGCTCAAGACGCTGCGGGCGGCCGGC
>NZ_JBEZMS010000021.1:0-104183 GCF_040652815.1 Micromonospora sp. NPDC048169
GCGCGGCGGCCACCTGCGTGGCGGTCTCCGCGCGCAGTTCGGCGAGCTGCCGTTCCACACCGGCCGGGGACAGTTCGGCGTGCAGCGCCTCGGTGAGCGTCTCCACGATCTGGTCGAGCCGGTCCACCGCCTCCCAGGTGCGCGCCACCTGACCGGGCAGGCCGGGGGAGTTGCGGTGGCGCATCCGCGAGTTGCGGGCGGCCCGCTGGCAGGCGCCGTCGTTGTCCCGGCAGTAGCGGAACGGACGGCCCGCGCCGACACGTTGCGGCACGTCGCGTCCGCAGTGGGCACAGGGTCGGATGTCGGTGGCGGGCTCGGCGTCCATCGGGGGCGAAGTCTATCCGGCGGCGTCCGCGCGGGCCGCGCCGTCGAGGGTGTAGCGGCGTTGCAGCAGCACCGCCACCACCATCACGACGGCGGGCAGCAGCCCGAAGCCGTAGCGCAGCGCGTCCAGCGCGGCCGGGGACTGGGTCACGCTCTGCCCGGCGGTCGAGGCCACGAATCCGCCGGCGGCCAGGCACAACGCGTACGCGTAGGGGCCCAGCGCCGCGCCGGTGGCCTCGGTGGCGGTCCACACCCCGGTGTACGTGCCGGCCCGCTCGGTGCCGCCGGCCGCGCGGATCACGTCGGGCAGCATCGAGAACGGCAGCAGCTGCATGCCGGCGAACGCCACCCCGAGCACCGCCACGGCGGCCACCAGCACCGGCAGCCCGGCCGGACGGCCGATCGCCAGCACCAGCGACCCGGCGGCGAACGCGGCCTGCCCGGCGAGCAGGGCACGTTGCTTGCCGATCCGCCGCGCCACCGCCAGCCAGCCCGGGGTGACCAGCAGTGCCGGCGCGACGAACGCGGCCACCAGCACCGTGGTGAGGCCGGGGCGGCCCAGCTCGTACTCGGCGTAGTAGGGCACCCCGGCGAGCACCAGGTGGGTGGTGGTGGACATGGCCAGGTACGCGCCGACCAGCCAGCGGAACTGCCGGTCCCGCAGGCTCGCGGCCAGTGCCCGCCACCCGCCCGGGCCGTGCGGCGGGACCGCGTCGGCGGCGGTACGGCGCAACCGGCCGATCCCGGCGACGCCCACCAGCATCGCGGCGAGCATCCCGGCCGCCAGCACCACGCCCATCAGCAGGTACCCGTCCCGGGTGGCGTCGTCGCCACCGGCCAGCAGCGGCGCGAGGAGCCCGGAGACGAGGATGCCGAGGGTCAGCACCACCATCCGGAACGCCATCAGCCGGGTCCGCTCGTGGTAGCCGATCCGCAGGTCCGCCGGGGTCGCCAGGTAGGGCACCTGGTAGGCGGCGAACAGCAGGTTGCCGGCGACGAAGAAGACCGCCACCCAGCCCGCGGCGGCGGCGCCGGTGAGGCCGCCGGGCACCGCGAACAGCGCGGCGAACGCCAGCGGCAGCACGCAGCCGGCCAGCAGCAGCCGGCGCCGGTGTCCCCGGCGGGCCTGCTCGACGTCGCAGCGGTGCCCGATCCACGGGTGCAGCAGCACGTCGGCGATCTTCGGCAGCAGCAGGGTGAGCCCGGCGAGCCACGGCGCGACCGCCAGCACGTCGGTCAGGAAGTAGAGCAGCAGCAGGCCGGGCACGGTGACCCAGACGCCCATGCCGAGCGAGCCGGTGGCGAACCCGACGAGCGGGCCGCGCGGCAGGGTGACCGCGTCGGAGCGCTGATCCAGCCCGGTCATGGCGGTCTCCTGTCCTCGGGGCACGCCTGCCCCAATCCAACGGTTGCTGGATTGTAGGGGGAACAATGGCCGGATGACCACGCCTCGCCGCCGTCCGGGCCGGCCCCGCCGCGACGACCAGCGGCCGACCCGTGACCTGGTGCTCGCCGCCGCCACCGCGTTGTTCGCCGAGCGGGGCTTCGACGCGGTGAGCGTCCGCGACGTCGCCGCCGCCGCGGGCGTGGACGCGGCCACCGTCGCGCACCACACCGGCACCAAGGCGCAGCTCTACGACGCCTGCTTCGCCCGGGTGTTCAGCGCCGAACGGGAGGTGATCGAGGCGGCCGGGGAGCGCGCCCGGGCGGCCCTGGCAGCGGGCCCGCAGGACGCGCTGCGGGCGCTGCACGACCTGGTGGACGTGTTCGTCGACTTCCTGGAGGACCGGCCGGAGACCACCGCGCTGTGGCTGCGCCGCTGGCTGGAGCCGCAGCGGCACGGCGAACTGGACCGCCGCTACGCCGCGCCGCTGTACGGGCTGGTCGAGGAGCTGCTGCTGGCCGCGGCCGAGGCGGGCGCGCTGACCGAGCCGACCCCGCACGTGACGGTGCGGTCCCTGGTCTGGGCGGTGCACGGGCACGTGGTGACGCTGGCCGCCGGGGCCGGGTCCGGCGCGCGGGAGCGGCGCGAGTTCCGGGCGTTCGTGCACCGGTTCCTCGACGCGCTGTACCAGGGCGGCCCGGACGGCACCCGGGCTTGACGCCGGCCCGCGCTCCGGAGATTATCCATCGGTCGTTGGATTAAGGAGGCGGGCATGGCCACACCGAGGGTCGCTGTCGTCGGCGCCGGGGCCGCCGGACTGGCCACGCTCAAGGCGCTCGCCGACGCGGGTGTCCCGGCGGTGGCGTTCGAGGCCGCGGACACGCTCGGCGGCCTCTGGGTGTACGGGTCGCCCGGCTCGCCCGCGTACCGCACGCTGCACCTGAACACCAGCAAGGGGCGTACCGAGTTCGCCGACCACCCGATGCCCGCCGACTGGCCGGACTACCCCGACCACACCCGGATCGCGGGCTACCTCGGCGACTACGCCGACCGGTTCGGGCTGCGCGAGGCGGTACGGCTGCGGCACACAGTCGACCGGGTCACCCGCACCGGAGACGGCTGGCGGGTACGTGCCACCGGGCCGGACGGCCCGGTCGAGGTCGACGTCGAGGCGGTGGTGGTCGCCAACGGGCACAATCGGGTGCCGAAGCGACCCGAGCCGTACCCGGGCGAGTGCACCGCCGAGCAGATGCACAGCCACGACTACCGGGGGCCCGAACAGCTCGCCGGACGCCGGGTGCTCGTGGTCGGCGGCGGCAACTCCGCCATGGACATCGCCGTCGACGCCTCGTACGCCGCCGAACGCACACTGCTGTCGCTGCGCCGGGGCGTGTGGGTGGTGCCGAAGTACCTGCTCGGCCGCCCCTCGGACACGCTCAACGGCGCACTGGCCCGGCGGCTGCCGTGGCGGCTGCGGCAGCGGATCAGCCAGACCATGATCACCACGGCGGTCGGTCCGCCCAGCAGGTACGGGCTGCCCGCACCGGCGCACGGCTTCCTCCAGGACCACCCGACGCTGTCCGACGCGCTGCTGTCCCGGCTGACCCACGGCGACATCCAGGCCCGGCCCGGCATCGCCCGCCTCGACGGCCACCGGGCCGAGTTCACCGACGGCCGCCACGACGAGGTCGACCTGGTGATCTGGTGCACCGGCTACCGGGTCGAGGTGCCGTTCCTCGACCCGGCGCTGCTCGGCGACGGCGCGGACCGGCTGCCGCTGTACCGGCACGTGTTCCACCTGGACGCCCCCGGGCTGGCGTTCGTCGGGCTCATGCAGTCCACCGGCGCGGCGTTCCCCCTGGTCGAGGCGCAGGCCCGGCTGGTGGCCGCGCGCCTGGCCGGCACCTGGGCGCCACCGGATCCGGCCCGCCAGGCCGCCGCCTGCCGCGACGAGCTGCGCGCCGCCACCGCCCGGTGGGGCCAGCGCCGCCCGCACATGCGCGTCGACTTCGACGTCTACCTGGCCGAACTGGGCCGGGAACTGGCCGCCGGTCGGCGTCGCGCCGGAGCGGCCCGATGAGCGGCCGGGACCCGGCCGCCGGGGCGCGGCGGACCGGAACCGGCGCGGTGCGCGGGCTGGCCGGGCGGCGGGTGCTTGTCACCGGCGCCCGGGGCACGTTCGGGCAGCACCTGGGCGCGGCACTGACCGCCGCCGGTGCCCACGTGGTCGGGCTGGACCTGCACGCCGACCCCGACGCCACCCCGCCGGTGCTCGGCGTCGACCTGACCGATCCGGCCGCGACGCCACCGGCCGTGGCGGCGGCCGTCGACCGGCTCGGCGGGCTCGACCTGCTCATCAACAACGCCGGTGTGGGCGGGCCCGCGCCCGCCGAGCTGCCACCTGACGAGGTGGTACGCCGCCAGATCGAGGTGAACCTGCTCGCCGCCTGGCGGACCACAGCCGCCGCGATGCCGGCCCTGGAGGCCGCCCGCGGCCGGGTGATCTTCGTGGCCAGCCGGATGGCAGTCCTGCCGCTGCCGCTGGCCGCCGCGTACGGGGTGAGCAAGCGGGCGCTCGTCGCGTACGCCGACGCGCTGCGCCACGAGGTCGGCACGCACGTCGGCGTCAGCGTCGTCTACCCCAGCATGGTCGCCTCCCCGATCCACGACAGCACTGTGGCGGCCGGGCTGTCGCTGAACGGGGTCTCCCGCCCGGAGCCGGTCGACGGGGTCGTCGCGGCGATCCTGCGCGCCGCCACCGCCCGGCGCGCGCCACGCGACGTGGCCACCACCCGGCGCGGCCGGATCGAACTGGCGCTGGCCCGGCACGCTCCGGCGCTGGCCGACCGGATGGTGCGCCGTACCGTCGCCGGGCGGCTGGCCGCCGGTGACCTGGACGGCGCGACGCTGGCCGAGGGGATGGTCCGGCGGCACCGGCAGGACCGCCGGTAGCGTGCTCGTATGGCCGTCTCGCCCTACATCGCCCGGCTGCGCCGGCACGTCGGCCACGACCTGCTGATGCTGTACGGCGTCAGCGGCGTGGTCACCGACGACGCGGGACGGGTGCTGCTGGCCCGCCGCTGCGACAACGGCCGCTGGTCGGTCCCGGCCGGCACCGTGGACCCGGGTGAGCAGCCCGCCGACGCGCTGGTGCGCGAGGTCCGCGAGGAGACGGGCGTGCGGGTGGCCATCGACCGGCTCGCCGGCGTGGCCACCCACCCGGTGGTCTACCCCAACGGCGACGCCTGCGAATACCTCAACATCTGGTTCCGCTGCCGTGCGGTCGGCGGGGCGCCGACGGCCGACGGCGACGAGTCGCTGGCGGTGGCCTGGTTCGCCCCGGACGCGCTGCCCGACCTGGACGACTGGTCCCGGCTGCGGATCGGCACCGCGCTCACCGACGACGCGCCGCCCTGGTACGCCGCGCCGGGGCAGCGCCACCCGGCGCTGCGCCAGCCCGACAACATCTAGCCGAACACCACCTCGTAAGCCCGGTCCGGAACCAGATCGACCGCGTGACGGCCGCTCGGGCCGTACACGGTCACGCGCTGCGGAACCGGCGACACCAGCCGCGCCCGGACCCGGCCCGGCGCCCAGGTCAGCTCCTCGACGGTGACCCGGCCCCGGCAGGTGATCCCGCGTAGCGTCCCGGCGGGCAGGTCCGGCAGCGGCGCGGGCAGCAACCGCAGCATCCCCGGACGGGACCGCACCAGCGACTCGATCAGCACCGCCGGCAGCGCGTGCGCGGCGTCGGCGTTGTACGTGGTCCGGCCCGGGTTGTGCGCGCTCATCAGCGACCGGAAGAACATGTCCGCGCCGACGATCTCGCGCACGTTCGCCGCTACCAGCCCGCCGTCGCGCAGCCGTGCCGCCGCCAGGGCCCGGTGCAGGCTGCCGTGCGCGGACCGGTCCTCGTCTCCGCGTAAGGTCAGCGCCCGGTGCGCGGCGGCGGCCAGCTCCGGGGTGTCGTCCGGATCGATCTCGTCCAGCGGCCACACCGGATACAGGTGGCTGACGTGCCTGTGGTCCTCGTCGCCGGCACTGCCGGGCCACGCCCACTCGGCCAGTGCGCCGCGCCCGTCGACCAGGTAGCCGGGCGGCCGTACCCCGGCCCACCTGTCGTCGCCGGTCACCTCGGCGGCCAGCCGCAGCGCGTGCCGGGCGGCGGCGACGTCCATGGTGGCGTTGACGGCGACGGGCGCGACGCGGCCGGTGTCGTCGTAGGGGCCGGTCTCCGGCGAGTACGACGGCACCAGCGCCGGCCGGCCGTCCACGACGGTCAGCACGTCGGCGAAGAAGTCCGCCACCTCGGCCAGCCAGCCGGCCACCTCGCCCAGCGGCTCA
This sequence comes from Micromonospora sp. NPDC048169, assembly GCF_040652815.1. NCBI lineage: Bacteria > Bacillati > Actinomycetota > Actinomycetes > Micromonosporales > Micromonosporaceae > Micromonospora > Micromonospora sp. NPDC048169. The sequence goes on from NZ_JBEZMS010000021.1 coordinate 6,053, forward strand.
CCGGTGACCAGGTGGTGTTCGTGCAGCGGATGCAGCAGCCAGTCCGCGCCCGCGAGCCACGCGGTGAACGGCCAGTCCGGGTGGACGTGGAACAGGTGCCCGTGCTCGCCGTCGGTGCGGCTGGGCGCCAGCAGCCCGCGTGCCCCGTACACGGCGCGGGCGTTCGCGCGCCAGTGGTCCACCTGGGCGGCGACCAGCCGGGCGTGCGCGGCGCTCACCTCCGGCAACGCGCCCACGTTCGCGCCGGCGAGTTGCAGGTTCAGGTTCGCGTCGGTGGTGAAGTCGCCGGCCCACGCCGCGTCCCAGGAGCCCAGCCACAGCCCGGTCAGCCGGGGCGGCAGCACCCCGCTGGCGCTGAACAGCAGGTACCGGCCGGAGTGGAACAGCCGTTCCAGCAGCGCCGGGTCCAGCCGGTCCGGCGCGGCGGCCTGCCGGGCCAGCAACTCACCGACTGGTAACGCCCGGTCGGCGGCGGGCACGCCGAGGTCCAGGCCGACCCGGGTGTACGGTCCGGCGTGGCGGGGCACGTGCCGGGCCAGCAGTTCGTCGTAGTCCCCGGCCAGCGCGGCGAGTCGCCGTTCCGATCCCCGGGTACGCCAGGGCGGCGCGTCGGGCCGGTCCACGAGCGTGGTGAGCAGCGCCGGTCCGCGTACCCGCACCCGGTCGCCGTCGACGCTCACGTCGCCGCGCAGCAGCGTCAGCCCCTCGAAGCCGTACGCGCCGCCGGCGTCCGGGTAGCGGGCGCGTACCCGCAGGAACACCAGCCCGTCACGGCGGTACGCGGCGTGCTCGTAGACCACGTCGGCCGGCCGGCCGGGCAGTTCACCCGTCGCCCCCACCACGCAGTCGCCCTGGTCGAGGTGCAGCACGGCGACGCCGTCGGCGCGGGAGGCGAAGCAGCGCCGCCGCCCGCCCGACCACTCGACTGTCACCTGCCCGGTGGTGAAGTCGGTGTCGCGCCGGTAGTCGCGTACCGGTCCGGGCACGGCGTCGACGGTGAGCGCGTACCCGGGGTGGAACGACTGGGTCCACTCCAGATCCCGGCCGCCGGTGAGCAGCCGGGCGGCCTCGGCCCGCCGCCCGGCGAGCACGAGCGCGCGGATGTGCGGCATCCGGCCGGCCAGCTCGGGCGCGCGGGCGTGCCGGCTGCCGTTGGGCAGGACGAGCCGGTGGTGGTTGACCACGATCCGTTCCGCGTGCGGCAGCCCGTGGACCATCAGCCCCAGCTCACCGTTTCCGGTGAGGAACGCGTCGGTCCAGTCGGCGGCCGGCGCGGTGTCGTGGATGCCGTGCGCGGTCACCTGCTGGTGTCCCGCACTGTGAGGTGCGGTTCCAGCAGCGTCACCTCCGGCACCGGCTCGCCGCTCAGCCGCCGCATCAGCAACGCCACCGCCTGCCGGCCGACCTCCTCGGCGGGCACCGGTACGCAGGTGAGCCCTGATTGCTCGGCCAGCTCGTCCGGGCAGATCGCGACGACCGAGGTGTCCCCGGGCACCCGGCGGCCCAGCAGGGGCAGCGTGGCGAGCACCGGCCCGACCGCCGACTCGTTCTGCACCACCAGCCCGGTGACGTCCGGATGGTCGGCGAGCAGCGCCTCCAGGTCGCGGCGTACCGCGGCCGGCCCCTCCTCGCAGGGCCGGGTCACCGCGTCGACGCCAAGCCGCTCGGCCGCGGCGCGTACCCCGGCACGGGTGCGGTGGGCGAACCCGGTGCCCCGGTCGTAGACGGCCGCCGGGGCGCCGAGCAGCGCGATCCGCCGGTGCCCGGCGGCGGCCAGGTGTTCCACGCACAGCTCGCCCGCGCGCCGGAAGTCGAGGTCCACGCAGGCCAGCCCGGTGCTGTCGGCGGGATGCCCGATCAGGACGCCGGGTAGCGCCAGCTCGCGCAGCAGCGGCACCCGGGAGTCCTCCAGCTCGACGTCCATCAGCAGCACGCCGTCGACGAGCGCGCTGCCGGCGATCCGGTGCAGCCCGGCCGGTCCCTCGTCGGCGGTGACCAGCAGCACGTCGTGGTCGTGGCGGCGGGCCGTGGTGACCACCGCGGTGGCGAAGCGCATCACCACCGGCACCTGCATGCCGGTACGCAGCGGCAGCACCAGCGCGATCACGTTGGCCTTGCGGCTGGCCAGCGCGCGGGCCCCGGCGTGCGGGTGGTAGCCGAGTGCGCGGACGCTGGCGAGCACCCGGCCGCGGGTGGTGGCCGAGATGGTGCGTTTGCCGCTGAGCACGTACGACACGGTGCTGGCGGCCACCCCGGCGTGGCGGGCCACGTCGGCGATGGTGACCTGCTCACCGGGGCTCCGGCCGGTCACCGGGCCGCCCCGAAGCTGGCCCCCGCCGGTTCGGCTGTCGCGTCGCCGCCGGTCACGGTGAGCGCGCCGACGAGCCGGATGTCGCGCGCGGACCGGCCGACCAGCACCGAGTGGACGGCGTCCTCCACCACCATCGCGGCGCGCGTCTCGTCCCACCAGGCCAGGTCGGCGGTACGCACGCGCAGCGTCACCCGGGTGGCGCAGCCCGGATCCAGCGTGACGCGGGCGAAGTCGCGCAGCTGCCGCAGCGGCTGCTTGACCCGGGAGTGGCGCTGCCGGGTGTAGAGCTGCACGACCTCGGTGCCCGGGCGGCGGCCCGTGTTGGTGACCTCGACGCTCACCTCCACCTCCTCGCCGGCGCGCGCCGTGGCGGTGCTCAACCGGAGGTCAGCGTAGTCGAACTCGGCGTAGCTGAGCCCGTGGCCGAACGGGTACAGCGGGTCGCCCCGGTGGTAGAGGTACGTGGCGTCGGCGCCGATGACGTCGTAGTCGAGCAGGTCGGGCAGTTCGGCGGCGTCGGCGTACCAGGTCTGGGTGAGCCGCCCGCCCGGGTCGGCGGCGCCGAGCAGCACGTCGGCGAGCCCGTTGCCGTGTTCCTGACCGCCGTGGGCGCTCCACAGCACGGCCGGCAGGTGCTCCTGCGCCCAGCCGGCCGCGTACGGGTAGCTGCTGGTCAGCGCCAGCACGGTACGCGGGTTCGCGGCGTGCACCGCCCGCAACAGCTCCGCCTGACCGGTGGGCAGCGCCAGGTCGGCGCGGTCCTCGGTCTCCCGGCCGTTGACCATCGGGTGGTTGCCGAGCACCACCACCGCCACGTCGGCTGCGGCGGCGAGCGCGGCGGCGGCTGCGGCCCCGTCCGCGAGCAGCGTCACCGTGAACGCGGCCGGGTCGCCGGTGGCGACGCTCAGCCGTCCGTGCGGGTCGACGGCGACGTGCCGGCCGGTGGCAAGGTGGTGCAGCAGCGCGGTGCCGTCGGGCCGGTGGTGCAGGCGGAACGTCTCGCGGACCACCCAGCCACCGGGTCCGTCGCGGTCGGCGACGAGCGCCCCGGCGTCGTCGGCGCCGACGTACCGGCCGGTGTCCACGGCGCGCAGCGCCACCACGTCCTGTCCCCAGTCGACCACGTCGAACTCGGCCGCCGTGCCGCCGAGCGTCAGCGCGCCACCCTCGTCGTGGCGTACCGCCCGGTCGCCGGCGTGCAGCGTGATCCGGTCCGTGCCGGGGTGGGTGGTCACCTCGGGCAGGCGCCCGAGCAGCCCGGCGTAGGCGCTGATCGCGTACGGCGGGGTGCCGCTGTACCAGTCGGTGAGCACGGAGTCGGCGAGCGGGCCGAGCACCGCGACCCGGGTGCCGGGGCGCAGCGGCAGCAGGCCGTCGTTGCGCAGCAGCACCACCGACTGGCGGGCGGCCTCGCGGGCGAGTTCCCGGTGGGCGAGGCTGTCGAGCGTGTCGGGCGGCACGTCGTCGTGGGGGTCGGGGTCCAGGTCGCCCAGGCGCAGCCGCACGGACAGGATCCGGCGCACCGCCCGGTCCACGTGGGCGGGCTCGATCAGACCGCGTGCCAGCGCCTCGCCGAGCCGGTCCACTGTGGGGGCGCTGTCCTCGTCGTCCTCGGTGAAGCTGTCGATGCCGGCGCGCAGCGCGGCGGCGAAGCCCGCTACGTGGTCGGGCAGGTACTCCTGCACTCCGGCGATGTTGCCGACGGCTCCGGCGTCGCCGACCACCATGATGTCGTCGTTGGCGTAGCCGCGCAGCTCGCCCTCGATCAGCGGGCTCAGGTGCGCCGGTACGCCGTCGACCAGGTTGTACGACGCCATCACTGCCACCGCCGCGCCGGCGGCGAGGGGGGCGCGGAAGGCGGGCAGCTCGTACTCGTGCAGTACCCGCGGCGGCAGGTCGCTGGAGGTGGTGGCCCGGTCGGTCTCGTTGTTGTAGCCGAGGAAGTGCTTGAGGGTCGGCGCGGTACGCAGCCGGATCGGGTGGTCGCCGCGCAACCCGAGGCCGTACGCGGTGGCGAGCCGGCCGGTCAGCCACGGGTCCTCGGACCAGCCCTCCTCGTTGCGTCCCCAGCGGGGGTCGCGCAGCGGGTTGACCACCGGCGCCCACACGTTGAGCCCGACGCGGTCCGGGTCGGCCCGGTGCTTGACCCGCACCTCGTCGCCGACGGCGGCGCCGACCGCCCGGATGAGGTCCGGGTTCCAGCTCGCGGCCAGGCCGATCGCCTGGGGGAAGACGGTGGCGGTGCCGAGCCACGCGACGCCGTGCAGCGCCTCGGTGCCGGTGCGGAACGGGCGCAGGCCGAGCCGGGGCACCGGCGCCTGCCACTGGTGCAGCAGGCCGAGCTTCTCCGGCAGCGTGAGCCGGGCCAGCAGGTCGTCGAGACGGTGGGGGACGGGGTCGGTCATGGTGGGCGCCTCCGGTCGGCGTACGGGTCGCCGCTCGACCGTCGAAGCGCTTCGACGATCGAGCCGGTGGGACGGCGGCGCGCACGCGAGTCAAGGGTGGTGGTGGCCGGTCGGCGGGGTCGGCCCGGAGCGGTGGTGAAGCGCTTCGACAACCGCCGAAAAACACGCCGCTTCGGGATTGCCCGGTCCCGGAACGCGGCGCTACCGAGGTTGACACCTTCCGGCCGGTGCGGTCAAGAGGTCATCCGGCGGGCAGCCGCCCCGCCTCCACCCCGGCCAGCGCGGCGGTGGCCCCGCCCAGCGCACCCGCAGCGGACCCGAGCGTGCTGGCCTCCAGCCGCACGCCGGGCGGGACCGGTGCGCGGGACGCGATCTCGGCGTGGGCGGCGGGCAGCAGCCACGGCGCGAGCGCCGCCAGGTGGCCGCCGACCACCACCACCTCCGGGTCGAGCAGCCCGGCCAGCACCGACGCCGCCTGCCCGAGCAGCCTGCCGATCTCGGTGAGCCCGGTGCGTACCGGCTCGTCCCCGGCGCGGGCCAGGGCCTGGACACGTTCGATCTCCGGCAGATGGTCGGTGACCCGCCCGGCGTCCGGCAGCAGACGGCCGATCACCGCGTCCACGCCGAGCAGCGCGGTGAGGCAGCCGCGCCGTCCGCAGTCACACGGCGGGCCGTCGGCGGCCAGTGGCAGGTGGCCGATGTCCCCGGCGAAGCCCCGGCCGCCGCGCAACAGCCGGCCGCCGCTGATCAGGCCCGCGCCGATCGCCGGGCCGCCGGTGAGGTGGACCAGGTCGGTCGTGGCGGCGTACGGGCCGTGCCGCCGCTCGGCCAGCACGGCCAGGTTGGCCTCGGTGTCGACGGCGACGGGGAAGCCGGGATCACGCAGCGCGCGGCGGACCGACGCGGCCAGCGGCACGCCGCGCCAGCCCAGCGCCGGGGCGGCCGGCACGTCGCCGTCGGGGTCCACCAGCCCTGGTACGGCGACTGTCAGGCCGAGCACCGTACGGTCCGCCCCGACCCGGGTGACGGCACGCCGGGCCAGCGCGGCGAGCGCCTTCACCGTCTCCTCGGGAGCGGCGGTGGCGGCGGGGAACGCGCGCCGCCAGGTGAGCACCGGGTCGCCACCGAGTCCGGCGGCGACCGCCACCAGTTCGTCCGCGCCCACGCGCAGGCCGAGCCCGACGTAACGCGCGCCGTCGAGGACGAGCATGGTGGCCGGGCGGCCCACCCGGTTCTCGGTCAGCCCGGTCTCGCGCAGCAGGCCGTGCTCGATCAGCTCGGCGACCAGGCTGGAGACGGTCGCCTTGTTCAGGCCGGTCCGCGCGGCCACATCCGCCCGGGAGCAGGGGGCGTGCCGGCGGACGTGCCGGAGCACGGCGGCCCGGTTGGTCACCCGCACGTCGCCGAGGTCGGCCGTCGGCCGGTCGATGCTGATCACGTACTGCCCGCCTCCTGCGCCCGGCCGTGGGTTCGGCTACAGCTTAAACTAAATAGGGGAGATCCCGGCCGGCCGGTCCCCGCCGCCGAACCACTGCGCGAACGGTGTCAGCGGCACCGGTTCGCCGTCGAGCACGACCCGGCGCGGCGGGTCCGTCCCGACCACGCTGACGCGCCGCACGTCCAGCGGCCCCTCCACGCGTACGCGCAGCGTGTCGCCGTCGCGCACGGCGGTGACTGTGGTGTCGCCGTCGGGGTCCCGCACCACGCTCACGCCGTCGACGCCGCCCCAGGCCACGAGCGTGACGTCCCGGAACGGGCCCGTCCCGACCGTCGCGGCGGGCGCCACCACGGGGACCAGCGCGCCGTGCCGCACGTACAGTGGCAGCCGGTCCAGCGGCACGCTCACCCGCAGGTGCCGTCCGCCGGGGTGCTGCTGCCCGGTGTACGCGTCGAGCCAGTCGTCGCCGGCCGGCAGGTAGACGGCGCGCTCGCCGGACGGGTCGAGCACCGGCGCCACCAGCAGGTCGGGCCCGAGGCGGTACTGGAGGTCGGTGGCCCACGCGACAGGGTCGTCCGGGGTGTCGACGAGCAGCGCCCGCATCATCGGACCGCCGGTACGGGCGCTCGCCACCGCGGCCGACCAGAGGTACGGCAGCAGCCGGTAGCGCAACCGCAGCGCGTCCACCGCGTGCCGTTCCGCCTCGGGCGGGAACTCCCACGGCAGCCGGCTGGTGGTGCCGTGCAGCCGCACCAGCGGGGAGAGCGCGCCGAACTGGGTCCAGCGCACGTAGAGGTCCGGCTCGGGGGTGCCGTTGAAGCCGCCGGTGTCGTGGCTCCAGAACGGCACCCCGGACAGCCCGTGGGACAGGCCGCCACGCAGCGTGCTGGCCATACCGGGCCAGGTGGCGTTGACGTCGCCGCTCCACTGCGCGCTGTGCCGCTGCCCGCCCAGGTACGACGAGCGCGCCCACACCGCGCGGTGCCCGGCGACCTCCTCGGTGACATCGGCCACCGCGTCGTTGTACAGCAGCGCGTACACGTTGTGCAGTTCGACGCCGGTCAGGCCGTTGTGTGCCACCGCGTCGGCCGGCACACCCTCGGCGAAGTCGGTCTTGAACACCGCGACGCCCTGGGCCAGCAGGGGCCGCAGCAGCCCCTGGAACCAGCGCACCGCGGCCGGGTTGGTGAGGTCCACGATGGCCCCGGCCGGGTAGCTGCCGTGCCAGGTGTCGGCGACGTACGTCTCGCCGTCGGGGCGGCGCAGGAAGTACCCGGCGGCCTCGGCCTCGGCGTAGAGCGGGCTGCCGGTCATCAGGTACGGGTTCATCCACAGGCACACCCGGAAGCCCTGCTCGGTGAGGTCCTTGAGCATGCCGTCCGGGTCGGGGAAGGCGTCGGCATCCCAGCGCAGGTCCGACCAGTGCCCGGCGACCTGCCAGTAGCAGTCCAGGTGCAGCACGTCGCAGGGGATGTCCCGCTCGCGGAGGCGCCGGGCACGTTTCAGCACCCGCTGCTGGCTGTCCGGGAAGAAGCCGGAGGAGATCCACGCGCCGAACGCCCACCTCGGCGGCAGGTACGGCCGCCCGGTGAGCGTGTCCAGCCGGTCGAGCACCTGGGCCGGGGTGGGCCCGGCCAGCACGTAGTAGTCGAGCAGGTCGTCCGGGACGAGGATCTGCACGGTGCTGTGGGTGCTGGCGCACATGTCGAACTGCACCGGCAGCCCGCTGTCGACCAGGACGCCGTAGCCGCGGTCGGACAGGTAGAAGGGGACGTTCTTGTGCGAGCGGTCGGACTCCCCGCCGAAGGCGTCGAAGTTCCACATCAGCGGGCGCTGGCCGCGCTTGTCCAGCGGCGTGAACTTCTCGCCGAAGCCGACGAACCGTTCGTCGCCGGGCGCGACGAAGCTCTCGTGCCAGGCGACCGGCTCACCGTCGACTGTGGAGCGGCCCAGCGGCAGCGTGCGGCGCCGGCCGCTGATGTCCCGGGTGCCGCCGTCGGAGGCGAGCAGCAGCCGCCCGTCGGGAGTGCGGAACCGCAGTTCCCACGGGTCCAGGCGCAGCTCGGCGACCACGCCGCCGGCGCTCACTCGCACCCGGTCACCGTCGACTGTCACGGTGGCCGGGTGCGGCTGCGGGTGGACCATCGTCAGCGCCGCGGCGGAGCGGCTGCGGACCGAGAGGTCGTCGGCGAGGCGTACCCGGATGATCCCGTCCCCGGCGGCCTCGACGCGCGCGACGAGCGTGCGGCCGGACGTGCAGGTCGCGGTGAGCGTGACGCCATGCGCGTCGGTGGCGGCTACCTCGGCCCGCAGCACGTCGTCGGCGCCCTCCTCGCCGGGGGCGCGGACCGGCAGGTCGGGCGGGTCGGCCACGAACGTCTCGTACGGGACCAGCGGCGGGCGGTACGGCATGGGCGTCTCCTCGCGGCGTCCACGGGCGGTCCCGCCAGTTTCTTTGGAATCCCAACTAACTGTCAATGATCGACGGCATTGACTTTCCGTCGCACCTGTTCCTATTTTGGCCGGGATGCCAACTAAAGCGCTGTGGGGCGACGGCCGGCTCTGCTACGGCGGGGACTGGAACCCGGAGCAGTGGCCGCCCGGGGTGTGGCGCGAGGACGTCGCCCTGATGCGCGCCGCCGGAGTCAACCTGGTCACCGTCGGCGTGTTCGCCTGGTCCCGGCTGGAACCCGAACCCGGCCGCTACACGCTCGGCTGGCTCGACCGCGTGCTGGACCTGCTGCACGCGGGCGGCATCCGGGCCGCGCTTGCCACCCCCACCGCGTCGCCGCCACCGTGGTTCTCGCTGCGCCACCCGGACGCGCTGCCCGTCACCGCCGACGGCGTACGGCTGACCCACGGCAGCCGGGACACCTACTGCGCCGCCGCGCCCGCGTACCGCGACGCGGCCCGGAACATCACCGAGGTGCTGGCCGCGCGCTACGCACACCACCCGGCGCTGGCGCTGTGGCACGCGCACAACGAGTACGGCACCACCTGCCACTGCCCGCACGCCGAGGCGGCGTTCCGCCGCTGGCTCACCACCCGCCACGGCGACCTCGACGCGCTGAACGACGCCTGGGCCACCAGCTTCTGGAGCCAGCACTACTCCGACTGGGCGCAGGTCGGCGCGCCCCGCGCCACCCAGTACCTCGCCAACCCCGGCCAGCTGCTCGACTTCCGCCGCTTCTGGTCCGACACGCTGCTGTCCGCGTACACCGAGCAGCGGGACCTGCTGCGCGCGGCGAACCCGCAGGTGCCGATCACCACCAACTACGTGCTCGGCGACTGGGTGCCTGTCGACCACGCCCGTTGGGCGCGCGAGGTGGACCTGGTCGCCGTCGACCACTACCCGTCGGCGACCGGCAGGGGCGCGGAGGAGCAGACCGCGTTCGCCGCCGACCTGGCCCGCGGCTGGGCCCGCCACGGCGCCGGGAAGCCCGCGCCGTGGCTGCTGATGGAGAGTGCCCCCAACCAGCTCCACACCGCCGGGCGGATGCACACCAAGGAGCCCGGCCGGATGACCCGGCACAGCCTCGCCCACGTCGCGCGCGGCTCCGCCGGGGTGATGTTCTTCCAGTGGCGTGCCCCGGCCGGCGGCGCGGAACGCTTCCACTCCGCCGTGGTGTCGCACGCCGGGGCGGACACCCGCGTGTTCCGGGAGGCCACCGCGCTCGGCGCCGCGCTGGGCCGGCTCACCGGGACCGCGCCGGGCCGCGTCGAGGCGACGGTGGCCATCGGGTACGACGCGGCGAGCGACTGGGCGCTGCGGCACCCGGGGATGCCCCGCGCCGGACTCGACCACTGCGGCGAGGCGGCCGCCGCGCACCGGGCGCTGTGGCACGCGGGCGTCACCGCAGACGTGGTGCCGCCGGGCACCCCGCTCGACGGTTGCCGGCTGCTCGTGCTTCCCGCCCTCTACCTCGCCTCGGACGCCACTGTCGACTGGGTACGCCGGCACGTCGACGCCGGTGGGCACCTGCTGGTGACCTGGCTCAGCGGTGTCGCCGACGAGCACGCCCGGGTACGCCTCGGCGGCTACCCGGGCGCGTACCGGGACCTGCTCGGCGTGCGGGTGGAGGAGTTCCACCCCCTCGCCGACGGGGAGCGGGTGCCGCTGACCGGCGGCGGGACCGGCCGGATCTGGTCCGAGACGGTGCACCCGGCCGGTGCGGAGACGGTCAGCGCGTACGCCGGGGGAGTGCTGGACGGCCGGCCCGCGATCACCCGGCACCGGGTCGGAGACGCGTACGCCTGGTACGTCTCCACCCGCCCCGACGACGACACCTACCGGCGGCTGCTCACCGAGGCGGCCCGGCTCGCCGGTGCCGTCCCCACCTGTCCCGGCGCACCGCCGGGCGTCGAGGCGGTACGCCGCCACGACGGCGACGGAAGCCTGCTCTACCTGCTCAACCACACCGACGAACCGCAGCGGGTGCCGGCAGCGGGGGTCGAGATGCTGACCGGCGAGGCGGTCGGGAGCGCGTTGACTGTGGCACCGGGTGGCGTGGCGGTGGTGCGCGAGGAGCCGTCGTGACGCCGCCCCGGCGGTGTGCGCGCGCGTACCCCCGTCAGGGAGTGGCGACGGCGGCGCGGGAGCGGTCGGCGGCGATCCGCACCGCGAGCGCCGCCAGCACGGTGCCCATCACCCACCGCTGGAGACGCGCCCAGCCCGGCCTGCGGGTGAGGAACGCCGACACCGAGCCCGCACTGAGCACGATGAGCGCGTTCACGGTCAGCGCGACCACGATCTGCGTCAGGCCGAGCAGCAGACTCTGCACCGCCACGTGCCCGCGCGAAGGGTCGACGAACTGCGGCAGCAGCGACACGTACAGGATGGCGATCTTCGGGTTGAGCAGGTTGGTGACCAGGCCCATGGTGAACAGGCGCCGGGGCCGGTCCGGCGGCAACGGCGCCGGGGTGAACGCCGACGTGCCGCCCGGGCGTAGCGTCCGCCAGGCCAGCCACAGCAGGTACGCCGCACCGGCCAGCTTCACCGCCGTGTACAGCGGCGGCACCAGCACGAACACCGTCGCGATGCCGGCCACCGCGGCGGCCAGGTAGACCAGGAACCCGGCGGCCACGCCGAGCAGCGACACCAGCCCGGCCCGCCGCCCCTGCGTCACCGACCGGGACACCAGGTAGACCATGTTCGGCCCGGGCGTGAGCACCAGACCGAGCGCCACCAGGGCGATTCCCATGACCGCGCCGACAGTCACCATGTCGCCTCCCCGTTGCCGCCAGTGAACCGGACCCTACGCCCACCCTCCGACGCCCACCGTCCCGCCCCGTCCCGCCCCGGGCCGGGGGCCGGGAGCCGGGGCCAGGCCGGGGCGATGGCGGGCGCGGGCGTTCGGGGACCGCGCGGGACGGGGGCGGTGGACATACTTGTCGCATGTCGATCGTGCTGTCCGCGCCGGCCACTTCGACCGCGCCCGGTCTGCTGCTGCGCCCGTGGCGCGACGGTGACGCCGACGCGCTGATCGAGGCGTACCGGGATCCGGTGCTGCGCGCCTGGACGAGCCATCCGGTGACCGGGCCGGCGCAGGCGCGGGTGTTCCTGCGCCGCAGCCACCAGGGCTGGGCCGCCGGGCACCGGTTCATGTTCGCGGTGCTGGAGGAGGACCGGGTGGTGGCCTGCGTGGTGCTCAAGGACGTCCGCCCGGGCCGCCCGGCCGCCGAGGTCGGCTACTGGACGGCCGCGCCGGCACGCGGCCGGGGCGTCGCGCCACGAGCGGTGGAGGCGGTCACCGCGTGGGCGTTCGCCCGGTTCGCCGCCACCGGGCTGACCCACCTGGAGCTGCTGCACCAGGTCGACAACGAGGCCTCCTGCCGGGTGGCGGAGAAGAGCGGGTACGCCTTCGCCGAGGTGCTGCCGGCCCGCCCGCCGTACCCGCGCGACGGCCACCGCCACGTCCGCCACCGGCCCTGACGCCGGCGGCGCTCACCTGTCGGTTCGGGCGGCAGCGGCCGGGCCGAGCAGGCGCAGCAGCAGACGCGGTTCACCCGGCCACGCGTCGAGCAGCACCTGCCGGGGCACCTGCCGGGCGGCGTAGCGCAGCGCGAGCGCCACCACCACGATGTCGTCGAGCGGGCCGATCACCGGCAGGAACTCCGGGATCAGGTCGATCGGGCTGGCCACCCAGAGTCCGGCGACGACAATCGCGACCCGGGCGCGGCGGGGCACGCGCGGGTCGCGGCGCAGCCGCCGCACCGCCGTCACGCAGTCGGGCACGAACGCGGCCAGATCGCGCAGCAGCCCCGGCGGCAGACGCCGGGCCAGCAGCACCAGCACCCCCCAGCTCACGACCAGGCAGGCCGTCGCCACAGCGAGGCCGATGAGCCACTCCCGCACGCCGTCACCCCTTTCGTACCCGGTGGCACGCTACGCGGCGGCGTCGCCCGGCGCCCGGGAACAGCCCGGCGCCGCGCGACGCTGACCTTGTCGGACGGTGGCGGCTACCGTGGGTACGGGAGGTGACGGCGGTGACGACAGGCTGGGAGGCCGCGGTCGAGGCGCAGATCCGCTCGGCCCAGGAGCGCGGCGAGTTCGACAACCTGCCGGGCGCCGGCAAGCCGATCCCGGGGCGCGACATGCCCTACGACGAGGGCTGGTGGATCCGCAGCTTCATGGAGCGCGAGCAGATCCCGTCCGACCTGCTGCTGCCCACCCCGCTGCAACTGCGCCGCCGCATCGAACAGCTTCCGGCCGAGCTGCGCGACCTGCCCACCGAGGAGGCCGTCCGGTCGTACGTGGCGGCGCTCAACACCGAGGTGGTGGCCTGGCTGCGTACCCCGACCGGGCCACGCGTGGTCGTCCGCCCGGTGAACGTCGAGGAGGCGGTGCGCCGCTGGCGTGCCGACCGGGAACGCGTCACGCCGCTCGTCACGGCGCCCGCGCCGCCGCACGCCGCCCGGACCCGCCCGCGCCTCCGTTGGCGCTGGTGGCGCCGCTGACACGCGCTCAGGGGCGCGCTGCCTGCCAGGTCCACGCGGTACGCCGTGGCCGGTGGCCGAGCGGTGCGCGTCCGGTCAGCCACAGCAGCACCGGCGCCGGGTCGCAGCTCGGCCAGCATCGCCTCGTCCGGCTCGACCGCCGTCACGTCGCCGCTCACCTCGGCCAGCGTCATGGTGAGCTTGCCGGTGCCCGCGCCGAGGTCGAGCACCCGCGTACCGGGCGCGGGTTCGAGCGCCCACCGCACGGCGGCGCGCGCGTAGTCCGGACGGTGTTCGGCGTACGCGGTCGCCGCCGCGCCGAACGACGACGAGTGCCGGCGTCGTGCGTCTTCGTCCATCCGGTCACCCTATCGACGACGGCGATCATCGCGCCGGGCTAACCGTCCACACTGCGCGAGAGCTCACCGATGCTCGTCTCCAGCGCCTACGGCTTCCAGGTTCGCCGCGTGCGCCCGGAACTGTTCCGGGTCGGCCGGAGGTTCCGGCTGGTTCTTGATCACCGCGGCATGGTATTCGCCGTAGCGACGGCACTACCATGTGCGAATGGGCTCCAGTGGAGCGTCGGTCGAGTCCACCTTCTTCGGCACGTCGACAGTCCACGTGTCCGACGGGACCTCGGGCATCCTGATCGACGGCTTCCTGAGCAGACCCTCTCTGCTGCGCGTCGCGCTTGGACGCGTGGCTCCCGACCTCGGGCGGATCACCGCCGCGCTCTCCCGGGCCGGCGTGTCCCGCCTCGACGCGCTCTTCGTCTCCCACTCCCACTACGACCACGTCATGGACGCCCCCGCTGTCGTCAAGCACCTCGGCGGCAGGCTGTTCGGCTCCGAGTCGACGCTGAACGTGGGACGCGGCGCGGGCCTCGGCGAACAGTCGATGACCCGGATCGCCGACGGCGACGAGTACCGCGTCGGCGCGTTCACCGTGCGCGTATTCGGCGGCCTCCACAGCCCGGGCAACAGGTTCCCCGGCACGATCGAGAAGCCGCTCGTCCCGCCGGTCCGGGCGAGCAGGTACCGCGACGGCGGATGCTTCTCCTTCCTCATCACCCACCCCGACGGCTCGCTGCTGATCCACCCGAGCGCCAACTTCGTCCCGCACGCGTTCGACGGGCTCGACGTCGACGTCCTCCACCTCGCGATCGGCGCGCTGGGTGTGCAGTCCGAACGGTTCCGGGACGACTACTGGCGGCACGTGGTGGACGCGACCCGGCCCGCCCTGATCGTGCCGATCCACTGGGACGACTTCTTCGTCTCCCTGGACCGCGGGCTGCGGCCGCTGCCAGGGTTCTTCGACAGGTTCGCCGTGGCCAGGGCGTTTCTCGACGGCAAGAGCCGGGAGAGCGGCATCGCCGTACGGTTCCCGGAGCCCTTCGAGGTCGTCAGGCCGTTCGTACGCTAGGTGCTGTCATCACACGCGGCGCCTATCGCGAGACGCACCTCGACCTGCCGTCCCTGGGAGCGGATCACCAGCGGCACGCACGCCGGGCCCGCCACCCAGGTGCCGCCGGTGTAGACCGACCACGTGGCCGAAGCGGCCGGGCACGCCCCGACCTGCACCGTGGTCGCCGGGACGGCACCCGGGCCCCACCCGATGCGGGCGCGATCCGCCCAGCCGGGCGCCACCTGTATTTCCACTGCTGTTCCGGCGCGCACGTACAGGCCCCATTTGGCGAAGAGACGCGTCGGCCCTCGTGCGTCGGATGAGTCGTCGGGTCGCACCACAGTCGACGGCACCGCCACGGCGTCGGCCACGACCCGGTACCCCTCACCCGGAGCCGGAGTCGTGGCAACCGCATCGGCGCACCGCAGGCGCTGTCCGCCCTCAGGCATCGGTGGCAGCGTCGCGGCCGGCGCGCCGGGGGAGGTGGAGTCGGAGCCGGCAGGTTCAGGTCGCTCCGAATCGTCCTCACTGGTGCAACCGATCGTCGCGAGCAGCAGACAGGGGATCAGGACGAGGTGCCCCCATCTCCGGCTCGCGGCTCGCATGCCTCGATCCTGCCCAAACCTCGGCGCCGAGGGAACCCCGCGCCGAACCTGATTAACACATTATCGGTAATAGCAATCCAATAAATGGGTCCGACAAAGGGTGCAAAACATCACTGCACCATAATGACAGTTATGTGCGCGCAGGCTCCGTGGGCGCTGTCGGCGTACGATCACGCCACCGCAGCCGACCCCAGGGAGCAGGCGATGGTGTTCGACGCGACGCTGACCCGGATCAACGACGGCGTACAGATGCACCACCAGCACGGCCGACGGGAGGACGCCCGCGACCTGTTCGCCCGGATCTGGGACGAGATCGGCGGGGAACAGGGCGACCCCCTGCACGTCTGCGTCCTCGCGCACGCGATGGCCGACGTGCAGGACGACGTACGCCAGGAGCTTGTCTGGGACCGGCGGGCGCTCGCGGCGGCCGACCTGCTCACCGACGAGCGGGTCGCGCAGGCCGGGGTGCCGATGTCGGTCGCCGGGCTGTACCCGTCGCTGCATCTCAACCTGGCGGAGTGCCACCGCAAGCTCGGCGAACTCGACCAGGCCCGGGACTACCTCCGGCGGGCCCGGGAGAGGATCGGCGCGCTCGGCGACGACGGCTACGGGAATCTGATACGGGACGGACTCGACCGGATGTCGCAGAAACTGGCCGCCGGATAGGCCGCCCGCGACAGGCCGCAGGCGACTGGCTAGCCGCGGGCGCTCGCTGACGGGGCGACGGCGGCGACCACCAGGTCGACGATGCCGTCGGCGTAGTCGTCGGTCAGTGGGCCGTTGCGCAGCAGCCAACGGTGGTACAGCGGGCCGAACAACAACTCCACCACCAGGTCCAGGGGAGCGTCGGGGCGGACCTGGCCGGCCTCGCGGGCGGCCTCCAGGCGTACGCGGACCGCATTCAGTTGGGGACGGAGCAGCCGGTCGCGCGCCTGGGCGGCCAGGTCCTCGTCGGCGAGCGTCTCGATGGTGACGGCGCGGGTGGTGGCGGACAGCCGTGGATCGGCGAACTCGGCGACGGTTGCCCGGAGCACCTGACGCAGGTCGGCCCGCAGGTCACCGGTGTCGGGCAGGGCGATGACCTCCGGCATGTCGTCGGCGAGCGCGTCCAGGATGACCGCGCCCTTGCCACGCCACCAGCGGTAGATGGTCTGCTTGCCGACTCCGGCGCGGGCGGCGATCGCCTCGACGGTCAGGGCCGGGTAGCCGGTCTCGGTCAGCAGCTCCAGCGCGGCGGCGAGGATCGCGCGGCGGGACTGCTCGTTGCGGCGGGTGGGCTGCGGGATCACGCCGCGAGCCTACAACGAGACGAGACGTGTCGTCTTGACGGGGATGGCGGCCCCGTGCTCTGCTGTGGCGAGACGCAACGTCTCGTCTCAGCGAAATCTCAGGAGACCCCGTGCCGTACATCGCCATGGTCAGCATTCCGTTCCACGGCCACGTCAACCCGAGCTTGGAGATCATTCGTACCCTCGTGCGGCGCGGCCACCGGGTCACCTACGCCAACGACCCCGCCTTCGCCGAGGTCATCCAGGCCACCGGCGCGGAGCTGAAGCCGTACGCCTCGACGCTGCCCGCCGACGGCGGCGCCGGCACCGACGACCCGATCGAGCAGCTCACGCTCTTCCTCGACGACGCGATCGCCATGCTGCCGCAGCTGCGGGCCGCCTACGACGACGACCGGCCGGACCTGTTCCTCTACGACATCGCCGGCGCGCCGGCCCGGCTGCTCGGCGAGCAGTGGGGGATTCCGGCCGTACAGCTCTCCTCGACGTTCGTCGCCTGGGACGGCTACGAGCAGGAGATGGCACCCGTGGTCGAGGCGATGCGGGCCGATCCGCGCGGCGCCGACTACTACCGACGGTTCACGGCATGGCTGACCACGGAGGGTTCGTCTGTCACCGACAGCATGGCGTTCCAGGGACGGCCGCTCCGCAGCCTCGTCCTGCCGCCGGAGGCGCTCCAGCCAAACGCCGACCGGGTGGACCGGTCGGTCTACAGCTTCGTCGGCCCGGTCCTGGGCGACCGCGCCGACCAGGGCTCCTGGGTACGGCCGGAGCACGCCGAGAAGGTGCTGCTCGTCTCGCTCGGCTCCGCCTTCACCCGGCGGCCCGAGTTCTACCGCCGCTGCGTCGCCGCCTTCGGCGACCTGCCCGGCTGGCACACCGTGCTGCAGATCGGCACGCACGTCGACCCGGCCGAGCTCGGTCCCGTCCCGGACAGCGTGGAGGTCCACCGGTGGGTACCGCAGCTGGCCGTCCTGGAACAGGCGGATGCCTTCGTCACCCACGCCGGCATGGGCGGCAGCAGCGAAGGTCTCTACTGCGGGACCCCGATGATCGCCGTACCGCAGGCGGCCGACCAGTTCGCGAACGCCGAGCAGCTGGCCGCCCTCGGCGTCGCCCGGGTCGTCGACTCGGCCGGCGTCACCGCCGCGGAGCTGCGCGCGACGCTGCTGGCCCTCACCTCGGACCCGGCGGTGGTGGCCCGCAGCGCCGAGCTGAAGCGGCAGGCCCGCGCCGCCGGGGGCGCGGACCGGGCCGCCGACCTGATCGAGGCCGAACTCAGCGCGGCGCGCCGCGGGTGAGACACGGCGTGGTCGCGGTGGGATCCCGCCGCGACCACGCCTCGCTCAGTCCTCCGCCAGCACGGTGAAGGTGAACGCGGTGCTCGTCGGACGCTTCAACGGGATGTCGCACTTGACCCGGCGCAGCACCTCGGGCCGGGTGAGGCCGAACCGGTTGGCGATGAGCCGGTCCGGGCGTACCGGCACCGGATCGTCGAAGGTGACGTCCACCCGAACCGGCCAGCCGTCCAGCGGCACCGTGGGCGCGTCCACCGTCCACGCGTCGGTCCAGTCCAGGGTGAAGCGGCAGCGCCGGGCGAACGCCGGGTCCAGCAGGGTGGCCGCCACCAGGGCGGGATCGTTGAGCTGGTGGCCGTGCAGCTCGACGGGGTCGAACGAGCTGACGGTCGCCCGCTCGCGGACGGTGAGCTTGCTGGTCCGGTCGCAGGACACGCAGTGCACCAGCAGCCACACGTCCAGGATCTTGCCGTTGGCGTTGACGCGGAACCTGCCCCGGGCGGCGGTGGCCGACTCCGCCCGGCAGGTGACGCAGCGCAGCGACAGCAGCGGAAGGCGGGTCCGGCGTACGACCCAGGGCAGCACGATATGAGGTTGGGATGACATGGAGACCTGATCTCTGAAGACCTGACGCGAGGCCGATTACGCGCGGCCTCGGACGCTGTGGCCGGGCGCGCGAGGGCAGCCCGGGGAGCCGGCGCGCAACGGCCGGCTACAGGCGTGGGGAACGTGTCAGGTTCTAGAGAGCAGGAGGGGTCACGCGGAATCGTCCTTCTTCGCTGCGACGGGAGTGCGGGGAAACGTACAGGACGTCCGGAACCGCTCTCAACCCGTTTTCCGGCGCCGCCGCGATGCGTCGCCCGTCACTTCACTCACTAAAAGTTTGCACTCTCTGCAAGATCGCTCGTAGAGTCGTGGCGTGACCCCGGATCAGAGCCGCCCCGGCCTGCGTGACCGCAAGAAGCGCCAGACCCGCGCCGCCCTCAGCGCCGCCGCGCTGCGCCTGGTCGCCGAGCGCGGCCTGGACCAGGTGACGGTGGAGGAGATCAGCGAGGCCGCCGACGTGTCGGCCCGTACCTTCTTCAACTACTTCCCCAGCAAGGACGAGGCTTTGCTCGGCGACCAGCCGACCGACCGCGAGGTGCTTGCGGCCCGCATCGTCGCCGCGCCGCCGGAGCTGTCCGCGTTCGACGCGCTGCGCCTGGCCTTCGACGACGTGGTCGAGGCCGTCGAGGCGGACCGGGAGGTGTGGCTGCTGCGCCTGCGGGTGATCGCGGCGAACCCGTCGCTGCTTCCGCGTCTGATCAGTGGCAACGCGGAGACGGAACAGGTGATCGTCGCGGCGGTGGCCGCCCGGCTCGGCCTCGACCCGTGCCATGGCCACCCGACGCTCGTCACCACTGTGGCTGGCGCGGTCCTCCGTACCGCCCTGATGCAGTGGGTCGAGCGACCCGACACGACGACACTGCGCGAGCTGACCGCCGAGGCGTTCGCCGCCGTCGCCGCCGGCCTGCCCGATCCGCACGCCGCGACCTGACCCATTCGTACCGGCGGCCGCAGTCGCGCGGCCGCTCGCACGTGCACACGACAAGGAGTTCGATGACCACCGCCACTGTCGCGCCCGCCGAGGCGGGTACGCGGATGTCTCGCCGGGAGGTTCTCCAGGCGTTGTCCGGCCTGATGGTCGGCATGTTCGTGGCGATCCTCGCCTCGACGGTGGTGGCGAACGCGCTGCCCCGGATCATCGCCGACCTCAACGGCAGCCAGACCGTCTACACCTGGATCGTCACCAGCGAGCTGCTGGCGATGACCGCGACGGTGCCGCTGTGGGGCAAGATGGCCGACCTCTACAGCAAGAAGCTGCTGATCCAGCTGTCCCTGGGCCTCTTCGTGGTCGGCTCGCTCGTCGCCGGCTTCAGCCCGAACGTGGAGATGCTGCTGCTCAGCCGGGTCATCCAGGGCATCGGCGCAGGCGGCATGACGGCGCTCGCCACGATCGTCATGGCGGCCATGATCCCGCCGCGCGAGCTGGGCCGGTACGCCGGCATCTTCGGCGCCGTCTTCGGCGTCGGCACCATCGCCGGCCCGCTGATCGGCGGTGTCCTGGTCGACACGTCCTGGCTCGGCTGGCGCTGGTGCTTCCTCATCGGCGTGCCGTTCAGCCTGTTGTCCATCGCGCTGCTGCAGAAGACGCTGCACCTGCCGGTGGTCCGCCGCAAGGTCCGCATCGACTGGCTCGGCGCCCTGCTGATCACCTCGGGCGTGTCCACGCTGCTGATCTGGTCGTCGCTGGCCGGCAACAAGTTCGACTGGGCCTCCGGCTGGACCGCCCTTCTGGTCGGCGGCGGGCTGGCGCTGCTCGCGCTCGCCGTGTTCGTGGAGGCCCGCACCGAGGAGCCGATCATCCCGCTGGGCATCTTCCGCAACCGAACGGTCAGCCTCACCACAGTGGCCAGCATCCTCGTCGGCGTGGCGATGTTCGGCGGCACCGTGTTCCTGTCGCAGTACTTCCAGACCTCCCTGGGCAAGTCGCCGACGGTGGCCGGCCTGATGAGCCTGCCGATGGTGCTCGGCCTGCTGGTCTCCTCCACCGTCGCGGGCCAGCTCATCACCAAGTACGGCCGGTGGAAGATGTTCCTGGTGGCGGGCGCCGCGGTGATGACGGTCGGCATGCTGCTGCTGAGCACCATCGACGCGAACACGAGCGTGCCGGTGCTGTCGGTGCACATGGCGGTGCTGGGTGTCGGCGTGGGCATGCTCCTGCAGAACCTGGTGCTGGCCGCGCAGAACGACGTGCCGGCCGCCGAGCTGGGCGCGGCCACCTCGGTGCTGACGTTCTTCCGCAGCATGGGCGGCGCGGTCGGGGTCAGCGCGCTCGGCGCGGTCCTGGCCAACCGGGTGACCTCGCTGACCGTCGAGCGGCTGGGGCCGGTCGCGGCCGGCGGCGGGTCGGCCGAGGTGCCGGACCTGTCCACCCTGCCGGAGCCGGTGCTGCGCATCGTGCAGGACGTCTACGGCATCGCCACGTCGGAGATGTTCCTCATCGGCGCGCCCTTCGCGCTGCTCGCCCTGATCGTCGTGCTGTTCATCAAGGAGAAGCCGCTGAACACGCTCAGCGGCGACGAGCGCCGGGCCCGCGAGGAGGCGGCGGCCGCCGCCGGCACGCACTGAGGCGTCCGAGCGGGCGTGGGGCCGCCCCCGGGATCACCGGGGGCGGCCCCTTGTGCGTACGGTCAGCGTTGCGTGCGGTCGTTGATCTCGGTGCCGGACTCGCCGGGCATGGCACCGATCGCCTCCTCGGCGGCGCGTCCGCCGGTGCTCTCGTCGCCCTGCGTCAGCGAGCTGCGGGGCAGCCCGGCCAGGTGCGCCGGATCCTCGACCGGCTGGGGCGGCCACTGGTCCTGCGTACCGTTCGTCACCCCGGCGCGGCGTAGCGCCTCGACCAGTTGGTCCGGCGACAGGCGGTCGACCTCCTGCATGCCGGCCCCGCGCGCAATCGCCTGCAGTGTCTTCAGGTCTTCGCTCACGAATGTCTCGGCCATGCCCGAGCCTTCCCGGCGCTCAAGACAAGGAAACCCGGCCGGTGCCGCGGCCCGCCCCACCCACCCCGCCGATCATGACGTTGAGCCGGGCAAAACGGACACCTAGCACCGCCAACTTCATGATCGGCCCGAATGGGGGGGCTGGTCAGCGGCGGGCGGGTTTGCGGTCGGGGCGAGGGCGGTCGCGTTCCGGGTCGACCCCGACCTGCACGGCGAAGGCCGGGTCCACGGCCAGCAGCGGCCGGGGGCCGAACAGGGCCATGCCGGTCAGCAGCGTGTCGGTGTCCCGGCCCTGCCAGACCGGGCGGCGCTCCGGGTCCAGGTCGGCGTGTTCGCGGCGCAGCCGCCGCAGCAGCGCGCGGGCGGCGGCGCCGGTCTCCGGCACCTCGGTCAGCCACCAGCCGCCGAGCGCGGTGGCCAGGCAGCACAGCAGCAGCCCGGCGACCGAGGCCGGACCGCCGGCGGAACGCCCCTCCACCGCGCTGTCCACCAGCCGGGTCAGCCCGACCGCGGCCACCGCGAACAGCGGCACCGTGCCCAGCGCGATCCGCCGCCGCTGCGCCCGGGTGAGCAGCCAGCCGTCGCGGACCAGCCGCCCGACCGTACGGCGCAGCGCCCGGCCCACCTCCGGGTCGGCGAGCACGGCCGCCCAGGTCTGCGGGCGGCGCAGCGCGGAGTGCAGGGCGCGCACCAGCGCGGGCGACCCGGCCGGTGGCCGCCCCTGCGCCTGAAGGGTGGCGAGTTCGCCGACCTCGACCCCGCCGGCGCGGCGCAGCGCCGCCACCCCCACCTGGCAGGCCAGCAGCGCCCGGTCGGTCAGGTACGCCAACTCGACCCGGTCGGGCCTCGCGCCCCGGGTACGGCGGCCGGTCAGTTCGCGTACCGCCAGGGCGATCACGACTGCCACGGCGACCGCGCCGAGGTAGTCGAGGAGGAAGATCGGCCCGCTGACTCCCCAGAGCATGACGGCAAGTATCTCAGGAGCCGTGGCGTACCTCGGTGTCCCAGATCTGGGACCACCGACGCCGCAGGCCCCGGCCCAGGAAGATCGGCTCGCCGTTGTCCACATCGGCCCGTCTGGTCGACCCGGCCGGCGCCGAACTGCCGGGCGATCGCGGCGACCAGGACCACCGCCGCGCCGTCGTAGCGGCCGGCCAGCGACAGCAGCACGACGGTGCCGACCGGCCCACGACCAGGGGCGCGACGGTACGCGGACCGGCGGGCGGCGGGCCACCGGGTGCGGCGGCCTCGCTCCGATCGATGCCGGCGACTGATTCGGCCACCTGCCCATGATGGACCGCATCGGCGTGCCGTCGATGCCCCGCGACCCTCGGCCGGGTGGACGCAAACCGCTGGCCGGACGGCCGGGCCGGCGGCTAGCCTCCCTCGCGATGCGGATCCGTGACTACACCGACGCCGACTGGGCTCACGTCTGGCCGATTCTCTCCGACGTTCTGGCCACCGCCGACACGTTCGCGTACGACCCGGACTGGCCGCCGGAGACGGCGCGCGAGGTGTGGGTGGAGCGCCCGCCGGGGCGTACCTCGGTCGCGGTGGACCACGACGGCGTGGTGCGCGGCACCGCGAAGATGGGCCCGAACCGGCCCGGGCCGGGATCGCACGTGGCGACGGCGAGTTTCATGGTCGCGGCGGAGGCCCGCGGGCGGGGTGTGGGCCGGGCGCTGTGCGCGGAGGCGCTGGACTGGGCCCGCCGGCAGGGCTTCGCCGCGATGCAGTTCAACGCCGTGGTGGAGACCAACACGGCGGCCGTGGAGCTGTACCGGCGGCTGGGTTTCGCCGTGGTCGGCACCGTGCCGGAGGCGTTCGCGCACCCGACGCGGGGACGGGTCGGGCTGCACGTCATGCACCGGCGGCTGTGAACCGCGGCGGCGGTGACCGGAAAACGCCTCGCCGGATCCGGCGGTTGCTGACAGGCTGCCCGCCATGACCGCTCATGCCCTCGCCGGGGCGCTCGCCGACGAGCGTCGCCGGACCGTGTTCGCCGCGATCGTGCTCGGTGCCCGCGACGTGCCGGCCGTGGTGGCCCGCACCGGGCTGCCCGCCCGTGACGCCGCAGTGGCCGTACGCCGTCTCACCGACGCCGGTGTGCTCGACGACGGCGGCGGCGGGCTACGGGTCGACGCCGAGCGGCTGCGCGAGTTCGCCCGGGCCGGGGTGGCGGCACCGGCGGGCCCGGCCGCGAACCCGCGCGAGACGATCCTGCGCACGTTCCTGCGCGACGGCGCGCTGACCCGGCTGCCCGCGCAGCGGGGGCGCCGCCGCGTCCTGCTGGAGCACATCACCGAACGCGCCTTCGAGCCGGGGCGGCGCTATCCGGAGCGCGAGGTGGACGACGCGCTGCGCCGGTGGTGCGAGGGCGGCGAGGCCGACCACGTGACGCTGCGCCGCTACCTGATCGACGACATGCTGCTCACCCGCGAGCAGGGCGTCTACTGGCGGACCGGCCCGTGAGCGGCTGGAGCACGCAGCTCGCGCTCCCCGACGAGCCGGACGCCACGCTGATGCTGCGGGAGTACATGGCCGAGATGGTGCGCCGCTGGTACGGCCGCCCGGAGCAGCCCGACGAGGTGGACGCCGCGCTGGCCGAGAACCCGAGCGACGACCTGACCCCGCCGACCGGGTTGCTGGTGCTGGCCCGCCGCGACGGACGGCTCGCCGGGTGCGCCGGGTTGAGGTGGCAGCCGGGCTGGGCCGAACTGACCCGCATGTACGTGCGCCCGGAGCACCGGGGCGCCGGGGGCGGCGCGGCGCTGGTCGGCGCGATCGAGGCGTACGCGGTCGCCGGCGGTGCGGGGCGGATCTGGCTGGACACCCGCTCGGATCTGGTCGAGGCGCGTGCCCTGTACGCCCGGCTCGGCTACCGGGAGATCCCCGCCTTCAGCAGCGGTCCGTACGCCCAGCACTGGTTCGAGAAGGCGCTCGCGGGCCGGGTTGACGACGTGGCGGGGGCGCGCTAAAACAGAAGCAGGAACTTGAGTCTCCAAGACTCAAGTTGAGACCTTGGGCCAGGAGAACCGAGGAGGCAAGAGCCATGTTGATGCGTACCGACCCGTTCCGCGAGATCGACCGGATCGCCGAGCAGTTCTTCGGCACCACCGCCCGGCCCGCCGTGATGCACCTGGACGCCTACCGCGACGGTGACCACTTCTACGCGGCGTTCGACCTGCCCGGCGTGGACCCGGACAGCATCGACTGCACCGTCGAGCGCAACGTGCTGACCGTCCGCGCCGAGCGGCGCCGCCCCACCGGCGAGAACGTCGAGCTGGTCGCCGCCGAGCGGCCGATGGGCACGTTCACCCGGCAGCTGTTCCTGGGCGACACGCTCGACACCGACCGGCTGGAGGCCGGCTACGACAACGGGGTGCTGACGCTGCGCATCCCCATCGCCGAGCGCGCCAAGCCGCGCCGGATCGCGGTCAGCACGCCCGCCGAGGGCAACGGCCGCCGTCAGCTCACCACCGTCTGAGCAGGTCACGCCGACGCGGGGGAGGCCGGAGCACCGGCCGACCCCGCGTCGCCGTAGAGCCGGGTCAGTGCGTGCGCGGTCGCGATGAACCGTTCGCGCAGGTCGGCCGGGCTCAGCACCTCGACCTCCGCGCCGAGCTTCAGGAACTCGGTGTGGGCGTGCCGGACCGACTCGATCGGCACTGTGGTCTCCAGCCATCCGTCCGGGCCGGGCTCACCGGCTGCGGCCCGGGCGGCGCGGCTCATCTCCGGCGGGAACA
Organism: Micromonospora sp. NPDC048169; assembly: GCF_040652815.1. NCBI lineage: Bacteria > Bacillati > Actinomycetota > Actinomycetes > Micromonosporales > Micromonosporaceae > Micromonospora > Micromonospora sp. NPDC048169. The sequence continues at coordinate 31,024 of NZ_JBEZMS010000021.1, forward strand.
CGTACGGCATGAACTCCAGCGCCGCCACGGTGAGCCGGATGCGGGCCTGGTCACGGTAGACGTCGCGTTCGTAGCGGGCGGTCCACTCCCGCCAGTACGCGGCCAGGTCGAAGTCGTCGGGCCGCGCACACGGCTCGGCGGTGACCTCGGCGTCGAGCACCGCGCCGACCCGGTAGGTGCGTATCTGCTCCTCGCAGCGGCCCACCAGATACCAGCGGCCCGCCTTGAGCACCACGCCCAGCGGGGCGACCAGCCGGGTCACCTCCCGTGGGGCACGCCAGCGCCGGTACCGCAGCCGCACGAGCCGGTCCCGCCAGACCGCGCCGGCCAGCGTCTCCAGGTGCGGGGTGGCCTCCGGGTGCCGGAACCAGCCGGGCGCGTCCAGATGGAACCGCTGCCGGATCCGGCCGCTGCGGTCGGCCAGCTCACCGGGGAGCGCGGCGCGCACCTTCAGCTCGGCGGCGGCCACCACCGACGCCAGTCCCAGTTCGGCGGCCGGGCCGGGCAGGCCGGCGAGGAACAGCGCCTCGGCCTCTGGGCCGGTCATCCCGGTGAGCCGGGTCCGATAGCCCTCCAGCAGCCGGTATCCGCCGGCCGGCCCCCGATCGGCGTACACCGGGACTCCGGCGGCGCCGAGCGATTCGACGTCGCGGTAGACGGTCCGCACCGACACCTCCAGGGCGTCGGCGAGTTCCTGGGCGGTCATCCGCCCCCGGGTCTGCAGGAGCAACAGCAGGGAGACCAGCCGGCTGGCACGCACCCGGTGACGCTAACCCGGACCCGGGTGACCGGGGACGGGCGCGCCTCGTCGCCAAACCCCCCACTTACTGAGAACCTTTCTCACATGCTTCGCCCCGAGGTGCTGCCCCGCGCCCGTACCGCCGCCCTGCCCGCCGGCCCGGCCGACGTCACCGAGGCGTGGCTGCGCAACCGGCGGCTGTCCGAGCACACCCGCGACGCGTACCGGAGGGACGTCACCGGCTGGCTGAGCTGGTGCGCCGAGCGTGGGCTCGACCCGCTGCGGGCGACCTTCCTCGACGTCAACGCCTACGGCCGGGAACTGGAGTCCACCCCCCGCGGCCGGGCCGGCCGCCCGCTCACCCCGGCCACCGTCGCGCGCCGGCTGTCCGCGCTGTCGAGCTGGTACGACTTCCTGGTCAAGCTGGGCGCGATGGCGGCCAACCCGGTGTCGGCGGCGGACCGCCCGCGCGTGGACCGGGACCACTCCGCCACCGTCGGCCTGACCCCCGAGGAGGTCGACGCGCTGATCGCCGCCGCCGACGCCGACACCGGTCCGGCCGCCGCCCGCAACCGGGCCGCCGTCGCGCTGCTGGCCGACCTGGGCCTGCGGGTCGGGGAGCTGGTCGCGCTGGACGTGTCCGACCTGGGCACGGAACGCGGTCACCGCAGCGTCCGCTTCGTCGGCAAGGGCGGCAAGGTACGCCGGCGCGCGCTCACCCCGGGCACCGCGTACGCGGTCGACGCCTATCTGGCCGTACGGGCCGCCGCGCAGGGTGTCACGGTGCCGGAGCTGACCGGCCCGCTGCTGATCACCGCCACCGGCGGGCGGCTGGACCGGCATGCCGTGTTCCGGCTGGTGCGACGGCTGGCGCAACGTGCCGGGATCGCGGCGTGGGCGAAGCTGTCGCCGCACTCGCTGCGCCACGCGTTCGCCACCACGGCCCGCTCCGAGGGGGTGCCGCTGGAGGACGTGCAGGACGCGATGGGGCACGCCGATCCGCGTACCACCCGCCGCTACGACCGGGACCGGCACAACCTGGACCGCGACCCGGCGTACACCATCTGGGCTGCTCGGGCCCGCCGGCGCGGCTGAGCCGTCGGAGCGGGTGACCCGGCAGCGATGCGGGCCGCGGTGGTTCGCGGCCCGCATCGCTGACGGTCAGCCCTGCGGACGGGGGCAGAGGCAGAACGGCTGCCCGATCGGGTCCAGCAGGACGGTCCACCGCTCACCGCCGGGCTGGAAACCGGGCCGGGTCGCCCCGGCCGCCACCAGATCCTTCTCCGCGGCCGTCACGTCGTCGACGTAGAGGTCGAGGTGGTAGCGCTTGTCGCCGCTCTCGTCCGGCCAGGCCGGCGGCGCGAAGCCGGGCACCAGGCCGAAGCCGATCGACGTGCCGTCCTTGGTGATCATCGCGTACTCGGCCTCGCTGTGGGTGATCTCCCCACCGAGCGCGTGGGCGTAGAAGGCCGCGTGTGCGGCGGGGTCGGAGCTGTCCAGGTTGATCATGGCGATGTCTGCGTGACTGGTCATGCCGGGAGTCTGCCGTGCATACCTGCCACCTGTCGTCAGGTATGACGGCGAGGCCGAGCTGAGAGCGGAAACGACTCACCGACACGCGGCACCGACCGTCTAACCGGGCGACACGGAGTGACCTGCGCGCCGTAACTGCCTGCGCGCCGCTGCCCGGTTGCCTAGCGTCGTCGGTGATGGGCAGGCAGCGGGATTGGCACCACCCGGCCCGGCGTCGCCGGCCGCTACGCGCGGGCGTGCTGATCGCCGGTCTCGGCGTGGGCACCTGCCTGATCGGGGTGGCCGGGCTGGCGGTGTGGAACGCGCAGGTGGTGTTCCAGGCCGACGGGCCGGTGCGGGAGACCGCCGACGGGTTCTTCCGTGACGTCGCGTCCGGGGACACCGACGCGGCGTACGAGCGGCTGTGCGCCGAGGCCCGAGGCAAGTGGAGCAAGGCCGGCTTCGGCAGCTGGGTGCGGACGCCGCCGCAGGTCAGCGGATACGAGATCGTCGACGTCTCGGTGGCGACCCGGTCCGGCCGGCCGCACGGGACGGTGCTCGTGCGGATCAACCGCGACGGCGGCGGCAGCGAGGAACGTGAGCTGCCGGTGGTACCGGAGGGCGGCGGCTGGCGGGTGTGCGGGGATCCCTTCTGATGCTCAGGCGCGCGGGCCGAGGTCGCCTGCGCGGTAGTGGCGGCGGCAGAGCACCTGGTAACGCACGTCGGCGGTGTCGACGGTGTCGCCGATGACCACCTGCGCGCCCTCGCGGACCACCCGGCCGTCCACCACGCGGGCGTTGAGCAGCCCTTCCCGGCCGCACCAGCAGAGCACCTCGACCTGGATGCGGGCCACCTCGTCGGCCAGCTCGAACAGCCGCTGCGCGGCCGGGAACAGGCAGGAGCGGAAGTCGGTGGCCAGGCCGAACGCGTAGACGTCGACGTCGAACCGGTCGACCAGCTCGGCCATCTGCTCGATGTGTTCGAGGTTGTAGAACGACGCCTCGTCGCAGATCAGGTAGTCCACCCGTACCCCCTCGGCCCACGCGTCGCGGACCAGGACGCGCAGGTCGAGGTCGTCGGTGACCTCGACGGCCTCGTGGGCCAGGCCGATGCGGGTGGTGACCTGCGGGCCCAGCGAGCGGTCGATGCGGGTGGTGACCAGGCCGCGGCGGCCCTGCCGGGCGTGGTTGTGGTTCATCTGCAACGCCATGGTGGACTTGCCGCAGTCCATCGGCCCCCAGAAGAACTTCAGCGCGGCGGCGTGCAGCGGCCGGCCGTCGACGCCGCGCGCGGCGGCGCAGCCGGCGGCTCGGTCGTCACCGGGCCCCGGCAGGGGGCGGGCCAGGCAGGTCGGGGCGGCGTCGTCGGTCACGTCGGGGCAGCCTAGCCGATCGACGACGCCCGATCAGGCCCGCGATGATCCACCCGCCGGGGCACGGCGGGTCAGAGCACCCGGGGCGGGGTGTTGCCGGCGGCGATGATGGCCCGGCGCATCGGCACGGCGGCCAGCAGCGCGAAACCGACCACGAAGAAGATCAGCAGCGACACCAGACCCACCCGGTACGACGAGGTCAGCTGGAAGACCAGGCCGAACGCCAGCGGGCCGAGCCAGCTGGTGCCCTTGTCGCTGATCTCGTAGAAGCCGTAGTACTCGCCCTCCTTGCCGGCCGGGATGAGCTGGCTGAACAACGACCGGCTCAGGGCCTGGCTGCCGCCGAGCACCAGGCCGATGCAGCCGCCGAGGATCATGAACGGTACGGGCGCCTCGGCGGGAAGCCGGAACGCGGCGATGATCACACCGGTCCAGAGCACCAGCGACAGCAGCACGGTCTTCCAGGCGCCGATGCGCTTGGCGAGCGCGCCGAGGGCCAGCGCGCCGCCGAAGGCGAGGAACTGCACCAGCAGGATGGTCACGATCAGGGTGCTCTGCTCCAGCCGCAGCTCCTCGGTGCCGTACTGGCTGGCCAGGGTGATGACGGTCTGGATGCCGTCGTTGAAGACCAGGAACGCGAGCAGGAAGTACAGCGTCAGCGGGTACGTCTTGATCTCCCGCAGGGTGCGCCCGAGCTGCCGGAACCCGTCGGTGAGCACGTTGACACCGCTGCCGCCCCGGCGGGCCGCCTCGGTCGGGTGCTCGCGCAGCCAGCGCAGCGGGACCAGGGTGAACGCGGCCCACCACACGCCGGCCGACACGATCGACCAGCGGGCCAGGTCCAGCGTGCGCTGGGCGTTGCCCTCCTCGCTGAGCATGGTGACGGCGACCAGGTTCAGCGCGAGCAGCAGCCCGCCGCCGAGGTAACCGATGGCCCAGCCGCGGCTGGAGATGCCGTCGCGCTCGTCCGGGCCGCCCAGTTGCGGCAGGAACGAGTTGTAGACGACCACGGCGGCGCCGAAGGAGATGTTCGCGATCAGGAACAGCGCGCCGCCGAGCAGGTAGCGCTCGCCGGTGACGAACGCGAACGCGATGGTCGCGCCGGCGCCGGTGAACGCCGCGGCGGCGAGCAGCCGCTTCTTGTGCGCCGACCGGTCGGCGATCGCGCCGACCACCGGCAGCACGAACACGGTGAGGAAGACCGACAGCGAGATCAGGTACGGGTAGAACGAGCCGGCGGCGACCTTGATGCCCAGCGGGTACACCGCGCCGTCGCAGCTGTCCGCGCCCAGTTCGCAGCCGGCGGCCAGCTCGGTGACTGTGGTGAGGAACGGCCCGAGGAAGACCGTGATGACTGTGGTCTGGAACGCGGAGTTCGCCCAGTCGTAGAAGTACCAGCCGGTGCGCTCGCGGCGGGTGCTGCCCGGTCCGGCGGGGTCGGCGACGGCGGGGGTGACCGTATCGGCCATCGGGGGTCGTCCTCGGGGGGTCAGGCGGCCCAGTGGCCGCGACTGCGGTAGACGTCACGGAGCACGCTGACGTGATCGGTCATGATGCCATCCACACCAAGATCAAGTAAGTGGTGCATCTGGGCAGGTTCGTCGATCGTCCAGGCGTGCACCTGCAACCCGATCCGGTGGCAGTACGCGAGGAACCGCCTGTCGACCACCGGCAGCCGCCCGAAGGAGACCGGCACCTGCGCGGCCACCACGGACGGGGGCAGCCGCAGGGGCCGCCCGTGCAGCGAGGCCAGCCGCACCCGGGCCACCCCGCGCATGCCGAGGCTGGTGGCGACCTCCGGCCCGGCCAGCGCCCGCAGCCGGGCCAGCCGGGCGTCGCTGAACGAGGCGAGCAGCACCCGGCCGCCCGCGCCGACCCGGGTGACGGTGGCGACAGTGGGTTCCACGCCCCCGTCGGCCTTCACGTCGATGTTGAACCGCACCTGCGGCCAGGCGTCGAGCACCTCGTCCAGGCGGGGCACCAGGGCGGCCCCGCCGACGCGCACCGAGGACAGGTCGGCCCAGCGCAGGTCCGCGATGCGGCCCTGTTCGCCGGTGACGCGGCGCAGCGTCGGGTCGTGGAAGACCACTGACACGCCGTCGGCGGTGGCGTGCACGTCGGTCTCCACGTACCGGTAGCCGAGGGCGACGGCACGGGCGAACGCGGCGGTGGTGTTCTCGTCGCCGTCGGCCGCGCCGCCGCGGTGGGCGAACGCCAGCGGCGCGGGCGCGTCGAGGTAGCCGTGACGGGGCTGCACGCGGGCAGTATGCCCGCCCGGGGTGGCCCGCAGATGGCCGGGCGTTGAAATTCCCTATCGTTCCCTAACTCGATTAACATAGGGTGCGATGAGTAACGACATGTACTCGGTGGAGCAGGTCGCGGACCTGCTCGGCCTGCACGTGCGCACCGTGCGCGGCTACATCCGATCCGGGCGGCTGCGGGCCACCCGGATCGGTAAGCAGTACCGGATCGCCCGCGCGGACCTGGACGCGCTGACCGGCCGGCCTGCCCCGGCCGCCTCGGCGCCGGGAGCGGAGGTGTCCAGCGTCGTCCGCCTCGACGGCGTCGACCGGACCGCCGCCGACCGGCTCGCCACGCTGGTGCTGGCCGGCGTGAACACCCACCACGACCCGGACCGTCCGCTGCGCGTGCAGACGGTCCACGACGAGGAGCGGCACCGCATGACCATCATGATCCTGGGCGACCTCACCGCCACCGCCGACCTGCTGCGCCTGCTCGACGGGGTGCTCGACGGCGGCAACGGCCTGCTCGGCGGCGGGGAGCGCGACCATGGCTGACCTGATGCAGGAGCGCGCCGGCGAGCAGGTGCTGGTCTGCGACCCGGACGGCCCGCCGATCGCCACCGAGCGCGACGCGCTGGACCTGATCGGCGCGGCGTTCCTCGGCGCGACAGTGGTCGCGGTGCCGGCCGGCCGGCTCGACCCCGCCTTCTTCACCCTCGGCACCCGCTTCGCCGGTGAGGTGATGCAGAAGTTCGTCAACTACCGGCTGCGCCTTGCCGTCGTCGGTGACATCTCCGCCCACCTGGAGCGCAGCGGCGCGTTGCGCGCGCTGGTGGCCGAGTCGAACCGGCACGACCAGGTGTGGTTCGTGCCGGACCTGGACGCGCTCGAAGAGCGGCTGCGCAACACCACCTGACCCACCCGCCCCACCTCGCCGATCTTGCACTTGCGGCCCTCGTCAGGGGTGTTTCGCCGGGTTTGCCGGGGCACCAACTGCAAGGTCGACGGGCGGGAGCGGGCCGAGGTCGGGGTTGGGGTGTGCCGGGTCAGCCCGGGTGGCTGCTGGTGCCGGTGCCTGCGTCACGGGATCCAGGTGGCGGGTACGGCTGTTCCGCGAGCAGCCGGGCCAGGTGGGCGCTGTTGAGCGCCAGCGCGGCGGTGGTGCGGCCGGTCGTGTCGGGTTTGGGGCGGGCGTCGATGTAGTCGGTCTTGTGCAGCGCTTCCCCGACCCAGTAGGTGGCCCCGGCGGCCGGGCAGGTGAACCCCACCTCGTTGAGGGCCTGCTGCACCTCGGCGATGGTGTGGTGCGCGCCGTCCTCGTTGCCGACCACGGCCACCCCGCCGACCTTGCCGTAGGTGCGCAGGCGGCCCTGCTCGTCGGTCTCGGACAGCTCGGCGTCCAACCGTTCGAGGACCATCTTGGTCACCGACGAGGGCTGACCGAGCCAGATCGGCGTGGCGATGATCAGGATCTGGGCGGCGAGCAGCTTGGCACGGATGTCGGGCCAGCCGTCTCCGTCGCCCTCGTCGACGGAGACCCCGAAGCGCACGTCGTGGTCGACCACCCGGACGATCTCGCCGTCGACGCCCTGATCGGCCAGCGCGTCGAGCACCTCCTGGCCGAGCACCTGTGAACTGGACGTCGCCGGGGAACGCTTCAGGGTGCAGTTGAGTACGAGTGCTCGGACAGTGGTCATGACCAGGTCCTCTCCGCCCAAAGGGTGCGGGACTTGATACCCGCCACCGGGGCCGGGATGCCTCAGCCGGCGCGGTGGCGGCGGTGGGCGCGGGTGGTCTCGACGGGCCGCCCCGGGTCGACGTGGCGTGGCAGGTCCGGCTCGTCGGGGCGCAGCGCCACCAGGTCGTCGGTGATCGCGTCGATGATCCGGTCGGTGGCCTGCCGGGCCGCGCCGGGGGAGCCGGAGCGCAGGTCGTCCAGCGGCACCGGGGCGCCGAAGTGCACCCTGATGGCGGGCCGGCGGACGATCGCCCGGGCGACCGCGCGCAGCATCCCCTTGGGCGCCCGGTAGGGCAGCACCTCGTGCGAGCCCCACTGGGCGACCGGCACCACAGCGGCGCCGCCGGCGAAGGCGAGCCGGGCGGCGCCGGTCTTTCCCCGCTCGGGCCACATGCCGGGGTCGAGCCCGATGCGCCCCTCCGGGTAGACCAGCACCACCGAGCCGCCGGCCACCGCCTCGGCGGCGACCTCCAGTGACCGGTGCACCGCGGCGGTGCCCCGGTCGACGCGGATGTGCCCGGCGTGGCGCATCAGCGCCCCGATCACCGGGGTGCGGAACAGCCCGCCGGTGGCCATGATCCGGGGCGCGACCCGCCGGACCCGGCAGGCGGCGGCGAGGACCACCGGGTCGAACGGGCTGATGTGGTTGGCGGCCAGGACCAGCGGGCCGTGGCGCAGCGCGTCGGGCACGTCGCCGGTGACCTCCAGCCGGCCGACCAGCCTGACGGCGGCGCAGGCGAGCGTCTGCGCGGCCCGCCACAGCAGCGGCGCGCGCCAGGGGGTGCTGTTCATCAACGCTGGATGGTCGCACGAGCCAGGGCGATCCCGGCACCCGGGCACGGTGATCCGGGGACCGCAGGGTCCTCCGGCAAGGGTGAGCCCGGGACCGCAGGTCCTCCGGCAAGGGTGATCAGGGTCATTGGTCCCGGGCCGGGTGGGGCCCTGCGGCCCTGCTGGTCTCCCTACGACGACGAGTAGTATCTACTACGTCTCGTAGTATGCGCAGCTGGGGGTTTTCAGGTGGACGCGTTGGACGTCGCCCGCTGGCAGTTCGGTGTCACCACCGTCTACCACTTCTTGTTCGTGCCGTTGACCATCGGCCTGTCCGTGCTGGTGGCGATCCTCCAGACCATGTGGCACCGCACCGGCAACGAGCGGTACCTCAAACTCACCAAGTTCTACGGCAAACTGTTTCTGATCAACTTCGCGATGGGTGTGGTCACCGGCATCGTGCAGGAGTTCCAGTTCGGCATGAACTGGAGCGACTACTCCCGCTTCGTCGGCGACATCTTCGGTGCGCCGCTGGCCATCGAGGCCCTGGTCGCGTTCTTCCTCGAATCCACGTTCATCGGTCTGTGGATCTTCGGCTGGGACCGGCTGCCCAAGCGCCTGCACCTGGCCTCGATCTGGGCCGCCGCGATCGGCACCAACCTGTCGGCGTACTTCATCCTCGCCGCCAACTCGTTCATGCAGAACCCGGTCGGCTTCCGGATCAACCCCGAGAGCGGCCGCGCCGAGCTGACCGACTTCGTCGCCGTGCTCACCAACAAGGTCGCCCTGATCACCTTCCCGCACACCCTGGCCGGTGCGTTCCTGGTCGCCGGGTCGCTGATGGTCACCGTCGGCCTGTGGCACGTGATGCGCAACCGCGACAGCGCCGACACCGGCGCGTACCGCTTCGCCACCAAGCTCGGCTCCTGGGTCGTCCTGGTCTCCTCGGCGCTCGTCATCCTCACCGGCGACATCCAGGGCAAGATCATGACCGAGGTGCAGCCGATGAAGATGGCCGCCGCCGAGGGCCTCTACACCACCGAGAGCCCCGCCTCGTTCTCCGTGCTCACCGTCGGCAGCCTCGACGGCAGCCGCGAGCTGTTCGCCATCAAGATCCCGTACCTGCTGTCGTTCCTCGGCACCGGCGACCCCAACGGCACCGTGCAGGGCATCAACGACCTCCAGGCCCAGTACGCCAGCCAGTACGGCCCCGGCAACTACGCCCCGATCATCCCGGTCACCTACTGGAGCTTCCGCTTCATGATCGGCTTCGGGCTGGCCGCCGCCGCGATCGCGCTGCTGGTGCTCTGGAGCCAGCGCAAGGGCCGCACCCCCACCAGCAAGTGGCTGCTGCGCGCCGGCCTGGTCATGCCCGTGCTGCCGCTGCTCGCCAACTCCTTCGGCTGGATCTTCACCGAGATGGGCCGCCAGCCGTGGATCGTCTTCGGCGAGATGCTCACCCGCGACGGCGTGTCCCGCAGCGTCTCCCTGACCGAGGTCCTCACCTCCTTCACCGCGTTCACCCTCATCTACGCCGTCCTCGCGGTGGTCGAGTTCAAGCTGCTGGTCCGCTACGCCCGCGCCGGCGTCCCGGACGTCACCCCGCAGACCGACGACGACACCGACGACGCCGAGCGCCCGCTGGCGTTCGCCTACTGACACCCCGGAGCCCAACCGTGGAACTGACGACCGTCTGGTTTCTCCTCGTAGCAGTGCTCTTCACCGGCTACTTCATCCTCGAAGGCTTCGACTTCGGCGTCGGGATGCTGCTGCCGGTGCTCGGCCGCGACGACAGGCAGCGCCGCGTCCTGATCAACACCATCGGCCCGGTCTGGGACGGCAACGAGGTGTGGCTGATCACCGCCGGCGGCGCCATGTTCGCCGCCTTCCCCGAGTGGTACGCCACCCTGTTCTCCGGCTTCTACCTGCCGCTGCTGCTCATTCTGCTGGCCCTGATCGCCCGCGGCGTCGCCTTCGAGTACCGCCACAAGCGGCCCGAGGCGTCCTGGAAGCGCCGCTGGGACCAGGCCATCTTCTGGGGCTCGGCGATCCCGGCCGTGCTGTGGGGCGTGGCGTTCGCGAACATCTTCCGCGGCGTGCCCCTGGACGCCGACCACGAGTACGTCGGCGGTCTGTTCGACCTGCTCAACCCGTACGCGCTGCTCGGCGGCCTGACCACGCTGGGGCTGTTCCTCACCCACGGCGCGGTGTTCCTGGCGCTCAAGACCACCGGTGACATCCGGGAGCGCGCCGGCGCCCTCGCCGTCAAGCTCGGCGTCGGCACCGCCGTGGCCGCCGTGGCGTTCCTGAGCTGGTCGCTGAGCATCCGCTCCAGCGCCGCCGCCGTCGTGCTCGCCGTCGGTGCCGCCCTCGCCCTGCTCGGCGGTCTGGCCGCGGCCAAGGTACGCCGGGAGGGCTGGGCGTTCACCGGCACCGCCGTGGCGATCGCGCTGGCCGTGGCGACGCTGTTCGCCGCGCTGTTCCCGAACGTGATGCCGTCCACCCTCGACGCGGCCGGCACGCTCACCGCCACCAACGCCGCGTCCACCCCGTACACCCTGAAGATCATGACGTGGGTGGCAGTGGTGTTCACGCCGATCGTGCTGGCGTACCAGGGTTGGACGTACTGGGTGTTCCGCCGCCGGATCGGGGTACAGAACATCCCGCAACACTGATCGACCTGTGGGCGCAGGGGCGCGGGGCCGGTGCGAGGGGGTCGCACCGGCCCCGCGGGGCGTCCAAGGGTCAGCGCGCCTCGCGCAGCTCCGCCAGCCGCGCCTCGATCTCGGCCAGCTCGGCGCGCAGCTTCTCCGCCTGCTGCTCGGCCTCGGCCCGCTCGGCGGCCAGGATCTGCTCCACCGCCTCCTGCACGCCGGGCACGTCGACAAGCGCCACCATCCGCAGCGCCTCGGCCGGCTTCACCACGTACGGCCGGGCCAGCGCCTTCGTGCCCTGCTGCGCGGCCACCGTCCACTCGCCCTCGGCGTAGGCCAGCGTCACGGTCAGCCCCGGCGGCGTCTTCGGCTTCGCGGCCTTCACCGCCCGCTTCGCCGGCTTCGGCTCCGCCGGCGGCGCCTCGGTCTTCGTCTCCTCCCGCCGCGGCGCCGGCACCCGCGGCGTGTCCAGCACGAACGCAGGCTCCGGCGCGGCCGGCGGCTGCTCCGGCTCCGGCTTCGCCTCCGTGGCCGGACGCCGCCCGGCGCCCTTGGGGGCGATCGCCACGTCGGCGGGGGAGAACGGCAGCTCGTCGCGGCCGAACCGAACCACCACGAACTCCTCCGACGCCGCCGGGTCGGTCAGCTCCACCACCTGCCCGAGCTGCCCGGCCATCTGCCCGGCCGCCTCGGTGAACACCACCCGGGGCTTGCGGCCCGCCGCAAGGGCCTCCCGGATTCCCTGAACCTCGTCAGTGGACAAACCCTGACCCGCCATCACGCCCTCTTCCGTACACCTGTTTGACGCAGCCTTGATACCAGCCGGCTGCGACACCGCGATGATCAGCCCCCGAGGGCGCGCAGCGCCGCGTCGGCGTGCTCGTTCATGCTCAGCTCGCTGTGCACCACGGCGAGCACCCGCCGGTCCGTGCCGATCACGAACGTCATCCGCCGGGTGCTCAGCGCGCCCAGCGGCAGCCGCCGCCGCACCCCGAACGCCCGCGCCACCTCGCCGTCGGCGTCGGACAGCAGCGGATAGCCGAGCCCGTGCCGGCGGGAGAACTCCGCCTGCCGCTGCACCGGATCCCGGCTGATCCCCACCCGTTGCGCGCCCACCGCCGCGAACTCCGCCGCCAGGTCCCGGAAGTGGCAGCTCTCCGCCGTGCAGCCCCGCGTCATCGCCGCCGGGTAGAAGAACAGCACCACCGGACCAGCGGCCAGGAACTCCGACAGGCGCCGTGGCGTACCCGTCTCGTCCGGCAGCGTGAAATCCTCGACCAGGTCACCGACACCCACCGCGTCACTCATGACGCGAGGATATGTAGACATCGGCGATCCCGCTCCGTCGTACCGGGCGAGCGGCGGGGAGACACCGCCGCACGACGCGAAGGACAGCCAGTGAAGTACGTGATCATGATCCACTCCAACCCGGAGCCGTGGGGCCACCCCACCTCCGAATACCTCGCCGCCCACCAGGAGCTGCCCGCCGAGGTACGCGAACAGCTCAACGCCGACTTCGAGCAGGTGATGACCGAGCTGCACGCCAACGGTGAGCTGGTCATGGGGGAGGCGCTCGCCGACCCCGGCACCGCACGGCTCTACCGGTGGCGCGACGGCGCACCCCTGGCCACCGACGGCCCGTACTCGGAGGCCAAGGAACACCTCGCCGGTTTCTTCCTCGTCGACGTCGAGGACCAGGCCCGCGCGGAGGCCGTCGCCGCGAAGTTCGCCGGCCCGGGCGAGACGGTCGAGCTGCGGCCCCTGATGTGGCCGGGCGGCTCCGATCAGTGACGCCGCGCCCCTCGCGGACGTGTGGCGCCGGGAAGCGCCGCACGTCCGCGCCGCGCTGCTGCGCCGCTACGGGCACCCCGACGCCTGCGAGGACGCCCTGCAGGACGCGGCGGAGGCGGCCGCCGCTCGCTGGCCGCTCACCGGTGTGCCCGACGAACCGCGGGCCTGGCTCATCCAGGTCGCCTCGCGGCGGCTGATCGACCGGATGCGCGCCGAGGCGGCCCGGACCCGCCGCGAGCGGCTCGACGCGGCCCGGCAACCCGGCGCCGGCGTGGTACCGCCCGTCGACGACGACACGCCCGTGACCGGCGCCGACGACACGCTGCGGCTGCTGTTCCTGTGCTGCCACCCGGCACTGAGCCGCCCCTCCCAGGTCGCGCTGACCCTGCGCGCGGTGGCGGGACTGCGCGTGGAGCAGATCGCCGCGGCCTACCTGGTGCCGGCCCGGACCATGACGCAGCGGCTGAGCCGCGCCCGCACGACCCTGCGCGAGGCCGGCGCCCGGTTCACCATGCCGCCGCCGGACGCGCTGCCCGACCGGGTGGCCGCCGTGCTGGACGTGTGCCACCTGGTGTTCAGCGAGGGCTACACCCGCACCTCCGGTGACCAGCTCGTCGACGTGGAGCTCGCCGAGGAGGCGATCCGGCTCACCCGGCAGGTCCACGCGGCGCTACCCGGCCACCACGAGGCCGCCGGCGCGCTGGCGCTGATGCTGCTCACCCACGCCCGCTCACCCGCCCGCACCGACGCCGCCGGTGACCTCGTGCCGCTCGCCGAGCAGGACCGCACCCGCTGGCGTCGCGACCTCATCGACGAGGGAGTAACGCTGCTCGACCGGGCCCTGCCGCACGGCCCGGTGGGCCGCTACCAGCTCCAGGCGGCCATCGCCGCCGTGCACGCCGAGGCGCCGGCCTTCCCGGAAACCGACTGGCTGCAGATCAGCGTCCTCTACGACATGCTGAGCCGGGTCGCTCCCAGCCCGTTCGTCACCCTCAACCAGGCCGTCGCCGTGGCCATGGCGCACGGCCCCGCCATCGGACTGGCGCTGCTCGACCCGCTGCTCGCCGACCCGGCGACGCGCGACCACCACCGGCTGCACGCCGTCCGCGCCCACCTGCTGGAACTCCACGGCGATCCGCGGGCCGCCGCCGAGCACTACCGGCTGGCCGCCCGCCTCACCGGCAGCCTGCCCGAACAGCGCTACCTCAACCGGCGGCTGGCCCGCCTGACCAGCGACTCCTGATCGCGGTCACCGCCACACCCCGGCCACCTCGGCGGCCACCGTGTCGGCCTGGGCGAACCCGGCCCGCGCCGACGCCGCCCGCCGCGCCGGATCCAGCACGTTACGGCCGATCGCCGTGCGCGCCGTCCGGTCCGGCGACACCACCGCCACCCGCGCCCCCGCCTCCCGCAACGCCGCGACCTGCGCCGCCGGCCGCGGCATCGGCCCCACCGCCGCACGCGTCGGCGCCAGCACCACCACCTGCCCGCACCCGGCCGCCAGATCCGCGTTCACCGGCGACCGCACCCCGCCGTCGACGTACCGGCGGCCGTCGACGGTCACCGGCGGCCACACCCCCGGCACCGCGCAGCTGGCGCCGACCGCGTCCACGAGCGACACCCCGCTGTCGGCGTCGAACACCACGAACTCACCCGACGCCGCGTCCACGGCGGTGACCAGCAGCCGCGCCGCCGGCCAGTCCGGCGACGGCAGCCGCGCCGCGATCACCGCCCGCCGCGACTGCTCCGACGGGGTACGCGCCGACAACGCCATCGCGCCGATCCGCGCCCGGGCCCGCGCGGCGTCGCGGCCCCGCCCACCGGCCCACGCCCAGCGCAACAGCACACCGGCGCCGAGCCGGGCCGGCACCTCGTCGCGCGGCGGCCGCAACTGCGCCTCGTACAGCTCCGTCAGCGGCGTACCCGAGCGCACCTGCGCCCCGACCACCGACCCGGCCGACGTGCCCACCACCAGGTCCGCCTCGTCCAGCCGCAGGCCGTGCCCGGCGAGCCCGGCCAGCAGGCCCAGCTCCCAGGCCACCCCTGTCACCCCGCCGCCACCCAGCACCAACGCGCGCCCCATGTGACAGTCCTCTCCACCCCGGATGGTCCCGCCCACGGTAACGTCGGCCCTCACCACCAGGTAGGGGAGAGGAATTGAGCTCCGTCACCATCGTCACCGGGGGAGGGCGCGGCATCGGCGCGGCCACCGCCCGCCGGCTCGCCGCCGACGGCCACGACCTGGTCATCGGCTACCGCACCGACCACACCGCCGCCGAGACGGTGGCCGCCGACGTGCGCGCCGCCGGCCGCCGCGCGGTCACCGTCGCCGCCGACACCACCGACCCCGACCAGGTACGCCTCATCTTCGACGCCGCCGACCGGCTCGGCCCGCTCACCGGCCTGGTCAACAACGCCGGCGTCACCAGCCCGATCGGCCCGTTCACCGACCTGCGCGTCACCGACCTGCGCGAGGTCGTCGACGTCAACCTCATCGGGTATGTGCTGTGCGCCCAGCAGGCCGCCCGGCGGCTCACCAGCGGCGGCGCAATCGTCAACGTCTCCTCGGTGGCCGCCACTCTCGGCTCACCCGGCGAGTACGTCCACTACGCCGCCGTCAAGGCCGCCACCGACACCCTCACCGTCGGGCTGGCCAAGGAACTCGCGCCGCGCGGCATCCGGGTCAACGCCGTCGCCCCCGGCATCATCCGTACCACCATCCACGCCCGCTCCGGCGTGCCCGACCGCCCCGACAGCGCCGCCGGCCGGATCCCGATGGGCCGTGCCGGGGAACCCGAGGAGGTGGCCGGCGCGATCGCGTACCTGCTCGGCGCGGACGCCTCGTACACCACGGGCGCGGTGCTGCGCGTCGGCGGCGGTCTCTGACCCGGCGGCGGCCCGGGGACATCCCCCCGGGCCGCCTTCTCGCCTGTGCTACTCGGTGAACAGCTTCGCCGCCGTGATCGCCGTCTGCACCACCCCGTAGCCCAGCAGCGCCGACACCAGCAGCCACGACACCACCAGACGGGCTCCCTGCCCGCCACCGGTCCGCTCGTTCACGATCCGCTCCTCTCCGTCGCACCCGGTGCTGTCCCGTCCCGCCCGGACGCCGGCTCGTGGTAGCGCTCCGGCACCGGCCGCACCAGAAGGTTCGCCACCAGACCCACGACCAGCACGCCGACCATCGTGAACAACGCCGGCCGGTACGCCGCCGCGGTCAACGTGCCCGGCTCGCCCTGCGCGTCGAGGAACCCGTTGACGATCAGCGGCCCGGCCACACCCGCCGCCGACCACGCGGTCAGCAGCCGGCCGTGGATCGCACCCACCTCGAACGTGCCGAACAGGTCCCGCAGGTACGCCGGCATCGTCGCGAAACCGCCGCCGTAGAACGACAGGATCACGCAGGCCAGCAGCACGAACAACGCTGTCGCGGTCTGCCCGAACAGTGCCAGCAGCAGATACAGCACCGTGCCCACGCCCAGGTACAGCACGTAGATCGGCTTGCGGCCGATCACGTCCGACGTGGACGACCACACGAACCGGCCCGCCATGTTGAACAGCGACAGCAGCCCCACGAACCCGCCGGCCGCCGCCACCGACACCGCCGACGTCCCGTTGTCCCGGAAGAAGTCCTGGATCATCGGGCTGGCCTGCTCCAGGATCCCGATGCCCGCCGTCACGTTGCAGAACAGCACCACCCACAGCAGCCAGAACGACCGCGTCCTCAGCGCGTTCGCCGCCGACACGTTCGCGGTCGTCACCAGCGGCTTCTCCGCCACCTGCGCCGGGTCGAACCCGGCCGGCCGCCAGCCCGGCGCCGGCACCCGAACGTTGAACACCCCGAACATCATGATCACGAAATAGCCGAGGCCGAGCGTCACGAACAGCCACACCAGCGCCGACCCCGACGCCGTGGAACCGCTGTCCGACGGGTCGTAGCCCGAGTCGTAGAGCGACAGCAACTGGCGGGACAGGGGAGAGGCCACCATCGCCCCACCACCGAACCCCATGATCGCCAACCCGGTCGCCAGACCCGGCCGGTCCGGAAACCACTTGATCAACGTGGAGACGGGGGAGATGTACCCGATCCCCAGACCGATCCCGCCCAGCACCCCGTACCCCAGATACAGCAACCACAGCTGGCCGGTCGCGATGCCCAGCGCCCCGACCAGGAAGCCCGCCGCCCAGAAACACGCCGAGACGAACATCGCCTTACGCGGGCCGTTCGCCTCCACCCACGTGCCGGCCACCGCGGCCGACAACCCCAGCATCACGATCGCGATACTGAAGATCACCCCGATCGCCGTCTGCCCCGTGTCGAAGTGCGCGATCAGGGAGTTCTTGTACACGCTCGTCGCGTAGACCTGCCCGATGCACAAATGGATCGCCAGCGCCGCCGGAGGGATCAGCCAGCGGCTGTACCCCGGCGGCGCGACGGTGTGCCGACGATCGAGTGCGGAAAGCATCGTTGCTTCCTCCGTCCAGATGGCGAGAACCCCTCGGTTCATGCCCCCACCGCACGCCGCGCCCAAACCCGCCGAGCGCCGGACGGTCGGAACACTGAGCCGAACGGTCGCCGCCGCAGCCACCCGGTCATCATCCCACCACCAACCGTCACCACCAGCGGAGATGCGACGATGACCGGGTGAAGATCCTGTCCATCCAGTCGTCGGTCGCCTACGGCCACGTCGGCAACTCCGCCGCCGTGTTCCCCCTGCAACGCCTCCGGCACGAGGTCTGGCCGGTCCTGACCGTGCACTTCTCCAACCACACCGGCTACGGCGCCTGGCGCGGCCCCCTGCTCGCGCCCACCGACGTCGCCGACGTCATCGCCGGCATCGAGGACCGCGGCGTGCTCGGCACCGCCGACGCCGTGCTCTCCGGCTACCAGGGCGACCCCGCCGTCGGCGCCGTCATCCTCGACGCCGTCGCCCGCGTCAAGGCCGCCAACCCGGCCGCCCTCTACTGCTGCGACCCGGTCATGGGCGACGTCGGCCGCGGCATGTTCGTCCGCCCCGGCATCCCCGAATACCTCCGCGACACCGTCGTCCCCCGCGCCGACATCGTCACCCCCAACCAGTTCGAACTGGAATTCCTCGCCGGCCGCACCACCGACACCCTCGACGACCTGCTCGCCGCCGTCGACGCCGTCCGCGCCACCGGCCCCCGGCACGTCCTGGTCACCAGCGTCCTGCACGGCGACCTGCCCGCCGGCCACCTGGAGGTCGTCGCCGTCTCCGACGACGGCGCCTGGGCCGTCACCACCCCGCTGCTGCCGATCACCCCCAACGGCGGCGGCGACGTCACCGCCGCCCTCTACCTCGCCCACCTCGCCACCACCGGCTCACCCCGGACCGCCCTGGAACACACCACCAACTCGATCTACGCCGTACTCGAGGCCACCCTCGAAGCCGGCACCCGCGAACTGCAGATCGTCGCCACCCAGGACGCCATCGCCGACCCGCCCACCCGTTTCACCGCCCGCCGGCTGCGCTGACCGCCCGCCCGGGCGCACCTGTGCGACAGGTGCGCCGGGGCGGCGACTCGCCGCTCGAACAGGTGGACGACACCGCCGCCGAACAGCGAAGATGCACGGGTGCCCCCGGTCACCGACGACCCCGCGTTCGCCCAACGCCTCCGCGACCTGACCCGGCTGCGCCGCGTCCGCGACCGCATCGACCGCGAATACGCGCAACCCCTCGACGTCGAAGCCCTCGCCCGCGGTGAGCACATGTCCGCCGGACACCTCAGCCGCCAGTTCCGTCAGACCTACGGCGAGTCCCCGTACGCGTACCTCATGACCCGCCGCATCGAACGCGCCATGGCGCTGCTGCGCCGCGGCGACCTCAGCGTCACCGATGTCTGCTTCGCCGTCGGCTGCCAGTCCCTGGGCACCTTCAGCACCCGCTTCACCGAACTCGTCGGCGAACCACCCAGCGCCTACCGCGCCCGCCACGCCCCCGACACCGCCGAACCGCCCCCGTGCCTGACCAAACAAGCCACCCGACCGGTCAGGAATCGAGAAGCCCGCACCGGCCGGCAGCACTAGCGTGACCACCATGACGATCACCATTCACTACGCGTTCCTGCCGCACACCGACGCCGACGCCGCCATCGCGTTCTACCGCGACACCCTCGGCTTCGAACTCCGCAACGACGTCGGCCGCGGCGACACCATGCGCTGGCTCACCGTCGGCCCACCCGAACAGCCCGAGACCGGCATCGTCCTGCACCCACCCGCCGCCGACCCCGGCATCAACGACGACGAACGCCGCACCATCCTCGAACTCATCGCCAAGGGCAGCTACGGCGCGCTCACCCTCGCCACCGACGACCTCGACGGCCTGTTCGACAGGCTCGCGGCAAGCGGCGCCGACGTCGTCCAGGAACCCACCGAACAGCCCTACGGTGTACGCGACTGCGCCTTCCGCGACCCCACCGGCAACCTCATCCGCATCAACGAACGGCGCTGACCCACACCACGGACGGAGAGACCATGAGCGAGGCCACCACCGGCCTGCACCGCGCCGACAGCCACGACATCATCCGCGTCCACGGCGCCCGCGAGAACAACCTGCGCAACGTCGACGTCGAACTACCCAAACGCCGCCTCACCGTCTTCACCGGCGTCTCCGGCTCCGGCAAGAGCTCACTGGTCTTCGGCACCATCGCCGCCGAGTCCCAACGCCTCATCAACGAGACCTACAGCGCCTTCGTCCAGGGCTTCATGCCCACCCTGTCCCGCCCCGAGGTCGACGTCCTCGAAGGCCTCACCACCGCCATCATCGTCGACCAGGAACGCATGGGCGCCGACCCCCGCTCCACCGTCGGCACCGCCACCGACGTCAACGCCATGCTGCGCATCCTGTTCAGCCGCCTCGGCGACCCCCACATCGGCCCGCCCAACGCCTACTCGTTCAACGTCCCCTCCGTACGCGCCGCCGGCGCCATCACCGTCGACCGCGGCCCCGGCAAGACCCAGACCAAGAAGGGCACCTTCAACCGCCTCGGCGGCATGTGCCCCCGCTGCGAGGGCCGCGGCGCCGTCACCGACTTCGACCTCACCGTCCTCTACGACGAGAAGCTCTCCCTCAACGAGGGCGCCATCACGATCCCCGGCTACAGCATGGACGGCTGGTACGGCCGCATCTTCCGCGCAAGCGGCCTGTTCGACCCCGACAAGCCCATCCGCGACTACACCAAGCGCGAACTCGACGACCTGCTCCACAAGGAACCCACCAAGATCAAGGTCGACGGCATCAACGTCACCTACACCGGCCTCATCCCCGCCATCAGCAAGTCGATGCTCGCCAAGGACGTCGACGCCATGCAGCCCCACATCCGCGCCTTCGTCGAACGCGCCATCACGTTCACCACCTGCCCCGACTGCGACGGCACCCGCCTGGCCCCCGAAGCCCGCTCCTCGAAGATCAACGGCATCAACATCGCCGACGCCTGCGCCATGCAGATCAGCGACCTCGCCACCTGGATACGCGACCTGCGCGAACCCTCCGTCGGCCCACTGCTCAAGGCACTGGGGGACACCCTCGACTCCTTCGTCGAGATCGGCCTCGGCTACCTCAGCCTCGACCGCCCCGCCGGCACCCTCTCCGGCGGCGAGGCCCAGCGCACCAAGATGATCCGCCACCTCGGCTCGTCCCTCACCGACGTCACCTACGTCTTCGACGAACCCACCATCGGCCTGCACCCCCACGACATCGCCCGCATGAACAACCTCCTGCTGCAACTGCGCGACAAGGGCAACACCGTCCTCGTCGTCGAACACAAACCCGAGACCATCGCCATCGCCGACCACGTCGTCGACCTCGGCCCCGGCGCCGGCACCCACGGCGGCACCATCTGCTACGAAGGCACCGTCGCCGGCCTGCGCGCCAGCGACACCACCACCGGCCGCCACCTCGACGACCGCGCCACCCTCAAGACCGCCGTGCGTACGCCCACCGGCGCCCTGCCGATCCGCGGCGCCCGCACCCACAACCTGCGCGACGTCGACGTCGACATCCCCCTCGGCGTCCTGGTCGTGGTCACCGGCGTCGCCGGCTCCGGCAAGAGCAGCCTCATCCACGGCTCACTGGCCAAACGCGACGACGTCATCAGCGTCGACCAGACCGCCATCCGCGGCTCCCGCCGCAGCAACCCGGCCACCTACACCGGCCTGCTCGACCCGATCCGCAAGGCCTTCGCCAAGGCCAACGGCGTCAAACCCGCCCTGTTCAGCGCCAACTCCGAAGGCGCCTGCCCGACCTGCAACGGCGCCGGCGTCATCTACACCGACCTCGGCATGATGGCCGGCGTCGCCAGCACCTGCGAGGACTGCGAAGGCAAACGCTTCCAGCCCGCCGTGCTCGACTACCACCTCGCCGGCCGCGACATCAGCGAGGTCCTCGCCATGTCCGTCGACGAGGCCGAGACGTTCTTCAGCGACGGCGACGCCCGCACCCCGGCCGCCCACACCATCCTCGACCGGCTCGCCGACGTCGGCCTCGGCTACCTCACGCTCGGTCAGCCCCTGACGACGCTGTCCGGCGGGGAGCGGCAACGCCTCAAGCTCGCCACCCGGATGGGGGACAAGGGCGGCGTGTACGTCCTCGACGAACCCACCACCGGCCTGCACCTGGCCGACGTCGCCCAGCTGCTCGGCCTGCTCGACCGGCTCGTCGACGCCGGCAAGTCCGTCATCGTGATCGAACACCACCAGGCGGTCATGGCGCACGCCGACTGGATCATCGACCTCGGCCCCGGCGCCGGACACGACGGCGGCCGGATCGTCTACGAGGGCACCCCTGCGGATCTCGTCGCCGCCCGGTCCACGCTCACCGGCGAACACCTCGCCGACTACGTCCGCGCCTGAGCGCCGCCGCGCCCGCTGAGGCCCCCGGCCGCGCCGCGGGTCTCAGCGGGACAGGCCGGCCATCCGGGCCGGCGGCGCGGTGCCGGGTTCCACCAGGCCGCACTGGTACGCGGCCACCACCGCGTGCGTCCGGTCCCGCAGCCCCAGTTTCGTCAGGACCCGGCTGACGTGCGTCTTGACCGTCGCGTCGCCGAGCACGAGATGCTCGGCGATCTCCCGGTTCGACATCCCGTACGCCATCAGCACCAGCACCTCCCGCTCCCGCGGGGTGAGCCGGCGCATCTGCACCGGGGTGGGCAGTCCCGGGTCGGGCCGGGCGGCGAGGTCGTCGAGCAGCCGCCGGGCCACCGCCGGATCCAGCCACGCCTCCCCGGCGGCGACCGCCCGGATCGCCGACACCAGCTCGGCGGGCGCGGCGTCCTTGAGCACGAAACCGGAGGCGCCCGCCCGCAACGCGGCGTGCACCGCCTCGTCCACGTGGTACGTGGTCAGCATGATGATCCGTACCGGCCGCTCCGAATCGTCGATGAGCTGCTCGTCCGCCATCAACCGGGTCGCGGCCAGCCCGTCGGTGCCGGGCATCCGCACGTCCATCAGCACCACGTCCGGGCGCAACCGGCGACTGACCTCGACGGCCTGCGCCCCGTCGTCGGCCTCGGCGACGACCTCGATGTCAGGTTCGTTGGTGAGCAGCATCGCGAGCCCCGCCCGTACGAGCGGCTGGTCGTCCGCGAGCAGCACCCGGATCATGAAGGCTCCCGTCGTCGGCGGCCGTGACAGTGGCCCCACCACATGATCATCGACGTCGGCGCCGCCGGCCAGCCGGATGTCGCACAGCGGACACGCGTTCACCCGACAACCGGTGCCCCGCCGTCACCCGACGCCGCCACCAGGTCGCCGCGCTGCGCGACCGGCAGCGTCGCGCTCACCCGGAACCCGCCCTCCGGACGCGGCCCGGCGACCAGGCGGCCGCCGACGCGCTCCAGCCGCTCGGCGAGGCTGGCCAGCCCGTTGCCGGTGGACAGTCCCGCCGCCGAGCCCGGCTCCCGGCCCGTGCCGTCGTCGTCGACGCGCAGCAACAGCACCCGCTCCCGCCACCCGAAATGAACAGTCGCGCAGGCCCGCCGACCGACGTGCTTGAGCGTGTTCGTCAGGCTCTCCTGCACCGTCCGGTACGCCGCCAGCTCGATACTCGGATCCAGCGGGCTCGGGCTGCCGGACACCGACATGGTCACTGTCAGCCCCGCACACCGCATCGACGTCAGCAGCACCTCGATGTCGTCCAGCCGCGGCTGCGGGCCGGGCTCACCGTCCGCCGGGCCCGACTCGGCCCGCATGACCTCCAGCAGCCGCCGCAACTCCGCCATCGCCTGCTGCCCGGCCTGCTGGATGTGCAGCAACGCCTCCCGCGTCCGCTCCGGGTCGGACGCGCTGATCCGCGCCGCCCCGGCGGCCTGCAACACCATCACCGTCACCGAATGGGACACCACGTCGTGCAGTTCCGCGGCGATCCGGCGACGCTCCAACGCCACCGCCTCCGCCCGCGCCACCCGCCGCTCCCGTTCCAGCTGGGCCACCCGCCGCCGGTGCCGCCGCACCACCGACCCGGCCGTCCACGCGGCCGCGTAGATGAGCGCGAACATCAGCGCGGTCACCACGAACTCACCGGCCCGCGCGCCCGGGTTCGGTTCCACCCGGAACGAGTCGAACGCGCTGAGCAGGCTCCGGGCGCACGCCGCCGCGTACGCCACCGCCGACACCACGAGCGGCCGCAACGCCGCCACCGTGTACAGGGCCACGATCAGGCCCACCCACGGCCGGTAGTCGTGCAGCAGGAACCACATCGCCACGCCGTGCACGCACTCGAAGGCGAACACCGCGACCGGCGCGCGGACCCGCCACCACAGGGCACCGACCGACAGCACCGCGGCGAGCACCTGCAACCACTGCCGGGCCGGGCCGACC
Source organism: Micromonospora sp. NPDC048169 (assembly GCF_040652815.1). NCBI lineage: Bacteria > Bacillati > Actinomycetota > Actinomycetes > Micromonosporales > Micromonosporaceae > Micromonospora > Micromonospora sp. NPDC048169. The sequence continues at coordinate 54,682 of NZ_JBEZMS010000021.1, forward strand.
GGCTCGCTCTGGATCACCACGGACGACGCGGTGAACAGGTCGAGCAGGCCCAGCACCGGCAGCAGCAGAAGATCGTGACGCCACCATCTCGCCGCCCGCGCCGGGTCGGACGGCGCCACCGCACCGGCCACCGAGGTCATCGGCGGGTCAGGAGTCTTCCGCGGGGCAGCCGATCCCGAACAACCGGCACGTCCAGGACAGCGGAGAGCCGTCGTCGTCACCGCCTCCGTCACCGTCGGGCGGCGGCGTGGCCGCGCTCACCCGGTGCGTGGTAACCGGCACCGCCGGCCGGCCCGGCTCACCCCGGCGGCCCGCCCCGGCCAGCACCACCGGCGCCACCACGTCGGCCGCGGCGCCCGCAGCAACCCGCCACCGCCCGTCCGCGTCGTCGGCGAGCATCGCCAGCACCCGGCGCACCGACAAGGCATCAGTGCCGTACCCGCCGGCGACCGTCTCACCGGCGAGGGACACCATCAGCAGGTCCGCCTCGTCACGGTGCAGCACCGACACCTCCGCGACCGCGAGCGACCACGCGTCCCCGCCGGCCACACCCACCAGGCGCACCGCGTCACCGGACCGGGCCCGGCCCGCGCCCACCGTCCTCAGCAGACACCGCCGGCCGTCCAGCGGCACCCCACGCGCCACTGTCACCCACCCGGCCGGCCGCTCCGCCTGCAGGAACACCACCACCGGCGGCGACTGGACCTCGGTTCTCATCACGGACCTCCACAGAAGGAACTGCGGGCGGACAGCCCGCGTACGCGAGAAATTCTGGCCCACACCGACCCGCCGGACGTCCCCGTACCGGGTGACATCCGGTGTCCACTTCCAGACGGACCCCCGCCACCCGGCACCCAGCCGGGACGGACCCCGAACCTCGCCCCACGGCCGGACGCCAACACCCGCCGGCGACCACCACGATGGAACCAGTCCGGACGACGACGGCCACACACCGAACGCCCCCGGACACCCAAACCCATCCGTCACGGCCGCGAGGTTTGCCATGCCCACGCCCGGTGCGTTCCTGATCGCCGACCCGGTCCACGTCGACTCACCGGCGTACGTCGCCGACACGGCGAGCCGGTTCCCGCTGGCCGACCAGACCCCGCCCGACGGCTGGCGCGTCGCCGAGCACGGCGGCTGGGTCATGTGGCACCCCCCGCACGCCCAGCTGCCGCAGCAGGGCTGGAAAGTCCACGTGTCAGTCGGCCTCGACGACGCCGCCGACGTCCTCGACCTGGTACGCGACCACTGCGTGAACCACCGCGTCGCCTTCAAGTTCCAGCGCAGCCGCCGCCTCGCCCTGGTCAACAACGAGAAGTACGCCCACCGCGCCGGAAGCGGCAAACTCGCCGCCCTCTACCCGGCCGACGACACCGCCCTGCGCCGCATCCTCGACGACCTCGGCGCCCGCCTCGCCGGCTACCGCGGCCCGTACGTCCTCAGCGACCTGCGCTGGCACGACGGCCCCCTCTACCTGCGCTACGGCGGCTTCGCCGAACTGTGGTGCGTCGACGGCGACCAGCCCGTCCCCGCCGTCACCCGCCCCGACGGAACCCTCGTCCCCGACCGCCGCGAACCCGTCTTCACCGTGCCCGACTGGGCCCCCGTACCCGACTTCGTCGCCGAACACATCGCCGCCGTCGACGCCCAGACCGACGACGAACCGCCCTATCGCATCGAGGAAGCCCTGCACCACTCCAACGCCGGCGGCGTCTACCGCGCCACCGACCTGCGCGACGGCCGCACCGTCGTCCTGCGCGAAGCCCGCCCGCACGCCGGCCTCGACGGCGCCGGAACCGACGCGCTCACCCGCCTGCGCCGCGAAGAGGACATGCTGCGCCGGCTCGCCGGCCTCGACTGCGTCCCACGACTGCTCGACCGCCTCACCTGGTGGGAACACCACTTCCTCGTCGAGGAGCACGTCGAAGGCGACACCCTCCAGCACCACCTCGCCATGCGGCACCCCCTGATCCACCCCGACCCCACCGAGAAGGACCTGACCGACTACACCACCTGGGCACTCGACGTCATCGACCAGGTCGAGGCAGCCCTGTCCCAGATACACGCCAGGGGAGTGGTCTTCGGCGACCTGCACACCGCCAACATCATGATCCGCCCCGACGGCCGGATCGTCCTCGTCGACTTCGAACAGGCATACCTGCTCGACGAGGACTTCACCCCGTCACTCGGCGACCCCGGCTTCGCCACACCCCGCATCCGCCGCGGCCCGGCCGTCGACAGATACGCGCTCGCCTGCCTCCGCCTCGCCGTCTTCGTCCCACTGACACCACTCGCGGCGCTGTGCGACGACAAGTTCGACGACCTCACCACTGTCGCCCGGCGCTTCCCCCTGCCACCCGGCTACCTCGACCGCATCCGCGACGACCTGCACACCGCCCTGAACCCGGCCCCGTCCGCACCCGGCCGCCGCCGCGTCACCCGCTACCCCTGGCCCGCCGACCAACGCCAGCTGATCGCCTCACTCGCCGCCGGCATCCGCGCCACCGCCACGCCGCACCGCACCGACCGGCTCTTCCCCGGCGACCCCGGCCAGTTCCCGCACGGCGGCGCCACCCTCGCGCACGGCGCCGCCGGCGTCATCTGGGCACTCGTCACCACCGGCGTCGACTACCCCGAACGCGACGAACACCTCGACTGGCTCACCCACGCCGCCCACCGCCTGCCCGCCGCCCACCTCGGCCTCTACGACGGCCTGGCCGGCATCGCCGCGCTGCTCGACCGGACCGGACACCACGACGACGCCGATGAACTACTCGACCGATGTCGCACCGGCCTCCACGACCGCTACGGCCCCGGCCTGCACAGCGGCCTCGCCGGCATCGGACTCGCCCTGCTCCGCCCCGGCAGACCCGTCCCCGACGCCGCCCTGCACCTCGGCGACCGACTCGCCCGCACCCTCACCGGCGACACGAGACACCCAGTGCCCGAACCCGCACGCCCCGGCCTGCTCCACGGCTGGTCCGGCCCCGCGATCTTCCTCACCCGCCTCCACGAAGCCACCGCCGACCCCGCCTGGCTCCGCGCCGCCCGCACCGCCCTGCGCCGCGACCTGCAGCACACCGTCCGCGACGACAACGGCAACCTGCACGTACGCGACGGCGCACGGCGACTGTTCTACCTCGACGAAGGCAGCGCCGGCATCGCCGTCGCCGCGCACACACTGCTGCGCCACGGCGAACGCCCCTGGCTGCGCGACATCGTCACCACCGTCCACCGCACCATCGACGTCGAGTTCGTCCTGCTACCCGGCCTCTTCCACGGCCGCGCCGGACTACTCGCCACCACCGCCCTGCTCACCGACGACCCGCCGCGCACCACCCCGCACGGTCCCGCCGGCCTCGTCCGCGACGACGCGCCCCGCCACACCCCGGCCCACCTGACCCGGCTCGCCTGGCACGCCTACGCCCTCGACGGCCACCTCGCGTTCCCCGGCGACACCCTGCTGCGCATCTGCACCGACCTCGCCGCCGGCGGCGCCGGAATCCTCTCCGCGATCCACGCCGCGCTGCACCGCACCGCAGTCACGCTGCCCTTCCTCGACGCGCCCACCCACGTCGCGCCCACCGGCCACCTCCTGGCCGCGAGCTGAACCAGCCGGCGCCCACAGACCCCGTCGGAACCACCGACGGCCAGCCCCACCACACCCGAGAAGGAGGTGAACCCCCATGACGAAGCTCCTCAACCTGCAGGCCATGGCCACGCAGAACGGCACCCGCCACGCGGTCCCGCCGCAGTCCAGCAGCATCAGCATCGCCTGCTGCAACGGCTGAGACGGCAGTGGCGACAGCCACACCTGATCCGCCTGGCGACCCGGGCGGGGGCGACAACCGCCCCCGCCCGGGTCCGCCGTCAACCCGCCCGGTGGAGCCGACCTCCCGCCCGCCACCACGCCCACGGAGCCCTCATGCCACCCACCGGCCTGCGACACAACCGCGACTTCCTCCTCATCACCGTCGCCCGCACCGCGTCGAAACTCGGCACCCAGGTCACCGCCGTCGCCACACCGCTCCTCGTTCTCATGACCACCGGCTCCGCCACCGACGCCGGCCTCGTCGCCTTCGCCGAAGGCATCGCCCTCGTCCTCGTACTCCTGCCCGCCGGCCTGCTCGCCGACCGCCGCGACCGGCGCATCCTCATGCTCTGCTGCGACGGCGGCGCGCTGCTCGCCGTCACCGGCGTCACCCTCCTCGCCCTCGTCGGACACGCGCCCGTCCTGCTGCTCGCCCTCCTCGCCGCCGCCACCGCCGGTCTCGGAGCCGCGCTGCAACCCGCCGCCGCGGCAGCCACCCGCGCCGTCGTCCCGGCCCGGGACCTGCGTACGGCCACCGTGTTCAACGAGACCCGCAACGGCGTCGTCCACCTGGCCGGCCCACCCCTCGGCGGCTTCCTGTTCGGCCTCGCCCCGGCACTGCCGTTCCTCGTCGACGCGATCTCGTACACCGTCTCCCTGATCGCCGTGGCCCTGCTGCGCGGCCCGCTCGGCCGCACCCTGACCACGCCGGGGGAGTCGCTGCCCCGGCAGGCGGTCGCCGGTGTCCGGTTCCTGTGGCGGCACCCCTCACTGCGGTTCACGCTGCTCAGCGGCGCCGTCCTGAACTTCGCATTCGCCGGCGTGCTGCTGGCGATCATCGTCGTGCCGGTCCGCAACGGCGCCTCCGGCCTGTCCGCCGGAACCGTCATGGCGTGCGTCGGGCTCGGCGCCGTCGCCGGGTCACTCGTCGCGTCCTGGCTGACCGCCCGGGTACCCACCCGCTGGCTGATCCTCGCGGTCATCTGGGCCTGCGGCGTGCTCACCACCGCGATGGCCACCACCGACAACGGACTGGTCCTGGGCGCGCTCGCCGGTGCCTGCGTCCTGGTCGTACCGGCGGCGAACATCAGCATGCTGACCCTCCAGACCCTGCTGACCCCCGGCGAGCTCCAGGGCAGGGCGAACGCCGCCACCAGCTTCATCGCGCTGATCGTGGCGCCGTTCGGTCCGGCGCTGTCCGGTCTGCTCATCGACCGGGTACCGGCCCCGGTGGTGTTCGGCAGCTTCGCCGCCGTCATGCTGGCGCTCGCCGTCGTCGCGGCCCTCGCACCCGCTGTGCGCGCCATGCCGGACCTGCGGTCTGTCGAGGACGGTCAAGAGGCGGGGGAGGCCGAGCACCGCGACCCGCAGCCGGTCTGAGGGACAGGGGAGAGGCATCGGTTCTGTTCTTCAGAACCGCGCCGGGACGTTCGGATGATCATGAGAACGCCTCGACATTCTTCCCGTCCCAGGCCACAAGGGACGAGGTGCCGGCGTAAAGCTGCGCAAGAGTTGACCGTGGTTCCGCTGCTGTACCTCAGGCCGGAAGCGGAGAGCCGCGTCGGTGTTGCTGGTGCCGGCCGGCCACTGTTGGGCCGGGGTGTTGAAGGCGCTGTCGGACGCTCTCAGCGTCGAGGACGGCCTCGTTACCAGGGTTCGATAATCTACATTATGTCAAGTTCCGCTTGGGGGTCTCCCCAAGCACCCGCGCGGGCGGCTGACCGCCTAACGCGGGCCCGGTCGGTGCCGGCGTTCAACCGATCACTCGTCGCACCCCGAACGCGGCACCAACTTCGCTCCCACGGACCGACGGCTCCCGCAGCAGAAGCAGCGTGGTGCGGTTACCGACCACCGCGCGGTCGGCTCGTTGGTCCGCAACGGGCGCAATGTCGCCCGGGCTTTCACCGCGCCCGGCAGCCCGCCGAGGCGCGAACTCCACCGACACCGGTCCTCCGGCGTCGCCCCCTCATCTCGTTTCACCATTCCGGCGATCATGAGGTTGGTGGCGACAAAGTGGACAGGATTCCCGGTCAACTTCATGATCGCCGGAACAGAGCGGGTGCCGGCCCTTCCGCCCTCTCTCCCGGCGCCTCCCGAGCGCCGACGGGCGTCGCTGTCGCCAGTTCGCCGAGGTGGCTGCATCGGAGCGCTCGGGATGCAGCCACCTCGGCGAGGTTGAGTTGATCATTGGTTGATCGGATGGCACTCCCCCTGGAATGACCCCTGACAGGAACGCGAGAATCATGCATAATATCCCTTATGCATGACAAACCGGACGAAACGGTAGGGGGTCTGATCAAGGAGTTCCTGACCGCCCGGGCCACCCATAAGCCCTCCCCCCACACTCTGGCCGCGTACCGGCGAGACCTGACCACAGTGGCTGAGCTGGTCGCCGCCGACGGTGACACCACTCCCCTCCCCCTGGACCGTCTTGCGGTCGCCGCGCTCTCCCCCAAGGTGATGCGCGCGGCGTTCGCACGGTTCGCCGCTCCCCGCGCCGCCGCGTCGGTCCATCGTGCCTGGTCGACGTGGAACAGCTTTTTCACGTTCCTGGTGGCCGAGGGCGTCGTACCGGGAAATCCGATGCCGGCGGTGGGACGGCCCCGAACGCCGCTCCCCCGGCCCAAGCCGCTGCGGGGCGAGGACACCCCGGAGGAACTGCTGGCGGCGGTGGCGCGCGCGGAAGGCCGGCAGCGCGATCCGTGGCCGGAGCGCGACCTGGCGGTGCTGGCGCTGGCGTTGTGCGCGGGGTTGCGACTGTCGGAGCTGCTGGCGTTGCGGGTGTCGTCGGTGGCGGGGCGCGACGGCGAGCGGCGGGTGGACGTGGCGGGTAAGGGTGGGCGGCCGCGCACGGTGCCGATCGACGACGCCGTGGACCGGGTGCTTGTGGGTTATCTGGACAGCCGGCGGCGCCGGTTCGGGTCGCGCAGTGTGCGGCCGGACTCGCCTTTCCTGGTGGACCGGCAGGGTGAGGCGTTACGGCGGGGCGGGCTGCAGTACCTGGTGGAGTCGTGTTACCGGCGCGCGGGTATCGGTGACCGGGTGCCGCGGGGCGCGCGGTTGCACGCGTTGCGGCACACGTTCGCGACGCGGTTGGCGGAGGACGGGGCGAGCGCGGCGGAGATCATGCGATTGCTGGGGCACGCGTCGTTGGCGTCGTCGCAGACGTACATCGAGGTGACGGCGGGTCAGCAGCGGGCGGCGGTGGCGGCGAACCGCACCAACCGGGCGTTGTCGGGGTTGGTCAAGCGATAGCCGTCAGGCCGAGCTGAGCGGCGACGTAGGCCAGGTGGTGTGACGTTGCCCAGGCGATCCATTGGGAGGCGGTGCCAGGGCCGGCGTGGCGGGCGGCGCGCAGGGCGATCTGCTCGTCGCCCCAGGAGAAGTGACGCCCGGTGGGCGGCCAGTGGTCGGCGGATACGAGGGCCTGGCAGATGTCGTAGATGCCGCTGTTGCCGCTGCCCTTGCCGCCGCGCGGCGCACGGTAGGTCCACCAGGCGTCCTGGTGGGTGTAGCGGATGTTGGGTGCTGGCCCTCGGGGTCCGGAGCCGGCGCCGGGATAGGTGACGCCGTAGTCGGCGAACTGGATGTCGTGGTCCTTGAGCCGCTGCCAGAGGTCAAAGTCCAGCCTGCGGAGCGGGATGGCGGTGTGGGCTGGTACGTGGGAGATCGTGGCGGGCATGGCTCCGGCAGCGATGACGACCGCCTTCCATGGGCGGCGTCCGGCCCACACGAGGTGTTTGCGGACAAGGGGTTCGGCTCTCGTGAGGTGCCGGTCGGATGCCAACTCGGCGACGTCGATGACGAGGGTGCAGTTCTCGGGTTGCAGTTCGGTGGCGGAGAGGACGTGGCTTAGTTGTGCGTCGGTTTCGGTGTCGTCCGGTTCGGTGTGGTCTGCGGTGAGCCGGAGAACGCCGCCGTAGGGCGCGGCGGCGTAACGGACGTCGGCCAGTTGTGCGGGGCTGTCGTTCAGGTGGGCGACGGGCAGCGCGGGGATCCCCCACGGGTGTAGGTCGTCCGCGATGTCTCGGAGTGGTCGGCGGGTGCCGGTGGTGGGCTCGGGGAGGTGGCGCACGTCGACGGCGATGACCATGTCACGCGGAATGCTGTCCTGTGCGCGTTGACTGAAGGTGCATGCGTCGGTGATCGGACCGTGCTCGGAGGGTGGCAGGTCGAAAATCGGGAGGATGTGTGGTGCGAGTTCGTCGGGGACGTGACTGACGGCCTGGAGTTCGGCTTGGCGCCCTTTGAGGATCGGGTGGTAGTCCGTCATTCGCATCGCCCCACACGATTTCGACGACAGTCACTTACGTCGATGTTCCACGTTCTGTGCCTGATCGACAACCATGCGTGTTCATATTGATTGGGAGCAGGCGGGTGCGCGCTGGCAGGATCGGGCGGATGCGGGTGGGTGCGGCGCGGGCGGTAGCGGTCGGGTGGGTGCGGGAGCGGATGCGCGCCGACCCGTCGATCGAGGGGGCGTTGTTCAGCGGGTCGACTGTGGGATTGCCCGACGACGCGGTGCTGCCGCCGTGGTCGGACGTGGACGTGCTGCTGGTACGCCGGGAGCCCGGCCTGAAGGTGGGCAAGTTCGTGCACCGGGGGGTGCTGCTGGAGGTCAGCACGATCACGTGGGACGAGTTGGGCGGCCCGGAGGACGTGCTGGGGTCGTGGGTGTTCGCGCCGATGTTCCGTACCGATGGGGTGATCGCGGATCCGTCGGGGCGGTTGGCCGCGGTGCGGGAGCGGGTGGCGGCGGGGTTCGCGGATCCGGTGTGGGCGCGGGCGCGGTGTGCGGGGGTGCGGCGGCGGATCGAGAACGGATTGCGGGCGGTGGCGGCTCGGGGTCGCCGGCGGAGCAGGTGCTGGCGTGGGTGTTCCCGACGTCGTTGCTGGCGGTGTGGCCGGCGGTGGCGGGGCTGGCGGATCCGACGGTGCGGCGGCGGTACGCGCGGGCGGAGCGGGTGTTGTCGCGGTTCGGGTTCGAGGATCGGTATGCGGGGTTGCTGGACACGCTCGACGGCGGCGGTGTGGGTGTGGACGCGGCGCGGGTGCGGGAGCATCTGGCCGGGTTGGCGGTGCTGTTCGACGAGGCGTCGCGGTTGCCGCGGGAGGGGTTCGCGTTCGGGGCGGATCTGGGTGCGGCGGGGCGTCCGGTGGTGTTCGACGGTGCGGCTGAGCTGATCGCGTCGGGCCGGCCCCGAGAGGCGATGTTCTGGGTGCTGGTGACGTACGCGCGGTGTCATGTGGTGCTGGGTGCGGTGGGGCCGGAGCGGGGGCGGGCGTTCGGGGCGGTACTGGCGGATATGGGTGTGGCGTCGGCGGCGGATCGGCGGCTGCGGGCGGACGCGCTGCTGGCGGCGTTGCCGCGCTGGCAGGCGGTGGTGGATGCGGTGGCGGCGGAGGCTGTGGCAGGCTGAGGGGGAACGCGACTGGCGGCACGGGGATGGGTGAACCATCGGGGAGCTCGTCGTGGGGGTCGACCGCCTGGGCCTCCGCGGGCGAGGTGTCGTATGTCTTCTGCGCGGTTGTTGCCGGGTGCGCCGGTGGCGGAGCGGGTGTTGTCGGAGGTCGCCGCGTCGGTGGCCGAGTTGCGTGCGGCGGGGGTGACGCCGGCGCTGGCGACGGTGCTGGTGGGTGACGACGACGCGAGCGCGGGCTATATCCGCATCAAGCAGCGTCAGGCGGCGGAGCTGGGTTTCGCGTCGCCGCACGTGCCTCTGCCGGCGTCGGCGTCGCAGGCGGATCTGCACGCGGTGCTGGCGGATCTCAACGCGGACAAGACGGTGCACGGGGTGCTGGTGCAGTATCCGATCCCGGGTCACCTGGACTACGACCGGGCGTTGGCGGAGCTGGACCCGGACAAGGACGTGGACGGGATGCACCCGGTGAACATGGGCCGGCTGGCGTTGGGGTTGCCGGGTCCGTTGCCGTGTACGCCGGCGGGGATCGAGGCGTTGCTGGCGTTCCACGGTGTGCCGGTGGCGGGCCGGGAGGTGGTGATCCTGGGCCGGGGTGCGACGTTGGGCCGGCCGTTGGCGATGTTGCTGGCGCAGAAGCGGCCGACGGCGAACGCGGCGGTGACCGTGGTGCACACGGGTGTGGCGGACTGGCCGCGGTACACGCGGCGGGCGGAGATCCTGGTGGCGGCGGCGGGGGTGCCGGGGATCGTGCGGCCGGAGCATGTGCGTCCGGGTGCGGTGGTGGTCGGTGGTGGGGTGCGGTACGAGGGGCGGCGGCTGCTGCCGGACGTGGACGAGTCGTGTGCCGAGGTGGCGGGTGCGATCACGCCGCGTGTGGGCGGGGTGGGTCCGACGACCGTGGCGATGTTGTTCCGTAACGCGGTGGAGGCGGCGCGGCGGCAGAGCGGTCTGGGCTGAGCGTCAGCCGAGGTCGACGACGAGGGGCCGGTGGTCGGAGATGGTGGCCAGCGGGGTGTGGACGGCCGTGACGGGTGGCAGCCGGTCGAGCGCGTGCCGGTCGGCGAGGATGTGGTCGAGTTGGACGCGGGGTTGCCCGGCCGGGTAGGTGGGGCGGCGGGCCAGGGGCTGCCAGCGGGTGAGCGCGGCTGCGGGTCCGGCGGGCAGGTTGAGGTCGCCGAGCAGGATCCGGGGTGCGGGCAGGGTACGCAGGACGCGGACGACGCGGCGTAGTTGCCACACGTTCCAGCCGGGGACGAAGGACAGGTGGGTGGCGGCGACGGTGAGGGGGCCGTGGGGGGTGTCGAGGACGGCGGCGAGCACGACGCGGGGTTCGTCGCGGAGCAGGACGAGTCCGCCGCCGGGGCCGGGTGCGTAGATGGGTGAGCGGACGGGTGCGGCGCGCAGGCGGGTGACCTGCCAGGAGCGGACGGGGTGGCGGCTGATCAGGCCGATGCCGTAGAGGGGTTCGCCGTGGCCGTCGTCGTCGTGGGTGAGGGGGCGGAACTGTTCGCCGGGGGTGCCGACGACGGCGGCGGCGAAGCGGTGGTGGTCGGCGTGCAGGGCGCGGGCGGCGACCGCGGTGAGGTCGAGTTTGCCGCTGCGGGTCTGGTCGCGGTCGACTTCCTGGAGGGCGAGGACGTCGGCGTCGAGGTCGGTGACGGCGGCGGTGAGCCGGTCGGGGTCGACGAGCCCGTCGGTGAGGGATCGGCCGTGCAGCAGGTTGAAGGTGGCCAGGCGCACCTGGACACCCTACGTCGTCGTGGGAGTCTTGCCGGGTGCTGAAACTGTTGTGCTGTTCGATGCTGGTGTTCGTGGCGGTGGGGTCGGTCGGGGTGTGGTTGCGGCGTCGCCGGGGGCGGTGAGGCTGGCCACAGGGTGCCTCGCGGCCGGTGGTGGCGTGGGCAGAATGCGGCGGTGGATGCCCTGTCGTTGACGACGTTGCTGACCGCTGCCCTCCTGGCCGGGTGGGTGGACGCGGTGGTGGGTGGCGGCGGTCTGTTGTTGTTGCCGGCGTTGCTGGTGGCGGCGCCGGGTGTGCCGGTGGCGACGGCGTTGGGCACGAACAAGCTGGCGGCGATCTTCGGTACGTCGACGGCGGCGGTGACGTACGCGCGGCGCACGAAGCTGGACTGGGCGGTGGCGGGTCCGGCGGCCGGGCTGGCGGTGCTGACGGCGGGGCTGGGTGCGGCGTTGGCGGGTGCGGTGCCGGGCAGCGCGTACCGGCCGGTGGTGCTCGTGGTGCTGGTGGCGGTGGCGGTGTTCGTGCTGGCGCGGCCGTCGCTGGGTGTGGTGGCGTCGCCGCAGCGGCGGACCCCGAAGCGGGTGGTGGTGGCGGTGGCGGTGGCCGGTCTGGGCATCGCCCTGTACGACGGGCTGATCGGGCCGGGTACGGGCACGTTCCTGGTGCTGGCGTTCACGGCGATTCTGGGTTCGGATTTCGTGCACGCCTCGGCGATGGCGAAGGTCGTGAACGCGGGCACGAATCTGGGTGCGCTTGTGGTTTTCGGGTTGACCGGGCACGTGTGGTGGACGCTTGGTGCGGCGATGGCGGTGTGCAACGTGGTGGGCGCGGCGGTGGGCGCGCGGATGGCGTTGAAGCGCGGCGCCGGGTTCGTGCGGGTGGTGTTGCTGGTGGTGGTGCTGGCGCTGGTGGCCCGGCTGGGTTACGACCAGTGGACGGCGAGCTGATCGCGGTGGCGGTGCGGGCGGAGCACGACCGGGCGGTGCTTGCGGGTCTGCTGGGCCGGGATCCGGTGTTGCACGCGTACCAGTTGGGTGATCTGGACGATTTCTTCTGGCCGTACACGTCCTGGTTCCGGCGTGGTGACCAGGTGGTGCTGCTGTATCACGGGGTCGAGTTGCCGACGTTGCTGGCGTTCGCGGCACCGGATCGGGTGGCGGAGCTTTCGGGGTTGCTGGCGGAGGCGGCGCCGGTGTTGCCGGCGCGGATGTGGGCGCACCTGTCCCCCGGTCTGGAGGCCACGGTGGGCCGCTGGTTCGTGGTGTCGGAGGCGGCGGCGCATCACCGGATGGCGTTGACTGATCCGGGGCGGCTGGCCGGGGTGCCGGCGGTGGGTGAGCCGTTGGGGCCGGCGGACGAGGCGGAGCTGGCCGGGTTGTACGCGGTGGCGTATCCGGGGAACTGGTTCGACGCGCGGATGCTGCGGACGGGCCAGTACGTGGGGGTGCGGGAGCGCGGCCGGCTGGTGGCGGTGGCGGGGGTGCACGTGTTCTCGCCGCGCTGGCGGGTGGCGGCGCTGGGCAACGTGACGACGCATCCGGATGTGCGGGGTCGTGGTCTGGGCGCGGGTGTGGTGGCGGCGTTGTGCGCCCGGCTGCTCACGTCGGTGGATCACGTGACGTTGAACGTGCGGGCGGACAACGCGGCGGCGGTGCGCCTGTACGAGCGGTTGGGGTTTTCCCGGGCGGCCGGGTTCACCGAGTGCGCGTTGACGTCAGCGGCCGCGGCTGGGTGAGTCGAATCGGCCGGCGCGGATCTCGCGCAGGGCGCGGCGGCGGGTGTCGCCGCGCAGGGTGTCGACGTAGAGGCGCCCGCGCAGGTGGTCGGTCTCGTGTTGCAGGGCGCGGGCGAGGAAGCCGCTGCCGGTGACGGTGAGCGGTTCGCCGTGCTGGTCGTAGCCGTGGGCGGTGGCGTGCAGCGCGCGGGGGGTCGGGAAGTACAGGCCGGGGATGGACAGGCAGCCCTCCTCGTCGTCCTGGAGTTCGTCGGACACCTCCAGCGTGGGGTTGATCATGTGGCCGCGCCGGCCGTCGGCGTCGTAGACGAACACCTGGGCGTTGACGCCGATCTGGGGTGCGGCGACGCCGGCGCGGCCGGGTGCGCCGAGCAGCGTGTCCATCAGGTCGGTGACGAGGGCGCGCAGTTCGGCGTCGAAGCTGGTGACGGGTTCGCTGGGGGTGCGCAGCACGGGGTCGCCGATGATCCGGATGGGGCGCATAGTCATGCCCGGAAGGCTATCCGTTGCTTACCGGTTCCGGGTGTCCGCTGCGGTGTCGAGGAGTCCGGTGTCGGCGATGCGGTCGCGCAGGGGGCGGCGGCGCAGGGCGTCGAGGACGGCGTACAGCTCGTCGGCGAGCGGCACCGGCAGTTCGGTGTCGAGGTGGCGTACGGCGGCGGTGGTGGCGGCCCATTCGGTTTCGACGGCGGGCAGCAGGGCGCGGGCGCGGTCGGTGAGGGTGACGATGCGGTGGCGGGCGTCGGTGCCGGGGCGCAGGTCGACGAGGCCGGCGCGGCGCATCTGGGCGACGGTCTGGCTGGCGGCGGAGTGGGTGACGCCGACGCGGGCGGCGAGGTCGCGGATGGGCAGCGGGCCGTCGGCGACGAGCGCGCGCACGACTGGTGAGTAGCGGGGCCGGTAGTCGGTGAGGCCGAGCCGGTCGTGGACGGCGGCGACGTCACCGTCGAGGACGTCCAGGACGTGGCGTAGCAGGGTGCCGAGGGCGTCGCGGTCGGGGGCGGTCACGTCCACTAATGTAACAGCGCTGTTGTATCTGACTCGGGGAGGCCACTGATGTATCCACCGATCGAGCCGTACGCGCACGGCATGTTGGACGCCGGGGACGGGCAGCACGTGTACTGGGAGACGTGCGGCAACCCGGACGGGCGGCCGGCGCTCGTGGTGCACGGCGGGCCCGGCTCCGGGGCGGGCGCGTCCTGGCGGCGGCTGTTCGACCCGGCCGCCTACCGGATCGTGCTGTTCGACCAGCGTGGCTGCGGGCGCAGCACTCCCCCGGCGTCGGATCCGGCCACCGACCTGTCGGTGAACACCACCGCGCATCTGCTGGCCGACATGGAGGCGCTGCGCGTGCACCTGGGGATCGACAGGTGGCTGCTGTGCGGCGCGTCGTGGGGGTCGTCCCTTGCCCTGGCGTACGCGCAGCGGCACCCGGATCACGTCAGCGCGCTGGTGCTGTTCAGCGTGGTCGCCAACACCAGCCGCGAGATCGAGTGGGTGACCCGGGACATGGGCCGGGTGTTCCCGCAGGAGTGGGCGCGGTTCCGCGACGGCGTGCCCGAGACCGACCGCGACGGGGACCTGTCCGCCGCGTACGCCCGGCTGGTCGCCGACCCGGACCCGGCGGTGCGGGACCGGGCGGCGCGGGACTGGTGCGACTGGGAGGACGTACACGTGTCCCTGGCCGGCGGGTACGCGCCGAGCCCCCGGTTCGCCGACCCGGTCTTCCGGTACGGGTTCACCCGGCTGGTGACGCACTACTTCGCGAACCGGGGTTTCCAGCCGGACGGGCAGGTGCTGCGCGACGCGGGCCGCCTGGCCGGTATCCCGGGGGTGCTGGTGCAGGGCCGGCTGGACGTCAGCGGCCCGCCGGACATCGCCTGGCAGCTGACCCGGGACTGGCCGGACGCGCGGCTGGAGATCGTGGAGTCCGGCGGCCACGGCGGCGGGCACGGCATGAGCGAGCGCGTGGTCGCCGCCCTGGACTCCTTCGCCGCCGCCGGCTGAGCCGCCGCGCGGCCGCCAGCTCCCGAGCCGTCGCGCGCGGCCCCGCCGGCGCCCGGGCGGCCCGTCAGCCGGCGAGCAGGGCGCGGATCGGGGCGGCCTTGGCGGCGGCCTCGGCGACCTCGGCGGCCGGGTCGCTGTCCCAGGTGATGCCGCCGCCGGCCCACAGGTGCAGCAGGTCACCGTCGGCGGCGGCGGTGCGGATGGTCAGGCCCAGGTCGAGGCGGTCGGGGCCGACCCAGCCGAGCGCGCCCATGCTCGCGCCGCGTCCGACGGGCTCGAGCGCGGCGATGCGGGCCAGGGCAGCGTGTTTGGGTGCGCCGGTGACCGACCCGCCGGGGCACACGGCGCGCAGCAGGTCGGCCAGGCCCAGGCCGTCGGCGGGCGCCGCCGACACCGTGGACTCCGCCTGCCACAGGTCACACCAGCGGCGTACGGCGAACAGCTCGTCGACGCGCACCGAGCCGGTACGGGCCACCCGGGCCAGGTCGTTGCGTTCCAGGTCGACGATCATGACGTGCTCGGCGCGTTCCTTGGCCGAGGCGAGCAGGTCGCGGCGTCCGGCGGCGGTGGCCGGGCGGGTGCCCTTGATCGGGCGGGTGACCAGCCGGCCGTGCTCGACGGCGATGAGGGTTTCCGGGGAGGCGCAGCCGAGCGCCCAGCCGGGGCCGTGCAGGGTGCCGCCGTAGCGGGCGCCGGGCAGCGCGGCGAGACGGGTGAGAGCGGGCAGCGGGTCTCCGGTGTAGGCGGCGGCGGCGTGGCCGACGACGTTGACCTGGTAGACGTCGCCGCGGGCGATGGCGGCGCGGACCGCGTCGACGGCGTCGGCGTGCGCGGCCGGGGTCCAGCTGTCGCGCCAGGGCCCGAGCCGCCACGGCGCCGGGGCCGCCGGCCGGGGCGCAGCGGGCATGTCGGTGTGGTGGTAGACGACCACGACCAGGTCGGGCAGCGCCGGCGCGGGACTCGGCGCGCCGGGCGACACGCCGATGGCGTACGCGCCGGCGGCGGCGGACAGGTACAGCGCGGCACCGCACACCGCGGCGTCCGGGTCGTGGCGACCGGGCCGGGCGAGGTCGTCGCGGTCGACGCCGTGCGCGGCGAGGAAGCGTTGCGCCAGGTCGGCGGGGTCGCCGCCGTCGCCGATCGACCAGTGCAGCCGGGCGGTCTCGACGAGCCGCCGGCGACATCCGGGCGGCGCGCCGGGAGCATCGACCTCCACCAGTGGGAGCGCTTCCACGACGTCCGGGCGGTTACGGGTCATCCGTTCAGCCCATTCTGGGTGAACAAGACGCATCCTTGCTCGTTGCCGCTCAGTTTTCCTTGGTACTGTGCGTCACTGGTCATGTGAACCATGACACAGTGCCCCCACAGTCCGGAGAACCCGATGTGTCAGCACCAGCCCACCTGCCCCTCCGCCGACGCGACCGACCGAGAGGCCGCCCGCGTTCTCGCCTGCTTCCCTGAGCAGGGCTGGAGCCTGCTCTGCAACGGTGTCATCGTCTTCGAGGACACCGGTGAGCTGCTCCCCGACGGGCGCACCATCGCCCCGCACCGGGGTCCGGCCCGCCACGCCCTCGTCGCCTGAGCGATCACGCAGCGTCAGTGAGCGTACGCGCCGGTCACGACCGTCCGGCGCGCCGGCCGGGGCGGCGAGAGCCCACCGCCCCGGCGTCCGCCGCTCAGTCCTCGAACGCCTCCGGCGCGGGACACGAGCAGACCAGGTTCCGGTCGCCGTACGCGCCGTCGACGCGCCGCACCGGAGGCCAGTACCGGCCCGCCCGGTCCACCCCCGCCGGGTAGGCGCCCACCGACCGCGGGTACGGGTGCGGCCACTCGTCTGCCGACACCATCGCCGCCGTGTGCGGCGCGTTGGACAGCGGGTTGTCCCCCGCCGGCCACTCCCCCGAGCCGACCCTGTCGATCTCCGCCCGGATCGCGATCATCGCGTCGCAGAAGCGGTCCAGCTCGGCCAGGTCCTCACTCTCCGTCGGCTCCACCATCAGCGTCCCGGCCACCGGGAACGACATCGTCGGCGCGTGGAAGCCGTAGTCGATCAGCCGCTTCGCCACGTCGTCGACGCTCACGCCGGTGGCCTTGGTCAGCGGACGCAGGTCCAGGATGCACTCGTGCGCGACGAGGCCCTTGTTGCCGGCGTACAGCACCGGGAAGTGGTTGCGCAGCCGCGCCGCCACGTAGTTCGCCGCCAGGACCGCCACGCCGGTGGCGCGGGCCAGGCCGTCGGCGCCCATCATCCGCAGATACGCCCACGGGATCGGCAGGATCCCCGCCGACCCGTGGTTCGCCGCCGAGATCGCCGGCCGCCCGTCGGCGCGCGCGCCGAGCGGGTCACCGGGCAGGAACGGCGCCAGGTGCGACCGCACCGCCACCGGCCCGACCCCGGGGCCGCCGCCGCCGTGCGGAATGCAGAACGTCTTGTGCAGGTTCAGGTGCGACACGTCCGCCCCGAACCGGCCCGGCTTGGCGAACCCGACCAGCGCGTTGAGGTTCGCGCCGTCGACGTACACCTGCCCGCCCGCGTCGTGGACCTTCGCGCACAGCTGGGCGATGCCGGTCTCGTACACGCCGTGCGTCGACGGGTACGTCACCATGATCGCGGCGAGCGCGTCCCGGTGCTTGTCGATCTTCGCGTCGAGGTCGACCAGGTCGACGTTGCCGTCGGCGTCGCAGCCGACCACCACGACCCGCATGCCGGCCATCACCGCCGACGCGGCGTTGGTGCCGTGCGCCGACGACGGGATCAGGCACACGTCGCGGTGACCCTCGCCGCGCTCACGGTGGTAGCCGCGGATCGCCAGCAGCCCGGCCAGCTCACCCTGCGACCCGGCATTGGGCTGCACGCTGACCGCGTCGTAGCCGGTCACCTCGGCCAGCCAGCCCTCCAGCTGCGCGATCAGCTCCCGGTACCCGGCGGTCTGCGCGTCCGGCGCGAACGGGTGCAGGTGCGCGAACTCCGGCCAGGTGATCGGCTCCATCTCGGTGGTCGCGTTGAGCTTCATCGTGCACGACCCCAGCGGGATCATGCCCCGGTCCAGCGCGTAGTCGAAGTCGGCCAGGCGGCGCAGGTAACGCAGCATCGCCGTCTCCGAGTGGTGGCTGCGGAACACCGGGTGGGTGAGGAAGCCCGACGTGCGGGCCAGCCCGTCCGGCAGCGCCGTCACGGTGTCGCCGTCGAACCCGTCGACGCCGAACGCCGCCCACACCGCCTCAAGGTGCGCGGGCGTGGTGGTCTCGTCGCACGACACGCCGACCCGGTCGGCGTCGACCAGCCGCAGGTTCACGTTGCGCTCGGCCGCGGCGGCCACCACGTCGGCGGCCCGGCCCGGCACGATCGCGGTGACGGTGTCGAAGAACGGCACGTCGGCCACGTCGACGCCGCCGGCCCGCAGCCCGGCCGCGAGCCGCGCCGCCGCCTCGTGGGTACGCCGGGCGATCGCGCGCAGCCCGTCCGGGCCGTGGTAGACGGCGTACATGCCGGCCATCACCGCGAGGAGCACCTGCGCGGTGCAGATGTTGCTGGTCGCCTTCTCCCGGCGGATGTGCTGCTCGCGGGTCTGCAACGCCAGCCGGTACGCCGGGTTTCCGTCGGCGTCGCGGGACACCCCCACCAGGCGGCCCGGCAGCATCCGCTCCAGGCCCGAACGCACCGCCAGGTAGCCGGCGTGCGGCCCGCCGAAGCCCATCGGCACACCGAACCGCTGGGTGGTGCCGGCGGCGATGTCGGCGCCGATCTCGCCCGGCGGGCGCAGCAGCGTCAACGCCAGCAGGTCCGCCGCGACAGCCACCAGCGCGCCCACGCCGTGCGCCGCCTCGACCAGCGCCCGGTGATCCCGGACCGCGCCGGAGGCGCCCGGGTACTGCAGGTGCAGGCCGAAGAACTCCGCCGGCAACTCGTCGCGCTCCACGTCGATCACGCGCACCTCGATGCCGAGCGGCTCGGCGCGGCTGGCGATCACCGCGACGGTCTGCGGCAGCGCGTCGGCGTCGACCACGTACACCGGGCTCTTGCTCTTGGACGCGCGGCGCGCGAGCGTCATCGCCTCGGCCGCGGCGGTGCCCTCGTCGAGCATGGAGGCGTTCGCCGTGGCCAGACCGGTCAGGTCGGTGACCATGGTCTGGAAGTTCAGCAGCGCCTCCAGCCGGCCCTGGCTGATCTCCGGCTGGTACGGCGTGTACGCGGTGTACCAGGCCGGGTTCTCCAGCACGTTGCGGCGGATCACCGCCGGGGTGTGCGTGCCGTGGTACCCCAGGCCGATCATGGACACGGCGACGGTGTTGCGGGCGGCCAGGGCGCGCAACTCGGCGATCGCCTCCCGCTCGCTCGCCGGAGCCGGCAGGTCCAGGGTGCCGTGCCAGCGGATCACCTCGGGGATCGCCGCGTCCATCAGCTCGTCGACGGAGCCGTAACCGACGGTCTCCAGCATCCGGCGTTCGTCGTCGCGGCCGGGACCGATGTGCCGGTCGGCGAACTGCTCTGCGGTCATGCGCTGCGCTCCTTGGTGGGGCGAGGTCGACGGGTCGGCCTCCCCCTGAGTCGCGCTGACGCGCTCCACAGCGCCTGCCCACGTGGTCCTTTTGCCTGAGAGGTTCCGGGGAGAATCTGCCCCTTCGGCGCCGTCGGATCGACGGTCTCTCCCACGTGGGTGGTACCGGCACCTTCCACGCTACCAGCGGGCGTGTTTCCGGCTCATGTCCCGGGGGATGATCACACCGCCGCCGGGGCCGCCACCAGCCGGTCGGCCAGCGCGCACAGCGTGGCACCCAGCGGCGCGTCCAGGCGCAGCGCCGCGTACCCGTCGCCACGGGTGACACCCTGGTTGACGATCGCCACCGGGATGCCGTGGCGGGCCGCCCGCAGCACGAACCGCCGCCCCGACATCACCGTCAACGACGACCCGAGCACCAGCAGCGCCCGGGCCCGCTCGACCAGGGCGAAACAGTCGGCGACCCGGGGCGCGGGCACCGTCTCACCGAAGAACACCACGTCCGGTTTCAGCATGCCCGTGCCGCAGAGCGCGCAGCCGACAGTGCGGAACCCGGTCACCGCCTCGTCGGGCAGATCCACGTCACCGTCGGGGTTGACACGCGCCACCCGGGCGTCGAAACCCGGGTTCGCCTCCGACAGCCGCCGGTGCAGCTCGTCGCGGCCGGTGGCGTTGCCGCAGTCCAGGCACGTCACCTCGTCGAGGCGGCCGTGCAACTCGATCACCCCGGCCGCGCCGGCCGCCGTGTGCAGCCCGTCGACGTTCTGGGTGATGATCCCCCCGAGCAGCCCGGCCGCCTGCAACCGGGCCACCGCCCGGTGCCCGTCGTTCGGCGCCGCCCGCGCGATCATCTGCCAGCCCAGGTGGCTACGCGCCCAGTACCGCCGCCGCGCCAGCGGATCCCGGGTGAACTCCTGGTACGTCATCGGGGTGTGCCGCCGGGCCGCGCCGCTGGGCCCCCGGTAGTCCGGGATGCCCGACTCGGTGGACAGGCCCGCGCCGCTGAGCACCACCACACCACCGGCGGCCACCAGCCGCGTCAACTCCTCGAACGCCTCACTCACCCGTCCATGCTCCCTCGCCGGCACGGTGATCGGCGAGGCCGGTCACCCGGCGGGGTACGCCCGGGCGGGCTAGGTTGACCATATGCGCGTCGTCATCGCCGGAGGCCACGGAAAGATCGCCAAACTGCTGGAGCGGGAACTGGCCGGACGCGGCGACACCGCGGTCGGACTCATCCGCAACCCCGACCACGCCGCCGCGCTGCGCGCCGCCGGTGCCGAACCCGTCGTCTGCGACCTGGAACACACCGACGTCGGCACCCTCGCCGCGCACCTGCACGGCGCCGACGCGGTCGTGTTCGCCGCCGGCGCCGGACCCGGCAGCGGCGCCGACCGCAAGGACACCGTCGACCACGGGGCCGCCGTGCTGCTCGCCGACGCCGCCGTCCAGGCCGGGGTACGCCGCTACCTGCTGGTCTCCTCCATGGGCGTGGACGCCGCCCCCGCCGACGGCACCGACGACGTGTGGGCGGCGTACCTGCGGGCCAAGAAGGCCGCCGAGGACGACGTCACCACGCGGGACCTCGACGTGACGGTGCTGCGGCCCGGCCGCCTCACCGACGACGAACCCGAAGGCCGCATCACCCTGGCCCGGCACGTCGAACCCGGCGCGATCAGCCGCGCCGACGTGGCCCGGGTGCTGCTCGCCCTGCTGTACGCCCCGGCCACCGCCGGGCACACCCTGGAACTGGTCGGCGGGGACAGCCCCATCGCCGAGGCGATCGCCGCCGTCTGACCCGCCGGCACGTCCCGGCCCGCCGGGACAGGCGGGCCGGGACAGGCGCTCAACGCTGGTGACGCGACAACGCCGGCTGCGGCACGCCCCCACCGCCCTGCGGCAACTCCCGGGCGATCCGCTCCATCGTGCGCGCCAGCTGCTCACTGCCGTCGTCGAGGTGCCGCGCCGCCGCCTGCATGTGCGAGATCATCATCTCGCCGAAGATCCGCAGCGCCTCCCGCGCCGCCACCGAGTCGTCGAAGCCGCTCCCGGCCGCGCTGCGGTACTCCGCCACCGCCCGCTCGGCCTCCCGCTTCGCCTCCTCCGCCGCCGCCCGCATGTAACTCTCGTACTGGGTACGGGCGTACTCGGCGACCCGGCGCGCGTAGTCGTGGGCCTGCGCGATGATCTGCTCGGCCTCCCGCTGCGCCGCCGACAACAGGTTGACCTCCTTCGCCGCCGGCGCCACCGCCGCCTCGGCGCTCGGGATCACCCCGTGCCGGTGCAGCTCCAGATGGTCGTTGAGCCGCTCGTTCTCCGCCCGCAGGTTCGCCACCTGCGCCGCCAGCAGATCCAGCTCGTCGGCCACCTGCAACCGGAACCGGTCCACATCGGTCTGGTCGTAGCCGCGCCGGGTGAACGCCGCCGACCCGAACTCCCACCGCCGGACCCGGTCGGCGGTCAACCGCACCTGCACCGGACCGGACACCTGCTGCGCGTCGTAACCACTGATCGGGCCCGCGCTCACCGGCTCACCTCCGTTGTTCCCGGCCCGTCGGCGCCGGTCATCGTCCGCCACGCCGGGCCGTACCAGTGCTTGCCGTAACCCTCGTGATGCACCTGGCCCGGCTCGTAACCGGCAGCGGCGAACGCCGCCACCGAATGACCCACCATCTCGTCGGACCCGCACACGTACACATGCCGCGACCGCCAGTCCCCGTCGGCCAGCGCCCGGTCGGCGATCCGCACCGGCTCCCCCGGCCGCCCCGGCTCCGCCCCCGCCACGTACGACACCCGCAGCCACGGATGCGTCGCCGCCAACTTGTCGATCGCCTCGCTGTCGTAGAACTCCGTCCGCGAACGGGCACCCACATACAGGTCCACCCGCCGCCCCGAACCCTCCGCCGCGACCTGCTCCACCAGCGCCTTCACCGGCGCCCAGCCGGTGCCACCGGCCAGCAGCAGCAGATCCGACGACCCGGCCTGCCACAACGTCAACCGGTCCCCCACCGGCGACGCCAAATGGATCTGGTCACCGGCCGCGCACCCGTACACCAGCCGCGACGACACCACACCACCCGGCGCGGCCCGCACATGCAGCTCCACAGTGCCGTCCGGACGCGGCGCGTTCGCCGGCGAGTAGTACCGCCACGACCGCACCGCAGGATGCGACACCCCGATCGACTGGCCCGGCCGGAACGGCAACAGATACTGCGGACGCACCGTCAGCACCGCCACGTCGAACGTGCGCTGCTCGTGGGTCAGCACCTCCGCCACCCACCACGGCGGCGACTGCGACTCCGCGGCCTGCGCGCCCTCCGTCATCACCTGCGCGACCAGCCCGTACGCCGCGGTCCAGTCGGCGGCCAGTTCCTCGGTCCACGCCTCACCGCAGAAGTGCCGCAACGTCGCCAGCAGCGCCTCACCGACGGCCGGGTAGTGCTCGGCGCGCACCGCGAACTTCCGGTGATCCGCGCCGAGGTCCCGCAGGAACCCGACCAGCCGGTCCACCTGATCCACGTGGGACACCACATGCCCCAACGCCGCCACCAGACGGTCCCGCTGCCCGGCCATGTTCGTCGGGAACATCTGCCGCGTCTCCGGATGCGACAGGAACAGCGTCGAATAGAAGTAGAGCGGCACCTGGTCGCCGTGCGCGGCGACCAGGGACCAGCTCTGCTTGAGCCGTGCGACGTCCACGCTCAGGCGTCTCCCGCCGACACGACCTGCTCCCGCACCTGCCCGAGCACGACCTGCACGTCGGCGATCACGTCCGCCGGCACGCCCAGCTCCACCAGCGTCGCGGTCAGGTGCTCACCGACCTTCGCGTAGTGCTCGCCCGTGATGTTCAACGGCTGGTGCGCCTCGTCCAGCCCGCGGCCCGCGTACTCGTTCGGGCCACCCAGCACCACCGCCAGCATCAACGCCAGGTGCCGCCGCTGCTCCACCATGTCCACGTCGGCGAAGTAGCCGGCCAGATCAGGATCGGCCAGCACCTTGTCGTAGAACAGCTCCACAGCGGCCTTCACCGCCGCCGCGCCACCGATGCGCTCGTAGTGGGAGATCGGGGTGGTCTCGCTCGTCACCGTCATGCTCGGTCCTTCCAGCAGGGGTCCGCGGTCAGCGCCGCGGCAGGGGTTCGCCGTCCGGCGCGGCATCACACAGCGTTCCGCCGTGATCTCGACACGCCGACGACCGGAACGGACCATAGCGTGCCCGACGCGCCAGTTCACGCCCACCCTGTCCGGATCCCGAGAACTGTCAACTACGGACAGTCAACAACCGGGGCGAGGTCGATGAACAAAGAGCTACCAGGCGGCGACAGCAGGTGAACACGAACGACGTACCGTCCTTTTCGGACATCACGTGCGCAGCGGCAGTGACCTGCGGACATTCACGCACTACTCGAACCGCGCCGCACACACCCCGAAGGCCACCGGGAAGGAGCACACCCCGTCACCAAAACACGAATCGCGCCACACCCTTTTCGGGCGCGGCGCGATCCCGTCAACGAGACGCGACGCAGGTCACCCGGCCCGACGCCGGGCCCGCCGCGCCGCCAACTCGTCACCCACCGGCTCGGCCTCCGGCTCCGCCGCGGCCGCCGGCTCCTGCCCACCCACCGGCTCCGCCGGCAGATGCGACAACGAACCCTGGATCTCCTTGAACGCCCCACCGATAGCGATGCCGAACACCCCCTGGCCGCCCTGCAACAGGTCGACCACCTCCTCCGGAGACCGGCACTCGTACACGGTCGTCCCATCGGAGATCAACGTGATGCCCGCCAGATCGTCCACCCCACGCGACCGCAACGCCTCGATCGCCTTCCGGATGTTCTGCAACGACACCCCGGCGTCCAGCAGCCGCTTCACGACCTTCAACACCACCAGGTCGCGGAACGAGTACAACCGCGACGTCCCCGAACCCGAAGCGTCACGCACACTCGGCACCACAAGCGCCGTACGCGCCCAGTAGTCGAGCTGCCGGTAACTGATGCCCACCGCCGAACACGCGGTCACACCCCGATAACCGACCTCGCCGTCACCGGCCGGATCGGCCCCCACACCCGCCTGCTGCTGCTCCACACTCGGACCAGGATCCCGCGGCTCGTGCATCCGGACCAACCTCCCCGCGCCCGTGGCGGTGCCGCGCCGACTCCCCGTACGCGCACCACTCGACACGGCAACCCTAACGCCGCCCCCCGCACTTCACCCGCAGGAGACACCACGACACGCCGCGCCACCACCCGGCGACACCACGCACCGGCACGCCTCAACCCGCGAAGTCCTCCGGACGCACCTGATCCAGGAACTCCCGGAACTTCTCCACCTCGTCCTCCTGCTCGTCCGGGATCACGATCCCCGCCTCGCTGAGGACCTGCTCCGCACAACGAATCGGAGCACCCACCCGCAACGCCAACGCGATGGAGTCACTCGGCCGCGCCGACACCCGCACCCCGTCACCCAGAAGCAGATCCGCGTAGAACACGTTCTCCTTCAACTCGGTGATCTCCACCGCCCGCAACGGCGCCTGCAACGCCGCCAGCACATCCCGCAGCAGATCGTGCGTCAACGGCCGGGCCGGCTTGACCCCCTGCTGCTCATAGGCGATCGCCGTCGCCTCGACCGCGCCGATCCAGATCGGCAGATAGCGGTCCCCCTCGACCTCCCGCAGCAGGACGATCGGCTGGTTACTGGGCAGCTCCACCCGAACTCCGACCACGCTCAGCTCGCGCACCGCCGCCTCCGTGTCGTCGTCACCTTGCACCGCGCCCTTCCCTGCACGGTACACGGACCAGGACACGGGAGTCCCACGCGCTACGTGCACCACGCCTCGCCGGACGGGCATACCCCGGCAAGCCTACGACACGCGCCACCAAGCAGATCTTTCCGCGCCCACACGCGACGAAGGGCCGGACGCCGTAACGGCACCCGACCCTCCGCACCGACCTCACCGGCCCAACGTCGACCGCAACCCCACCCGCAGCAACGCCGCGTGCAACCGCTGCGACAACGCCACCAGCTCCCGCGCCGTCTCCGCCGCCCGAGCCCGCGCCGCCGGATCACTCTGCCGCGCCAACGGCGCCACCAACTGCGCGAACAAGCCGACCTCACGATCCGCCGCCGACCGGTACGCCCGCAGATGCCGCGGCTCCAACCCGTACGCCGCCAGACCCGCCACCGCACTCGCGATGATCAACGCATCCGCGTCGTACCACCCCGGCGGATCCGACACCAGCACACCCAGCCGCTCCAACTCCGCGAGCGTCGACTCGTCAACACCACTACGAGCGATCAGACCGGCCCGGTCCAGCCGCACCTCCGACGACTCGGCCGACTCCCCCGGCTCCCGGCCCGGAACCTCACCACCCGGACCCACAGCCACCAGGTTCGGCCGCCCCCGCCCCGGCGACGGGCCAGACCCGTCCCACCGGGCCAACTGCTCCCGGATCACCCGCAACGGCAGATACTGATCCCGCTGCGCGGTCAACACGAACCGCAACCGCGCCACATCGTCCCAGCCGTACTTCCGATAACCCGCCGGCGTCCGCTGCGGCTCCACCAGGCCCTCGGCCTCCAGGAACCGCAACTTCGAGATCGTGACGTCCGGAAACTCCGGCCGCAACTGCGCCAGCACCTCGCCGATACTCATCAGCGCAGGCGCCCGCGCCGCCCCGGACGGCGTCGAAGCCGCAGGCTCGTTCACCCCCGGCCGGCCTCCTCCGGACGCGGACCGGCGATGAACACCACCCGGAACTTACCGATCTGCACCTCGTCACCGTTACTCAACGTGGCCGCCTCGACCCGCTCACGATTCACGTACGTGCCGTTCAGGCTGCCCACATCCCGCACCGTGAACGTCCCACCGTCACGGTGGAACTCCGCGTGCCGCCGCGACACCGTCACGTCGTCCAGGAAGATGTCACTGTCCGGGTGCCGCCCACTCGTCGTCACATCGTGGTCCAACAGGAACCGGGCACCCGCATTCGGACCCCGGCGAACCACCAGCAACGCCATACCCGGCGGCAACGAACCGGACATCCGGCTCGGCACCACATCGGTGTCCGGCCCCTCCAGCACTTCGTCGAGCGAGCCGAGATTGAGCGTCGAAGTGACGTCGAGCGGGGGGAACTCGTCGTCTGGGCGCGTCATGGGACCACCTCACGGATCTGTTCGGTCGGCGTCAGGGAATGGCGGGTCTGGCCGCCGGGCAACACCACACCCGGCGGCTGGCTCCCCTTGCCCGGGAAGGCGCATTCCGCAACGCTCAAACTATTGGTTCTCGGTCGACTGGGCGAGCCTAGCCAGCGCCGAAATGCAGGGCAACCGGACGCGCGGAACCACGCCGCCGCCCGGAACAGCACGAACTCAGCTCTCGGTGAGCTCGCGGTACGCATCGGCGGTCAGCAAACCCTCGACCGCCGCCGGATCGTCCGGAGTGATCTCGACCAACCACCCCGCACCGTACGGATCCGTGTTGATCACCTCAGGGGTGTCGGCCAACGCCTCGTTGCGCGCCGACACCGTACCGCTCAGCGGCGCGTAGATCTCCGACACACTCTTCGTCGACTCGATCTCGCCCAGCGACTCACCCGCCGCCACCACCGCACCGGGCTCCGGCAGCTGCACGAACACGATGTCACCCAGGGCGTCCTGCGCGAAGTGCGTGATACCGACGCGGACGACACCACCGTCACCACCGACCACCCACTCGTGCTCGGCGGTGTACCGCAGATCCTCAGGAATCACCAGCTGCGTCCTTCGTCATCGGTGCACCGGAGAAACCGGCGCGGCCGCGACCGGTCACGAAACCGGCCGGGCGTGGTCCAGCTTGATCGGCGCGTGCAGCTGCGAAACCTCCACAACCTCACGATCCTCGGAGGTCACGTTACCGCCGCCGTCCCGCACCGATGCGACCACCCCGCCGGGAATGTTCAACGCCGTACGCATCGTCGCCGGATCACCGATCACCATGATCGTGAACGGACCCGTCAACCGACGCCCGTCCACCACCAGCGCACCATCGGGCCCGTCCACGAAATACGTCGACGCGATGACCCGCGCCGCCGTACCGTCCGCCCCCTGGATCTGCATCGCCTCCGCGCCCGCACCCCGCAACTCCTGCACCGCGTCCAGGATCCGCGTCGACGACACCGCCTTCGACGGCCCCGAGAACCGCACCTCAAGACCCGGGCCCACCGCCGGCAACGTACCCGCCAGGATGCCCAGCTCGTCCGCCCGCCGCGTCGCCTCCTCCAACGCCGCCTGCCGGCCCTGCTCACCCGAGCGCAACTGCCGCTGGCTCTCCTCCAGCAACTCGATCTCCTGGCGCAGCCGCCGCTCCCGCGAATCCAGATCCGACGAGATCCGCACCAGGTCCTCCTCCCGCGTCGCCGCGAGCGTCGGATCCGTCGACGTCGTCTTGAACTGCACCACCAGCGTGAAACCCAGCAACGCCAGCAGCACCGCGATCATCGCGCCCGCCGACGAGAACCGCCGGGCCACCGACGGCGCACCGGCCGCCGCACCCGGCTCCGGCTCGGACTCCGGCACCGCCTCCCGCTCCGCGGGCTCCGCCGCCTCGTCCGGCACCGGCTCCACCGGCGCCAACGGGCTCAACTCGTCCGGATCGGGCGCGTCCGGGCGCGGATCCGGCTCACCAGCCGGACCCGACGGCCGCGCCGGCTCCCCCGGCCGCGGCCACCCCGTCCCCGTCTCCCTGTGTTCCTCGCTCATCGCCACAAACCTACGCCCGGAACAGGTGCCGGCGGATCGCCGCCACGTTTCCGAAGATGCGCACGCCGAGCACGACCACCACACCCGTCGACAACTGACCGCCCACGCCCAACTGGTCACCCAGATACACGATCAGACCCGCCACCAGCACATTCGAGATGAACGACACCACGAACTGCTTGTCGTCGAAGATCCGGTCCAGCTTCGCCCGCACCCCACCGAACACCGCGTCCAACGCGGCCACCACAGCGATCGGCAGATACGGCTGCAACGCCGCCGGCACGGTGGGGTCCAGATACACCCCGAGCACCACACCGGCGAGCAACGCCAGCACCGCGATCATCGGCCACCTCCCGAAGGGCTGGAAGAAACACCCGGGCCGGACGACCCAGGACTCGACGAACCGGCGGCACCCGAACCCGACGGGCGCGCACTCGCGCTCGGACCCGGCGTCGCCGGAGGCTCGGCGTAGCGTAGCCGCGGCTGCGGCGCCGCCGGCAACGTGAGGTCACCGACCCGCTTCACCCCGAACGACAGACCCGTCGTCCGCGCCACCTCACGCATCAACGCCGCCGCCCGGCTCTCGTCGAACCGGTCCCGCATCGACCTCGGCCCGATCGCCTGCACCTCGTACGGACCCGTCACCGGCCGGTAGTCCACCAGGATCGCCTCACCCGCCGACCGGATCGTCGACGTCGCCGTCAACCGCTGGCCGTTCACCGCCACCGCCTCGGCGCCCGCCGCCCACAACGCGTTAGCGACCTTCTGCAGATCCGAATACAGCACCCGGGACGGACCCGCGTCCCCGTTGGTCACGCCGTCCTCGTCCGCCGCCGCGTCGGCCAGCCGCACCACCACGCCGTCCCCGCGCACCCGGGCCAGGCCGGTACCCGCCTCCAGCGTGCGCAGCCGGGACGCCTGCGAACCGCTCAGCGTCGCGTCCCGCTGCCGGCCGACCTCCTCGCGCAACTGCTCGGCGCGCTCGGTCAACCGGTCGGTCTCCGCCTCCCGGCCCTTGATCTCGGCGACCAGGCCGGCCCGCGCCGTCGCGCGGCTCGGCTCCTCCGCCACCGTCTCCCGGTACGCCACCGCGAACAGGAACCCGATCACCGCCAGCACCAGCAGGCTCACCGGGCGGCCCAGCACCTGCCGCACCCGCGACATCGAGCCCGTCGCCCGGCGCTCCGACGCGTCCCCGTATCCCGGATCCAGCGGATTGCGGAACAGCTCGGTCAGGAAATCCGGCGCGTACACCCGGCTCGACGGGTCGCGCTCCTTCTCCCCGTCCCGGGACGGCGGCGCGGTCATGCCGCCGCCTCCGCGCGCCGCTCCCGCATGACCCGCACGAGGCGGCTGGCCTGCACCACGTACATCGCGCCGGCCACCCAGTAGAGGACCAGGCCCCACCAGGCCAGCCCCCAGCCGATTGCGCCGGCGGCGGTGCCGGCACCCGGCACAGCGTCCGCCAGCAGGAGGACCGGGAACGCCGCCAGCAGCAGGAACGTCGCGGTCTTGCCCATGTAGTGCACCGGCGGCGGGCCGTAGCCGTACCGGCGCAGCACGCCGAGGGACACCAGCAGCAGCAGCTCGCGGGCCAGCAGCGCCCCGGTGAACTGCCAGGGCACCACCTCGCGGGCGGTGAACGCGAGCAGCGTGGCGAGGATGTAGAGGCGGTCGGCCAGCGGGTCGAGTAGCTCGCCGAGCCGGCTCACCTGGCCCAGACGGCGGGCGATCCAGCCGTCCACCCAGTCGCTGGTGCCGCCCACGGCGAGCACCGCGATGGCGGCGACGTCGGCACGGACCACGAGGAACAGGTACAGGAAGACCGGCACGCCGACGAGCCGGACGAAGCTGATCAGGTTGGGCAGCGTGAGGACGCGGTCTCCCACGACCGTGGCGGCCCTGGAATCCGGTTGCTCAGCTGGAGCCGGCCGACGCGACACCGAACCCTCCCTTCGCAGCACGGTCCGGCAGCCGGACGAGCGGCCGCTGGAGGGACGTGCGCGTTGCCGGCCGGTCAGACGCCGGCGCCCTCTGTGATCCCGGGCTGGGACCTCCCCGACGCGGCCCGTGATCACGGGCCCGCCCAGTTGCGCTGCCACTATATCGGGCTCGCCCTTCCCGTCCGTTCGCCCCGCTGCGTGGTTGCTCAGCGGTGTCACGGTGGCGACCGTCACAACCGCTAAGGCATCCTAGGACACTAGTCGAGCGGTGGGAGGCGGGGCGGACGCCGGCGTGCCGGGTCAGGCGGTACGCGCGGCCGAGTCGGAGCCGGCCTGCGGGGCGGTCGTGGTGGCCGCCTGACTGAACGCCACAAGCGCCAGCAGCAGCTCGTGCTGCACCCGGTTGGGCATCCGGTCGAGCACGGCCTGCACCGCCCGGTGCCGCCTCTCCTGGAGGTCGCGCAGCAGCGTGTCCGCCGCCGCGGTCGGGATCAGCCGCACCTCCCGCCGGTCGCGCGGGTCGGCCACCCGGCGCAACAGGCCGACCGCCTCGAGGCGGTCGCAGAGCCGGCTCGCCGACGACGGGACCACGTCCAGCAGCTCGGCCAGCCGGTTCACGTTGGTGTCCGGATGCGACACGATCAGCGACAGCACCCGCAACTGGGTGGGTGAGACGCTGACGGTGTGCCGGGAGGTCGCGGAGTCGAGCACACCGATGAGCGCCTCCGCAGCCGACTCGATGGCCGCGGCAAGATTCGGAGGTCGCTCCACTCGCTGTCCCCTGCGATCGTCCCGCTCGTGTTCGCTCCGCCGCCCCGGTCACTGCCCCGTCGCGTCGTCGGACCGGCTGGAGCCCAGCCAGTCCAGGCAGACGACCACCGCGTCGTCGCGGAGATCCGCGTCGGCATGGTACGCGTGCAGTTCGCGCATCACCGTACCAACTGCCTCGGTCGCCGGCTGCAGCCGAGTCGACCGCATCGCGCGCGCCATCGCCCGGACGCCGTACGGCTCCTGGTCGTCGGGCTCCGCCGCGTACACCCCGTCGCTGACCACGAAGAGACGGTCGCCCGGATCCAGAGTGAACTCCTGCACGTCGTAGCGCGTCTCGGCGAACATGCCCAGCGGCAGTTGCTGCTCCAGCGCGATCGGCGTGACGCGGCCCCCGCGCAGCCGCAGCAGTTGCGGAGAGCCGGCGTCCACCACCCGCATCACGCCCCGCCGGCTGTCCAGCTCCAGCAGCAGGGTGGCCACGTGCCGGCTGCCCCGGTGCTGGTAGTAGATGGTGTCCGAGGCCAGCTCCGCCTGCTCCACCAGGCTGCCGCCGGACCGCCGGGCGTTGCGCATGGCGTTGACGGTCATCGCCGTCAGCATCGACGCGGCCAGGCCGATGCCGGTGCCGTTGAGCACGGTGAGGGTGAGCCGGTCACCGTCCACCGACCAGTCGAAGTGGTCACCGCCCACCGTGTACGCCGGTTCGAGCTGTCCGGCGAGCAGCGCGTCGCCCAGCCGTACGCTGCGCCCCGGCAACAGGTCCCACTGCATCTCGGCGGCCATGCTCAGCCGTTCCCGCCGCCGGGCCCGCCGGTAGCGGTCGGTCTCCCGGTCGGCCGCCCGGATCGCCACGGCGAGTTCCCCGGCGGCGTCGCGGGCGGCCTCCACGGTGGCCGCGTCCGGGTCGCCGGGCAGCTCCACCATCAGCACGCCGAGCCGCTCGCCCCACACCGACAGCGGCAGGTACGCCCGGCAGCGGCCGTCCTCGACGATGTCCAGAACCGGCTCCTGGCTGCTGAAACAGCGCTGGGCCACGCTGCGGGCCAGCAGCGGGCCGCCGTCGGGCACATCCGGGTCGAGCACCGGCCAGAGTCCGCTGGCGCGGTAGTCGGCGACGAACACCTCCGCCCGCGCGGCCCCGAGCGTCTGGCGCAGCACCGCGTCCGCGGTCTCCACCAGCTTGTCGGGCGGCGCCGTGCGCAGGGCACGCGACACCGTTCCGGACGCCTCCGGCATGCTCATCCTCCGATGACGACTATTGCTACAGAGCAAACATCATACGAAGGCCACGGGACGGCGTACGCTCCGCCTCGGCCGCGCGTGCCGGGACCGGCTCAGCCGGCCGGGCGCGACGCCAGCGCGCCGTGGAACGCGTCCGGCACCGGCTCCGGCTCCCCCACCGGCCGCCACCGCGCCACCGGCACGATGCCGTCGCCGGTCGGCTGCCAGCGGCCCAGCAGCGGCGCGAACCGCCCGGGCGCCCGCATCCGGAACGCCGGACCCATCATGGCCAGCGCCTCCGGGTGCCCGGCCAGTTCCTCGGAGTCGAAGTCGATCGCCAGCCGGCTGCCCGGCGCCACCGCCTGGTACAGCTCGTCGAGCGTACGGGCGAGGGTGTCGTCGTCCAGGAACGCCGCCAGCCCGAGGAAGACCACCCCCACCGGCCGTCTCCCCCAGCCCGGCACGAAGCGGTGCAACTGCGCCCGGTCGACGGTCCCGATGTCGGTGGCGTCGCCGTAGCCGTAGCCGGCCCGGTCGCTGCCGGCGAGCAGGCGCCGGCCCAGCCGGACCGTCTCCGGGTCCACGTCGGTGTAGAGGACCGTCGCCTCCGGCGCGACCTCGTGCACGTTGCCGCAGGTGGGCACGCCCGCGCCGAACACCAGGAAGCCGTCGATCCCGTCGTCGGCCATGGCCCGCACGGTACGGCCGAGGAAGCCGCGCAGCGAGCGGAAGATCGCCGCGCAGGGCCCGTACGCCGCCTCGAACGCCGTCGCGGCGGCCACGTCCACCGGGCGGTGGTGCCGGCCGCCGAGCCAGTAGTCGATCATGCGGGCGGTGCTCGGTCCGTCCGGCTGATCCATCGACGGGGCTCCCTCCCCTGGGCGCTGCACGCCAGCGTACCCAGCGGACGAGCCCGCCGGTATCGCCCCGGGCCGAACGTCCCGGCCGCGATACTGGCCACGGGGGTGCCCGCCACGAGGAGGTACTGGTGAACTCGGCGAACGGGGCCGCGGTGGTGGCCGGAGTGGACGGCTCCGAGCCCGCGACGCGGGCGGTACGCCTGGCGGCCCGGGAGGCGCGGGCGCGCAACCGGCCGTTGCGTCTGGTGCACGGCTTCATCTGGCCGCTGATGCGCGTGCCGGTCTCCGCGCCGGCCGGGTCACCACCCGGTGCGGGGCTGCGCCACCAGGCCGAGCAGCTGGTCGCCGACGCGGTCGCGGTGGCCGAGGCGGAATCGCCGGGGCTGCGCATCACCGGCGAGATCATCGACGGCGAGGCGGCGGCGGTACTGCTCGCCGAGTCCCCCACCGCCGCCGTGATCGTGCTCGGCGACCGGGGCCTGGGCGGCTTCGCCGCGCTCGTGATCGGCTCGGTCGCCCTGCAGGTCGCCTCGTACGCCGACTGCCCGGTGCTGATCGACCGCGGCGCCGCCCGCCCGGACGGCCCGGTCGTGGTCGGCGTGGACGGCTCCACACTGTCGCGCGGTGCCGTCGAGTTCGCCGCCGAGACCGCGGCGGTGCGCGACGCGCCGCTGCGGGTGCTGCACGCGGCCTCGCGCAACCGGGACGACGCCGAGCAGGAGCGGGTGCTCGCCGAGGCGCTCGCCGGGATCGGCGAGCGGTGGCCGGCGCTGGCGGTGCACACCGAGGCGATACGCGCCAAGCCGGTCGCGGCGCTGGCCGCGGCGTCCCGCGACGCGCAACTCGTGGTGGTGGGGCGGCAGGGCCGGGGCGAGCTGAGCGGGCTGCTGCTCGGCTCGGTGAGCCAGGGGATCCTGCACCGGTCCGCCTGCCCGGTCGCGGTGGTCCGCGCCCCGGACTGAGCGCCGGCCCGTGCGGCCGGTCCGGCACGGTTGGTCCCGGCCCGGGCGGGTAGACGCCTACGGTCAGCGCACAGCGATCCGCAGGAGGCAGAGATGCCAGGACCACGGCCGGGCAGCAACGCGTACGACAAGCAGCGGGCACGCCTTCGCGACCTCGTCGAGCAGTCCGGACGGGCCGCCGACAAGGAGGCGAACCAGGTCGCCAACCGGATCCTCCAGGACGACAGGGGCCAACGCGGTGTGGTCCGGGGCGAACGGACCTACGGCCCCAAGGGCAACCGGGAACCGGGTGACCCGAAGTGAGGACGGCAGCGGTTGTCGACGGCGCCATCGCGGGCGCCGTCGGCAGCGCCGTCCTCAACGCGGTGTCCTACCTCGACATGGCGTTACGGGCCCGGCCGGCCAGCAGCACCCCCGAATCGGTGGCCGGACGGCTGGCCGACGTCACGCACGTCGACCTGGGCCCCGGCGACGAGGCGGCGAACCGCCGCTCCGGCCTGGGGCCACTTCTCGGGTACGCCACAGGCATCGCCGCCGGAGCCGCGTTCGGCCTGCTCGCCGCGCGTCGCCTGGTGCCGTTGCCGCTGGCCACGGTGCTGCTCGGCGGCGGGGTGATGGCCACCTCCGACGGCTCGATGACGGTGCTCGGCGTGACCGACCCGCGCACGTGGCGGCGCGGCGACTGGGTCTCCGACCTGATTCCGCACCTGGCGTACGGGCTGTCGGCCGCAGCCACCTGGCGGCGGCTGCGGCCGACGTCGGCGCGCGGTTAGCTCTCGTCGTCGGCGACCGGCTCACCGGCCGGGCCGTACGGCGACACCTGTCCCCTCGGGACGGGCCGTCCGGCGTCGGCGTTCGACGTGCCACGGCCTCGCGAACGGCCGCCCGCCTGGGTGGCCGTCTTACGGCTGTCCTGGCTGGTGGCGCCGAGGTCGTTCCGGCGCAGTTCCTCCTGCTGCGGCTTGACCACGGGTCTCTCCTTCCCGGTGGGAGCACACGGCGTCGGCCGCGCACCCGCCCCGCGTACCCGCCGCCGCCCGGCGCATTCCGGCTCGGCCCGGGGGTCTGGCCGGGGCCGGGGCGGGTAATGCGGGTGGATGCCAGACGATCGCAACGTCGCGCGAGCCCTGCTGGACCGGCAGTCCCGCACGTACGCGGAGGAGGCCGGCATCGCCCTGGCCGACCGGCCCGGCCCGCTGTACCAGTTGCTGGTGCTCACCACGCTGCTGAGCACCCGGATCCGGGCCTCGGTGGCGGTGGCCGCCGCCCGGGAACTGTTCGCCGCCGGTTACCGCACCCCGCAGGCGATGGAGGCGGCGACCTGGCAGGACCGGGTCGACGCGCTGGGCCGGGGTCACTACCGGCGCTACGACGAGCGGACCGCCACCATGCTCGGCACCGGCGCCCGGCTCTGCCTTGATCGCTGGCACGGCGACCTGCGGCGGCTGCACAGGGAGGCCGGCGCCGACCGGGCCGTGCTGCGCCGGCTGCTCACCGAGTTCCCCGGCATCGGCCCCACCGGCGCGGACATCTTCCTGCGCGAGGCGCAGTCGGTCTGGCCGGACGTGTGCCCGTACGCCGACCGGCGCACGCTCGCCGGGGCGCGCCGGCTGGGCCTGCCGGCGAGCCCGGGTGACCTGGTCGGGCTGGTCGGCGAGGCCGACTTCGGCCGGCTGGCGTCGGCGCTGGTGCGGGTGGCCCTGGGCGAGGAGTCGGCCGGCGAGGTGAGCCGCAGCGCCGCGACCGCCCACTGAGCCGGGCGGCTACTTGGCCGGGCCGGGCTTGGTGAGGTTCCAGGCCAGCAGCGAGGCGAGCAGCGCGAGCAGCACCACGCCGCCGGAGACGCCCTCCTCGCCGCTGCCGCGGCTCCCGGAGAACCCGAAGTAGATCACGGCAAGTCCGGCCAGCACGGTGATGAACGTACGCAGTCCTCGGTCCTTCACGCCCGCACCGTACGGCCGGCGGCCGGACACGGGACGGGGATCGGGCGGTTGTCCCCCGTCCGGGTGTCAGTCCGGGGAGCGGCCGACAGCGGGGCCGCGCAGCCGGACCCGGCGGATCGCGCGCCCGGCCACCTCGACCACCTCGACGGTGAGGCCGGGCAGCCGCACCCGCTCCCCCGGACCCTCGGGCAGCCGGCCCAGACCGGCCAGCACCAGCCCGGCCACCGTGGTGTACTCCCGCGACAGCGGGAACGTCACGCGCACGCCCACGTCGGGCAGGTCGTGCAGCGGGAAGTCGCCGGGCAGCAGCAACGCGCCGTCCGGCTCCCGCACGGCGCGGCGTACGTCCTTGTCGGTCTCGTCGTACAGCTCGCCGACCACCTCCTCGAGCAGGTCCTCCATGGTGACGAGGCCGTCCACGCCGCCGTACTCGTCGACCACCAGGGCGAGCTGTTCGTGGCGCTGGCGCAGTTGCCGCATCGCGTCGGCCACCGGCAGCGTGCCGGGTAGCAGCAGCGGCGGGCGGGCCCGGTCGCCGACGAGCGTGCCGTCGGCGTCCACCAGGTCGCGGATGTGCACGGTGCCGCGGACGTCGTCGAGGCCGCCCGGTCCGATCACCGGCGCCCGGGACCGCCCGGTCGCGGCCAGGTGCCGCATCGCGTCGGCCGCCGGCAGGTCGGCGGGGAGCGTGGTCACGTCGCGGCGCGCGACGAGGATCTCCCGCAGGGTACGGCCGGCGATGTCGAACGCTCCGGCGAGGATCTCCCGCTGCTGGGCGGACAGGCCGCGCTGGCTGACCAGCATCTCCCGCAGCTCCTCCTCGGTCACCTCCTCGCGGCTGGCGCGCGGGTCGCCGCCGGCGAGCCGGACCAGCAGGTCGGTGGAGCGGCCGAGCAGCCACACCGCCGGCCGCGACAGCCGGGCCAGCAGGTCCAGCGGGGCGGCGCTGATCAGCGCCCACCGTTCCGCCGTCTGCATGGCCAGCCGCTTGGGCGCCAGCTCCCCCACCACGAGGGTGAGGAACGTCAGCAGCAGCGTCACCACGAACACCGCCACCGGACGGGCGGCCGCGCCGAGGAAGCCCAGCGGGCCGACCAGCGGCTCGGCGAGTGTCACCGCGGCGGCGGCCGACGCGAGGAACCCGGCGAGCGTGATGCCGAGCTGGATGGTGGCCAGGTAGCGGTTCGGCTCGCGGGTGAGGCGGCTCAGGCGCGCCCCGGCCCGACCGGACCGCGCCAGCCGCCGCAACTGCCCCTCCCGCAGGCTCACCAGCGCCATCTCGCTGCCGGACAGGGCGGCGTTGACCAGGATCAGGACCAGCACCAGCGCGACCTGGACACCCATCAGTCGGTCTCCAGGTCGTCCAGCGAGATCGCGTGGGTCATCAGCCAGCGGGCCAGCGCGGCCATCCCGAACAGCCACAGCGGCGCCGACTCGGTGGGGCCGTTCGTGGCGAAGATGGCGAAGCGCAGGTCCGGTGCCCGGTACGCCTCGATCCGCCACTTGTGGTTCTTGTCCCGCCAGACCGCGGAAGGGTCCATGGCGTCACGGTAGGTGACCAGCGTGGGGCGGTGGCGCCGGTTGGCTCAGCCCGGCGGGCGGACCACCTCGCGGGCGTCGTCGGGCAACCGCCGGGTGGCCCCGCGCCGGTCCAGCAGCTCCAGCAGCGGCACCGCCACCCGGCGGGTGGTGCCGAGCGCCTGCCGGGCGGCGCTGAGCGTGAACGGCTGCGGCAGCCCGGCGAGCACGCGTACCGCGTCGTCCGGTGCGCCGGGCAGCAGCACCACGTTCTCGGCCAGCTTCAGCAGCGCGCCGGCCCGCACCGCGGCGCCGATCTCCCGAGGGCCGAGCCCGAGGTCGGCCAGGTGGTGCGCCTCGGGAGCCTGGAACGGGCGGTCGCCGTACTCGGCCCGGACCCGGTCCACCGCCCGGGCCACCGGGTCCGGCAGGGTCTGCTGCGGGGCCGCGGTGACCAGGCCGTCACGCAGCCGCAGCGGTGGGCGCAGCAGCGCCGTGACCAGGGCGCGGTCGGGCAGGTCGAGCCGGTGCCGCAGCACGTCGACGGGTACGCCCGCGGCGAGCGGATGCTCGGCGGCGTACCGGGTGACCTCCTCGGTGAGGCGGCGGCCCAGGTCCCGCCAGTGCTCCGGGTCGGCCAGCCACTGCCCCGCCACCGGCGTCGCGGTCGGTGGCACGCCCATCCGGGTCAGGTCCCCGGCCCGGACCAGCCGCCGTCGCCGCAGTTCCCCGGCCGGGTCCGGCCGCCCGTCCAGGCCGGCCAGCACCGCCGCGCGGGCGGCGGCCGCGCCCCGGCGGCGCAGCGGCGGCGGGTCCACGTCCAGCACCGTCACGCCGCCCGCGACGTGGTGCCGGCCGGGATCGCGCAACAGCGCCCGGTCGCCGATCAGCAGCGGCAACGGACGGGCCAGGCGCAGCCGTACCGTGTCCGGGCCCAGCGGCCGGACCCGGGCGGGCACCGCCGCCGAGCCCACGTGCAGGGTGAGCGTGGCCGGCAGGTCGGCGGCCGGATCGCCGGACAGCCGCACGTCGAGCAGGTCGGTACGCCCGAACCGGCCGGGGCTGAGCAGCGCGTCGCCGCGCCCGACCCGGTCCCGGGGCAGGCCGCGCGGGTTCACCGCGACCCGGGCCACCGCCTCGACGGCGGGGTGTGCGACGCCGAGCGAGTGCAGTCCGCGTACCCGTACCGTCTCGCCGGTGGCGGCCAGTTCCAGCTCGTCGCCGACGCGCAGCCGGCCGCCGCCGAGCGTGCCGGTGACCACAGTGCCGCTGCCCCGGACGGTGAACGCGCGGTCCACCCAGAGCCGCACCGGCGCGTCGGCGGCCGGGTCGGGCAGCCGGGCGGTCAGGCGGTCCAGGGCGGCGCGCAGCTCGGGCAGCCCGGCGCCGGTGACCGCGGAGACCGGCACCGCCTCCACCTCGCCCAGCGACGTGGCGGCGACCTCCGCGCGGGCC
Organism: Micromonospora sp. NPDC048169; assembly: GCF_040652815.1. Lineage (NCBI taxonomy): Bacteria > Bacillati > Actinomycetota > Actinomycetes > Micromonosporales > Micromonosporaceae > Micromonospora > Micromonospora sp. NPDC048169. Next base: position 93,309 of record NZ_JBEZMS010000021.1, read on the forward strand.
CGCGCGGAGGCCGGGCCGGGATCGGCCAGGTCCGCGCGGGTCACCGCGAGCAACCCGTACGACACACCCAGCGCGTCCAGCGCGGTCAGGTGCTCGGCCGACTGCGGCATCCAGCCCTCGTCGGCGGCCACCACGATCAGCGCGGCCGGGACCGGGCCGACACCGGCGAGCATGTTCGGCACGAACCGCTCGTGCCCGGGCACGTCGACGAAGGCGAGGGTGCCGCCCGAGGGCAGTGTCGTCCAGGCGAAGCCGAGGTCGATTGTCATGCCCCGGCGGCGTTCCTCCGCCCACCGGTCCGGTTCCATCCCGGTCAGCGCCCGCACCAGCGTGGACTTGCCGTGGTCGACGTGCCCGGCGGTCGCCACCACCCACATGCCGGTCAGTCCTCCACGCTCAGCACTGCCGCGCGGACCCGCGCGTCGGCGCCCTCCGGCACGGCGCGCAGGTCGAGCAGGAGCCGGCCCTGCAGCACCCGGCCGAGGATCGCCGGGTCGCCGGTACGCAGCGGCCCGGCGTACCGCTCGGGCAGGCTCAGCGCCCACGAGTCCAGCTCCACCCCGGGTGCCCCGCCGCCGCCGACCACAGCGGCGCTGGGCACCACCTCGGCCTTGCAGCCGTCCTCGCCGAGCCGGTCGCGCAGCCGTTCCAGCCGTTTCCGCAGCCGGGCCGGGTCGGCGTGCAGCGCGTCCCGGGTGGGCGTGCTCGGCGCGTACAGGGTGGCGGCGAGCGCGGCGAGGGTGAGCTTGTCCACCCGCAGCGCCCGCGCGAGCGGGTGCCGGCGCAGCCGCTGCACCAGGCCGGCGTCGCCGAGCAGCAGACCGGCCTGCGGGCCGCCGAGCAGCTTGTCGCCGCTGGCGGTGACCAGGTGCGCGCCCGCGCGCAGGGTGGTGGCCGCGTCCGGCTCGTCGGGCAGCATCGGATCCGGCGCGAGCAGCCCCGAGCCGATGTCCGCCACCACCGGCACGCCGAGCGTGGCCAGCTCGGCCACCGGCACCGCCGAGGTGAAGCCGGTGACCACGAAGTTCGACGGGTGCACCTTCAGCACGAACCCGGTGTGCTCGCCGATCGCTGCCGCGTAGTCGGCGCGCGTGGTGCGGTTGGTGGTGCCCACCTCGCGCAGCCGCGCGCCGGTGCTGGCCAGCAGGTCGGGCAGGCGGAACCCGTCGCCGATCTCGACCAGCTCGCCGCGGCTGACCACGATCTCCCGGCCGGCGGCCAGCGCGGTCGCGGCGAGCACCAGCGCGGCCGCGCCGTTGTTCACCACGTGCACCGCCCCCGCGTCGGGCACGGCGGCGGCGAGCGCGTCGAGCGCCTCCCGGCCGCGCCGGGCCCGCCGCCCGGTCCGCAGGTCCAGTTCCACGTCGGTGTGCCCGGCGGCGGCGACGAGCGCGTCCACGGCCGACGGGGCGAGCGGGGCGCGGCCCAGGTTGGTGTGCAGCACCACGCCGGTGGCGTTGAGGACCGGCCGGGGCGTGCGGCCGGGCAGGTCCGCCAGTGCCGCGTCGCGTACCTGATCGGGGGTCAGCTCACCGCGGCGGGCGCGGTCCTGCGCGCGGACGATCGCGGCCTTGACCCGGTCGCGGCCGAGCGTTGCGGCGGCGGCGGCCAGCGCGGGATCGGCGAGCAGCGCGTCGGTGCGCGGAACCCGCCGTCGCGGGTCGACCTCACGCATCGGCGCACTCCCGGGAACGGTTTGGCGGAGACGGACGGGAATCGAACCCGCCTGGCCCGGGTCCCGGACCACACCGGTTTTGAAGACCGGGAGGGGCACCAGCCGCCTGAACGCCTCCACGCAGCAGTCAATCACAGCGCGGCGCGGGCCGCCCGGGGAGGTGTCAGACCTGGTCGGCGGCCCGCCGGTCGGCGCGTTCGCGCTGCGGCACCACCGTGTACCGCGGATCCCGCGCCGAGGCGACCCCGCCGTGGAAGATGCCGAACCGGGTGCACACCGACGCGGCGATCAGCGCGCCGCCGGACAGCGCGGACAGCACCCGACTGCGCCGGCCGACGAGCGCGCCCACGACACCGGCGGCGGTCAGTGCCCGGCCCGCGCGCAGCAGCTTCCCCGGCGTGCCCTGGGTGTAGGGCTCACTGAGCAGCCCGAGCCGGTTCTCCACCCGGTGCGAACCCCACAGCTCCATCGCCGCGCCCGCCACCGCGAGGCGCCGCGCCGGGCCAGCCTGCCCGGGCGGCGCGGCCACCAGCCCGACGCCCGCGCCGCTGGCCAGGGCGCTGCCGGCGAAGATGGCGGGCAGTTCCGGGTACGCCTCGTGCCACGACGGCACCGCCGTGTCCGCCAGCAGCACCCCGGTGTACGTGGCCAGCGCCGGCGCGGTGACGGCGGCGACCAGACCGGCGGCGTGCCCGGCCGGGGGCAGCAGCCGGCGGCCGAGCCCCAGCAGACCCCGCTCGGGCAGCAGCGGGGCCGCCTCGGCGATCGCCGCGGCCCCGGCGGCCGGGCCGAACACGCTGAGGATCCAGGTGCCCACCGACATCGGCGAGGTCACCTTCGCCACCCGCAGCATGTGGTGGAAGCGTGACGGCCGGCCCAGGTCGTTCACCAGGAAGTACGTGCTCGCGCCGACCGCCGCGAGCGAGGTGATCCGGCCGGCGCGGCGCAGCGCGGGGCGGCCGGTGAGCTGCCCGCCCGCGGCCAGCAGCGACGAACCGGCGGCGAGACCGCCGGTGAACAGGTACGCGGCGATGTCCCACCGCCACACCGGCGGCTTGAGGACGGGCCGGCCGTAGTAGGAGGTGAACTCGGCCGGTGGGACGTTGAGCTGTTCCCCGCCGCCCTTGCCACCCTTACGGCGGGGCCGGCGCGGCACCGCGTCGCGGGGCGGGTGCGGGGCCAGCCCGGCGTCGCGGGAGCCCGCGTCGGTGCGGCCCACGCCGGGACCGGCGGCGGTGGCCCGGCTGCCGTTCTCCCCCTCGGCGGCGCCGCCGCTCTCCCGTTGCGTGGACAGGCGCTCGCGGAATCGGCGGAACCGGTCACCGACCGGGCGGTCCGGGCTCACGACGATCCTCCGACGAACGCGGCGACGGCAGCCGCCGCCATGGTCAGCGCGGCCAGTCCGGCCCGCTTCCACATCTTCGGCAGGTCCCGGGTGGTGACCACCGGGTCCGGCGGCAGCCCGTACACCTCGGGCTCGTCCAGCAGCAGGAAGAACGCGCCGTCGCCGCCCACCCCGTCGGTCGGGTCGTGGCCGTACAGCCGTGCCTCCGGCACGCCGCGCTCGTGCAGCGCGGTGACCCGCTTCGCGGCCCGTTCCCGCAGCTCGTCGAGAGGGCCGTACTGGATCGACTCGGTCGGGCACGCCTGCGCGCAGGCGGGCGTCATGCCCGCGCCGATCCGGTCGTAGCACAGCGTGCACTTCCACGCCCGGCCGTCGCCCTTACGCTGGTCGATCACGCCGTACGGGCAGGCGGAGATGCAGTAGCCGCAGCCGTTGCAGATGTCCTCCTGCACCACCACGGTGCCGAACTCGGTGCGGAACAGCGAACCGGTCGGGCACACGTCCAGGCAGGCCGCGTGCGTGCAGTGCTTGCACACGTCCGACATCATCAGCCAGCGGAAGTCGGTACGGCTCTCCGCGCCGCTGTCCCGCCCGGGCGGCCGGGCACCGGGCATGCCGAGGAACTCCGGACCGGCGGCCATCCGCGCCGCCGCCTCCGGCTGCCCCGGCGGCAGGCCCGGATTCGTACCGGTGTCCGGTGCCGTGAGCGCGCCGGCGGCCGCCGACGCCGGGCTGGTCGCCGGGCCCGTCGGGTCACCCGCGAACGGCGGCGTGCGGTGACCGGCCGGGCGGGGCTGCTCGATGAACGCGACGTGCCGCCACGAGTTCGCGGTCAGCGCGCCGGTGTTGTCGTACGACATGCCGAGCAGGTCGAACCCCGAGTCGGGGACGTCGTTCCACTCCTTGCAGGCCACCTCGCACGCCTTGCAGCCGATGCACACGCTGGTGTCGGTGAAGAAGCCCATCCGGGGCGGCGCGGAGACCCAGCCCGCGTCCGGGGCCGGGTCCAGCGGGCCGTACAGGCTGTTGGCGTCAGGCATGCGGTTCCCCGTCCTGGTGCGCGGCGGCCGACTGCTCGTCCGTGCTGCCGGCGGCGTCGTCCCCGCCGGCCGCGTCGGTGGTCACCATCGGGATCTTCCGGTCCGGCGTCATCCCGGCCCGCCGCTGGTAGTCGCCGACCAGGTCCAGCAGCGGCGGGCCGGTGGGCCGCCGGCCGGGCCGGATGTCGCAGGTGCCGACCTTGCTCTCCTGGATGAGGACGTTCGGGTCCAGCGTGATGCCGAAAAGGTCGTTCGCCGAGTCGCCGGTCACCAGGCCCTCGGTGCCGAAGTGGTACGGCAGCCAGACCTGGTGGATGATCCGGCCGTCCACCCGCAGCGGGGTGAGCCGGTCGGTGACCAGCACCCGCGCCTCGATCACCGCGCGTCCGGTGATCAGGTGCGCCCAGCCCAGGTGGGCCAGCCCGATCTCACCGGCGAGTTCCGGTGACACCTCGACGAACATCTCCGGTTGCAGCTCGGCCAGGCGCGGCACGGTACGGCTCATCCCACCGGCGGTGTGGTGCTCGGTGAGGCGGCTGACCGTGAACACGTACGGGAAGACCTGGCTGTGCGGCTCCGGCGGGCTCGGGTTCATCCGGTTGATCGGATGCTCGTAGACCTTGCGGGTCGGGTTGGCCTGCTGGCCGTAGAGCGGGTTGCGCATCGGCGACTCGGCCGGTTCGTAGTGCGTCGGCAGCGGGCCGTCGAGGACGCCGCTCGGCGCGTACAGCCACGCCTTGCCGTCGCCCTGCATGACGAACGGGTCGTCACCGGCGAGCCCGTCCGGGCCGGAGGCGCCCTCGGGCGGCCGGTACGACGGCGGCTTCGTCTTCTCGAAGTCGGGCACGTCGTACCCGGTCCACTCGCCGGCGTCCGGATCCCACCAGACGTACTTCTTGCGTTCGCTCCACGGCCGGCCGTCCGGGTCGGCGGACGCGCGGTTGTAGAGCGTGCGGCGGTTCGCCGGCCACGCCCAGCCCCACTCGGCGGCCACCCAGTCCTGCTCGTGGCGGGAGCGGCGGCGGGCCGCCTGGTTCACCCCGCCGGCGTACACGCCGGAGTAGATCCAGCAGCCGATCGCCGTGGAGCCGTCGTCGCGGGCCTCGGCGAAGCCGCTGAGCAGGCGGCCGGTGCCGACCTCGTACCCGTTGATCTCCTTGAGCACCGCCTCGGCGCTCGGCTCCGCGTGCGGGCCGTGCGTGGGGTAGTCCCAGGCGAGGTCCAGCAGCGCGCGGTCGCGGCGCTCGGTGGAGCCGGCCAGCTTCTCCCGAAGCACGCGGCCGAGGTGGTAGAAGAACCACAGCTCGGAGCGGGCGTCGCCCGGCGGGTCGACGGCCTTCTCCCGCCACTGCAGCAGCCGCTGCGTCTGGGTGAACGTGCCCTCCTTCTCCACGTGCGAGGCCGCCGGCAGGAAGAACACCTCGGTGCGGCACTCCTCCGGGACGATCTCGCCGGTGGCGACCTCCGGGCCGTTCTTCCAGAAGGTGGCGCTCTCGATCATGAACAGGTCGCGGACGACGAGCCAGTCCAGGTTGGCCATGCCCAGGCGCTGCGCCCGGCCGTGCGCCGAGCCGACGGCCGGGTTCTGGCCGAGCAGGAAGTAGCCCTTCACCCTGCCGTCGATCATGTTCAGGACCTGCTGGTACGTGCCGTGGTCGCCGGTCATCCGGGGCATGTAGCCGTAGCAGAAGTCGTTCTCCGGCGTCGCCGCGTCACCCCAGTACGCCTTGAGCAGGCTCGCCGCGAAGGAACGCGAGTTGCCCCAGAAGCCCTTCTGGCCCGGGTGCCGGATGCTGTTCACCCACTCGTCGAACGTGGGGTGGTCGGCGTGGTGCGGCATCGGCAGGTAGCCGGGCAGCAGGTTGAACAGCGTCGGGATGTCGGTGGAGCCCTGGATGCTGGCGTGCCCGCGCAGCGCCAGGATGCCACCGCCCGGACGGCCCATGTTGCCCAGCAGCGTCTGGATGATCGACCCGGTGCGGATGTACTGCACGCCGACACTGTGCTGCGTCCAGCCGACCGAGTAGACGAGCGCGCCGGTGCGCTCCCGGCCGGAGTTCTCCGTCCACGCGCGGGCCAGTTCGAGGAACTTCTCCTCCGGGATGCCGCACACCCGCGCCACCATCTCCGGCGTATAGCGGGAGAAGTGCCGCTTCAGGATCTGGTAGACGCAGCGCGGGTGCCGCAGCGTCTCGTCCCGCTCGGTCTGCGGCGGCATCGGCTCGCCGTGCGACTCGTGCTCCAGCCCGGAGGCCGAGTCGCGTTCCTTGCCGGTGCCCCGGATCTTGGCTTCGCCCTCGTGACCCGCGTACTGCCAGGTCGCGTGGTCGTACGAGCCGGTGTCCGGGTTGTAGCCGGAGAACAGGCCGTCCAGGTCCTCGGTGTCGGCGAACTGCTCGCTGACGATGTTTGCCGCGTTCGTGTACGCCAGCACGTACTCCCGGAAGTCCAGCTCGTTCTCCAGGATGTGGTGCACCACGCCGCCGAGCAGCGCGATGTCGGTGCCCGCCCGGATCGGCAGGTACGTGTCGGCGAGCGCGCTGGTGCGCGTGAACCGCGGGTCGACGTGGAAGACCTTCGCGCCGCGCTTCTTCGCCTCCATCACCCACTGGAAGCCCACCGGGTGGGCCTCGGCCATGTTCGAGCCCTGGATGACGATGACGTCAGCGTTGGCGAGGTCCTGCTGGAAGTCCGTGGCGCCGCCGCGACCGAAGCTGGTCCCCAGACCGGGGACGGTGGCGGAGTGTCAAATACGCGCCTGGTTCTCGATCTGGAGTGCCCCCATCGCCGTGAACAGCTTCTTGATGAGGTAGTTCTCCTCGTTGTCCAGCGTCGCGCCGCCGAGGCTGGAGATGCCGAGCGTCCGGTTCAGCGGTCGGCCCTCGTCGTCGACGTCCTCCCAGGTCTCCGCGCGGGCGGCGAGGATCCGGTCGGCGATCATGTCGAGCGCGACGTCGAGGTCCAGGTCTTCCCACTCGGTCGCGTACGGCCGGCGGTAGCGCACCGTGGTCTGGCGCAGCGGGCTGGTCACCAGGCTCTTGCTGGCCGAGCCCTTCGGGCAGAGGCGGCCGCGCGAGATCGGGCTGTCCGGGTCGCCCTCGATCTGGGTGACCTTGCCGTCGGAGTGGAAGACGCGCTGCCCGCAGCCCACCGCGCAGTACGGGCAGACCGAGCGGGCCATGCCGTCGGCGGTATCGGTGCGAGGGCTCAGCTCGGCGGAACGCGCCGACTGGGCGGCGGCACCGCGACCGAGCGGGTCGGTGCCGGTGAGTTGCCGGTAGACGGGCCACCCCTGGATGAACGTCTTCAGACCCACCTGGGCACCCCCTCCCCGTCGAGAACGGCTCACCTCTTCCGGTAACCCTAGGCCAGCCGTCTAGGACGTGCGAGTCGAGCCGCCGATCGGCCCCGTTCGGGGGGCCGGACGGGGTGCCGCGACCGGCGTCCGGGCGAACGTGAAGCGGGGTCCGGTTCAGTCGGGCACCCGACAGCGCCCGTCCCGGTGGTGCTTGATCATCGATGAAGCTGGTGCGGCGGGAGGTCGGAGTGGCAACGGAACTGATGCGGGTACGGACCGAGGACGGCGAGGAGGTCTTCTTCGAGATCCGTCGCCAGGACACCGGGTTCGGCGAGGCCGGGCTCGACGAGCACATCGTGGAGGCGCGCAGGCGTTTCGAGACCGGCCTGCGTGAGATCAACATCGCGGCGCAGAAGGCGCTGGCCACCTTCCGCGCCGCCGCGCACCGCCCGGACGACATCGAGATCGAGTTCGGCGTGAACTTCACCGCCGAGGCGGGCGCCGTCTTCGCCAAGACCGGGATGGACGCCCACCTGACGGTCAAGCTGACCTGGTCCGCCGGGCCACCCCCGGGCGAGGCACCCGCGCGGTGAGTCACAAACCGGCGTGGCACGCCAGGATCACCGGGGCGACCCGCGGCAGCGGCTTCCTGATCGACGAACGCCACGTGCTGACCTGCGCGCACGTCGTCGGTGACCGATCCGAGGTGACCGTGTCGTTCCTGGCTCTCGGCCGAGACCACGCCGCGCCGGGGACTGTCGTCTTCTGCGGCCCCTGGCAGCGCGGGAGCAGCGAGGGAGACCTCGCGGTGGTCCGCCTGGACGAGCCGGTGACAGTGGTCCCGGCTCGGCTGGCGCCGCTGCACGCCGTGGACGTCTACGCCGGGCAGGAACTGGCCGCCTTCGGTTTCCCCAGCGGCTACCTCGAGACCGGGCAGATCGCCTACTTCACCGCGGAGCCGGACCCGCGTCTCGCCGGCCACGCCTGCCAGACCGACGCGACCGACGGCACCGGCTTCGTACTGACCGAGGGATACAGCGGCTCCGCCGCCTACGTCAAGGGCTCGTACGACGTGGTCGGCATGGTGATCTCTGCCGACCGGGCCGGTCCCGGCGGGAGCCGCAGCGGCGTCATCCTGCCGATGGACGAAATCCACAGGCAGTGGCCGGAGATCGCCGAGCGGATCGCGCTGGGTCCGTTCGGTCCGGGGCCCTACCGGGAGCTGCGGGACATCCTGCGGGGCGTCCACCTGCCGGACGCGCACGTCATGGGCCGGGCGCTGTGGACGGGCCCCGACCCGCTGCCTGCCCGCCCGCTGCCCTCCCTGCTCGCGGTGGCCGAGGCACTGGCGGTCCTGCCCACCTCCGGCGAGGACGGGATCCGCGACCTGGTGGTGAGGCTGCTGCGGGAGGTCGGCAAGCGGGTGCCCGGCCGCCGTGCCGCCCTGCACGAATGGAGCGGCCGGCACGGCTGGGGCGCCGGCCCGTCGCCCGCTGACGGGCCGGCCGCCGAAGTCGCGGTCCGGCAGGCGTGGATCGTGGTCCGGGTGGCCACGACCGGCGCGCCTCGCCGCCGGGCGCACCGGCTGACCATCTGGACCGCGAGCGGCCCCGAGGGCGACCTCGACGAGCCGGTCCTCGACGACGTGGAGGTCTCCCGAGCCAAGGTCCGTACCGCCGTGCAGCAGGCGCTGCCCCGCGCCTACGCCCGCATCCCCCACGGCTGCGAGACGATCGGGGTCGAGTTCGTCCTGCCCCGCGGGCTGCTCGGCTGGGACGTGGAGAGCTGGGTCGCCGAGGGCGACACCGCGCCGCTGGGCTGGAAGGGGCCGGTGGTGGTACGCGACCTGGACTGGTTCAACTCCACCACCCCGCACGAGATCGTGCGGCGTGCCAACCGCCTGCGCGAGGACCCACGCACCCTGGACGCGATCGTCCGCTGGCTGGAGTGCTCCGCCGCAGTTCCCCAACCGGACAAGTTCCGGGCCTGGCTGTGGCAGGACGACACGCCGGTAGCGGTCGGCCTGACCGGCGTGTGGGCCGCTGAGAGGCACGTACACGAGGCGGTGGCCACCGGCGTGCCGGCGCTGCTGTGGCGACGAGGCTCCTGCGAACGGCACACCGTGCCGGCCGAGGGATGCCCGGCCACCAGGTTCTGCCGGGACATGGCCGAACGCCTGCATGGTCTGCGCAGCGACCAGCTTCCCCGGACGATTCGCGCGTTGCGCGCGGAATCCGGCCTGAACGACGATCCCGGACACTGCGGCCGGGACGTGACACTGCTGTGGGACGAACCGAAGCGGCGCCCCGCGCCGCTCGGCTTCGCGGAGTGAGGAGCGGACGTGTCCGAGCGACCGGGCTGGTGGATCTACCACGGGACGGGTGTCCCGCACGACGACATCGCCCGGCTGCCGGCACCGCCGCCGTGGCGGTTGTTCGACGACGAGGCCGTCCCCATCTCCCCGTGGGTGGAGGAGTCGGCGGCCGACGCCCGGCGGGGCGAGAACTACCGCCCGGACCGCGACACAGTTGAACTGGTCAACGCCGCCATCCACCTGCGCCGGCCGCTGCTGGTGACCGGCCGTCCCGGCACCGGAAAGTCCACACTGGCCTCTGCCGTCGCCCATGAGCTGGGGCTCGGGCGTCCACTGCGGTGGAACATCACCAGCCGCGTCACGGTAAAGGACGGCCTCTACCAGTACGACCCGCTGGCCCGGCTCTATCAGGCCAGGCGGGACAGCGGGTCCGGGCCCGGCGACGAGCCAGAGGACGTCGGCCGGTTCATCCGCCTCGGCCCGCTCGGCACGGCGCTGCTGCCGGCCGAGCGTCCACGGGTGCTGCTCATCGACGAGATCGACAAGGGTGACCTGGACCTGCCCAACGACCTGCTCGCCATCTTCGAGGAGGGGTCGTACGAGATACCGGAGCTGGTCCGGCAGGCGGATCAGGCCGCCGACGCCGCAGTGATGACAGCGGACAGCACCGAGCGGGTGCCGGTGCGTCACGGCCAGGTCCGCTGCCGGGCCTTCCCGATCATCGTGATGACCAGCAATGGTGAGCGGGACTTCCCGCCAGCGTTCCTGCGCCGGTGCATCCAGGCGACCCTGCCCCAGCCCGAGGCGGAGAAGCTGTCGCGGATCGTCGAGGCGCATCTGGGCACGCTGGCCCCGAGCGGCGCGGAGATCATCCAGCGGTTCCTCAGCCGGCGGGACCACGACGACCTCGCCACGGACCAGCTGCTCAACGCGATCTACCTCACCGACCAGGCGGGACGGACCACGGGTGTGGACCGGGACCAGCTCGCCGACAAGGTGATGGCTCACCTGTCCCGCCGGCCCGATGACGATTGAGCGGCTACGTGCCGCGATCATGGCGGTGGGGGGCGCCCCCACCGCCCGGGACCTCGCCGAGGTCCTATGGCTGAGCCACCACCTCGGCCCGGCGGCGCCGGTGGCCGCTCCCCCGCCGGCCCCGGCCGTCGGGCCGCCGGGCGTGGATGCCGAGCCGGCGGCGCCCGG
>NZ_JBEZMS010000022.1:0-28160 GCF_040652815.1 Micromonospora sp. NPDC048169
TGCTGACCGCGCTCGTGGTGCTCGTCGTGCTCTACGGGCTGGCCACTGTCACCATAGCGCCGCCGACCGCTACGCCGCCGCCGACGACGCGGTCGCCCGGCGGCTGGCCCGGGAGGCCTGATGGACGCCCTCGACCGCCTCGCCGAGCCGGGCCTCGACCTGCTCGCCCGCGTCGACACGCTGCTGGCCGCCGGTGCGCCCGAGGGACACCGGCTCTGGCCGCTGCTGCGCCGGATGCAGGTCCTTCCCGGCGTCGCCGTGCGCGAGTTCCTCGACCTGCATCCCGCGCCGCTGACCGGCGCCGGGCACGCCGTGCGCCGGCTCGTCCGGGGGTACGACGACACCTGCGCCCTGCTGGCCGACCAGGTCGCCTGGTCCGGCACCGCCGCGTCGGCCTACGACGAGGCGCGTTCCGCGCTGCTGCGACACCTGGACGAGGGGCCGGAGAGCCTGGTCGGGCGGCTGGAGTCGACGGCGGGCTACGCCGACGCGCTGGCCGGCTGGGTGGAGGGCAGCCGGGCCGCGCTGGCCCGCGCGCTGGCCGAGGTGCTGGGTTCGGCGGAGGCGGTCGCGGTGCACGCGGCGACCCGGCCCGGCGTCGAGCCCGGCCGGTTCGGGGCATCGGCCGCGGCCGAGATCGCCACGAGGGTCCTGGGCGTGCTCGGGGTGGCCTACGACGGCGCCGAGACGCTGCTGCGGCAGTGGGGGCCGAGCCTGACCGAGACGCCCTGGCGGGACCGCGCCACCACCGCCCCGCGCTACGGCGGCACCACCCGGATCGGCTACTGACGGTCCACGGCGCCGCGCGCCGTCACCGGCCGTGGCCGGTGACGGCGGCGGCGCCGTGGCCTTCCCCTGCACCCCCCGCAGGTATGCCTTCACTCAACGCGCTCACGCGGTGTTTGTCAGGGGGGCGACGCAGATTCAGCCGTCCGGGCGAGGCGAAGGGGCCGGTTCGGCCGGGTCGACGACGATGATCGCTGCGGCGGGTGACCGGGCGGCGACAGGTGTGCCGTGCGGCGGGCATCGATCCGCGTAGGGTGGGGCGCATGGGCATGCTCTGCGCGGTCAGCTTCAACCGGTACGGGCGCCTCTACTACCTCGACCCGGGCGAGCTGCGCCCGCAGGTGGGCGACCGGGTGCTGGTGCCCACCGACGACGGGCCCGAGGTGGCCGAGTGCGTGTGGGCCGCGCAGTGGGTCAGCGAGGACACCGACGGCTTCCCGAAACTGGCCGGGATCGCCGGTGACGACGACCTGCGCCGCGACGAGACGCTGCGCCGGCGCAAGGCCGAGGCGAAGGTGGCCGCCAAGCGGCTGATCCGCGAACACGGCCTGCCGATGAAGGTGGTCGCCGTCGACCACGTCCTGGCCACCCCGGAGAACGGCAGCGACCGCACCACCATCTACTTCACCGCGCCGCACCGGGTCGACTTCCGCTCGCTGGTCCGCGACCTGGGCGCCACGCTGCACTGCCGGGTCGAGCTGCGGCAGCTCTCCGCCCGCGACTCCGCCCGCGTACAGGGCGGCATCGGCTCCTGCGGGCGTGACCTGTGCTGCGCCACGTTCCTCAACGACTTCGAGCCGGTGACCATCCGGATGGCGAAGGACCAGGATCTGCCGCTCAACCCGCTGCGCATCTCCGGTGCGTGCGGGCGGCTGATGTGCTGCCTGAAGTACGAGCACCCGCTGTACCAGAAGTTCCAGGAGACGGCCCCCGCGGTCGGCAGCCGGGTGTCCACGCCGCAGGGCGAGGGCAAGGTGGTCGGCCACAGTGTCCCGCGCGACGCGGTGACCGTCCGGCTGGACGCCGACGGCTCCCGCTCGATGTGCTCCCGAGCCTCGGTCTGCGGCCCCAGACAGGCCCACGAAAACCGCTGACCCACCCACCCTTCCCCCCACCCTTCCCCGGTGATCAAGGAGTTTGTGTCTCCGATCGCGCCCGGACAGGACACGAACTCCTTGATCACCGGGGTGGTCGGTCAGCGGATGACGATGGGGGGTTCGGCCAGGCGAGGGGTCAGCGGGGTCTTCGGGGTCAGCCAGGGGGCGGTGGGGGACTGGTCGGGGTTGAGCTGCCAGTCGTGGGACACCCGGTCGACCGCGATCGGGTAGATCGTCAGCGTGCCGTCCGGGCCGATCCGGAACCGCAGGAACGCCTTCGAGTCCTCGATGCCCTGCGCCGCGAACAGCTCGTTCAGGTTCACCCCGAACGCGCCCGCCACCAGCAGGTAGAGCGCCACGAGCTGGCTGGCGACCAGACCGATCACCGGACCGTAGAGGACCAGCGCGGCGACCGCCGGCAACGGCCACGGCCAGTCGTAGAACGGTAGCCGCAACCACACCCATGTGCCCCCGGCGGCGAGCGCCACCTGGGCCAGCCCGTGCGCCACCCCGAGGATCCAGTGCCGGGCGTGCCGTTTCCCGCCCGCCGTGGGTGGCTTGGCGAAGAACACCGCGCCCATCATCGCCACCACCAGCATGATCGCCAGCGGCACGCTGAACAGCCGCTGTTCCGTGGTGCCCACCCGCTGCGCCGCCACCCCGGCCATGGCCAGCATCAGCAGCGTGTGCAGGGTGCCGAGCAGCGTGGCGAAGCCCGGATTGCGGAACGGCAGGCGGGCGAAGATCCCCCAGCCGTACCGGCGGGACCGGGCCTTGTCCGGGTAGCGCGCGGCCAGGTCGTACTCCTGGGTGTTGCTGGCCCGCCGGGTCAGCGTGTCGCGCGGCGGCACCTCCAGCGTCTCCGGCAGCCGATGCGTGGGGTACAGGTAGGCGCCGCCGCCGCCGCAGGTGATGAGCTGCCGGTCCGGCCCGGCGTAACGGGCGTAGTGGTGCAGGTCGCCGGAAACCAGCACCCGCACCTGCGCCCCGGTCGGCGCGACGAGCGTACGGATGAAGTAGTCGATCGAGTCGTACGCGTTGGGGTGGTCGACGGCCTTGACCCACGTCGGCGCCGGCACCGCCAGGATCACCTTCGACTCCGGGGTGAGCTTGCGCGCCACCTCGTCGAAGTAGGTGAGCTGCGGGTCGTCCAGGTACGACCCGGACTGGTCGTCGAGGCCGAGCAGCCACCACCCGGCCGGCAGCTCGACGGCGAAGTACGAGCGGGACTGGCCGGTGCCCCAACCGGCGAAGTGCCGGTCCCGGGTACGCACGAACAGGCGCAGGAACGCCGTCAGCCCGTCGTACCAGTCGTGGTTGCCCGGCACCGCGAACAGCGTCGGCTGCTCCGGCGGGGCAACAGGCAGCGCCGCCTGGTACGGGCCCTTGCACCGGTCCTCGTACGCCTCGTAGCCCGCCGCCGGATAGACCTGGTCGCCGCCCATCACCAGCGTCTGCGCGCGGGGGAGGCGATGCCCGTCGACGGTCAGCTCCGGCTGGGCGAGCAGGTACGCCACGGAGTACGTGGCGTCGAAGCCGTCACCCAGGTCGGCCACGTAGTCGAGCCAGAGACCGCCGTCCGGCCCGACCTGCCGGAACGTTCCGTCGCTGAACGCGTTCTGCAACTCGCGCTTGTCCAGGTACGCCCCGAAGAGCATGGCCAGCAACGTACGCAGGCCGGTGCTGATCAGCAGCAGCGGCGCGAGCCAGGGCACCGGCCGGCGCGGGGTGAAACCCAGTTCCCGGGGGTCGATACGGCGAGGGCGGCGGGTGGCGCGCTCGCCGGGATGCGCCTCGGGTGCCGGTCGCGGCGGTTCGTCGGTCACCCGCCGCAGGGTAGTCCGGACGCGGCGCGAAGTCTCTCCCGCAGCGGGGCGGATGTGGTCCGTTGTCCGGGTTCCGGGGTGGGGGGATCCGGTTCGGCTTCCGGCGGGGCGTGCCGTACACTTGACGATCGTTGCCGCCTTAGCTCAGTCGGCTAGAGCGACGCACTCGTAATGCGTAGGTCGACGGTTCGATTCCGTCAGGCGGCTCGGTACAGAAGCCCAGGTCATCGGCCTGGGCTTCGCCGTTTCCCGAGGTCGGTCACGCCACCGGCGGGAGGCCAGAACCCGTCGTCGTCCTCGTCCGGCGACGAAGGGGCGTACTGGCGGAGAGCGCCGTCGCGGATCATCCAGACGCGGAAGAAGAACTGCTCCTGGTCCATTACGAAGAGCTGTACGGCGTTGGGGTTGTGCCAGGCCACGGAACCGAAACGCGTGACGACAGCGGTGAGGTCGGCGTGGTTGAGTGCACCGGCGAACACCTGACATTCGGGGTTCTTGTGCCCGCCCCACTGGTTGTCCACGGCGGTGACGAGGCGCAGGCTACCGCAGCAGCCCGAACTCGTGCCCGGTTCACGACAGCGGCACCGGGTGTCGAGCCAGCCGATGAACGCCTCCGCGTTCCGGCGGTCGGTCAGGCCCACCGACAGCATCACGTTGGCGACCCAGCTCACCGGATCCTCCATTCGGTCCCGCCCACGCTTGACAGTCGACCTGGAGTCGGTAGCCGTGGCTCGCGGTTACTCCGCATCGCAGCCTACGGGCGTGTGCATCGACGACGACAGTATCGGCCGTCCGGCCCGCCGTACCCACGACTGAGACACCGGTGGATGTCGTTCGGCCGACCGATCAGCCCACTGCCCTCTTGTTTCCGGCCCTACCGTGCCATTGCGCCGTAGTGATGGACCGGTTCGAATGTCTTCATGTCTTCGTGGGCACCCGGCTCCTTTCTGGATCGGCTCGAGCCGGAGCTGCAGGGGAAACTGCTGGCCCTCGGCGTCACGCGCGACATCTCATCGGGCCGGCGGATCTTCATCGAGGGCGGGCGGGACACCCACGTCGAGATCATCCAGCAGGGTGTCGCCAAGGTGACCATGTCGGTCGGTGGCACCGAGCAGCTGTTGGCCGTACGCCTCCCGGGTGACCTCGTGGGCGAGTTCGCCGCGCTCACCGACGGCCAGCGAACCGCGACCGTCACCGCCTGCGGGGAGGTCCGCGCCACTGTCATCCAGCAGGCTGCCTTCCGCGCCTTCCTGAGCCGGCATCTCGAGGTGGCGAACGAGGTGACAGCCACCGTCGGCCGGCGCCTGCACTGGGCCAACCTGCGTCGCGCCGACTTCAGCGCCTTCCCGGTGCCGGTCCGGCTCGCCCGGGTGCTGCTGGAGCTGGTCGAGGTGATCGGCGATCCGGTGGACGGTGGGGTACGCATCGCTGTCGACCTGACCCACGCCGAACTCGCGACGCTCGTCGGCGCCGTCGACGACACCGTGCAGCGGACGCTGCGCGGGATGCGCGACGACGGCGTCATCCGGACCGGCTACCGCCGGATCACCGTCACCGACCCGGACCGGCTCCGCCGACGTGCCGAGGAGGCCCTGTGACGGCTACCACGAGCGTACGGTGGCACGATCCGGTCGCCGCGGTCGCGCATCTGCGGGTCGCCGCACCGGAGGAGGTGACCGCCGCGCTGGAAGCGTTGTCCCGCTCGGATCCTCCGCTGGGCAGCGCCGAACTGCTGGCCCGTGCGTACGCATGGCTGCGCCGCTACGAGGGCGAACGGGACGCGGCGACGCTGGCCCGCGCGCAGGCCGACTTCGCCGCCGCCGCGTACACCGGCCCGGAGCGTGCCGTGGTCGGTCAGGCCCTGGTCCTGTGTGCCCTGTATGCCGCCATGCGGGGTCAGGATTTCCGGGCCGCCCGCGAACACGCCACGATCAGCTCGATCGGCCTGGAGGAGACGGCTGCGGCTCTGCTTCACGCCCTGGTCGACATCGGCGCCGTGTTGACTGACGACGCAGAGTTCGACGCCGATGGCGCGTTCGGCCGGGCTGACGAGCTGGTGGCCCGTACCGCCGGGGGCCCGTTCGCGTCGGCCGCCGAGGCGCTGCGGATGGCCCTGCTGGTCAAGCGTGCGCGGGATCGGAGTTTCTACGACGACCTCCGGCAGGTCCGCACGCGGGTGCAGGCGATGCTCGACGCCGGGGTGACAGGTGAACAACGGCAGTTCGCCGAGATCCTGCAGGAGGCTGCCGAGATTCTCGCGTCCACTCAGCGCGGCGAGACCGGGGAGGCGTTCGACTCGCTGCAGCGACTGGTCGACCTGGTGGACCGGCTACCGCCGGACGCACCCAGCACCCTGGCGCTGCGTCGGTACCTCAACGCGGGTGCGGTGGTCATGGAGGCGCCCGGGCACAAGCCCGGTGCCGAGCAGGCGCAGAGCCATGCCGCGGACGAGCCCGATCTGTCGGCCGGCGAGCGGGCGTTCCGCCTCTTCGTGTCCGGCACCGGCATCTGCCGCAAGGCAGTCGACCGGCGCGACGCCGACCAGTTGGCGCGCGGTGTGGACCAGCTGCGCCGGGCGTCGGACCTCGCGCCCGCCGACTATCCACACCGAGCGTTGATGGACACCATGCTGGGCCGGTTCCTCTGTGTGCGTTACGAGCTCGGCGCCGGCCGGGAGGCGCTGGACGAGGCACTGCGCCGCCTCGGCAGGGCCCGTCGGGCGACCGGTGACGTGGCGCACCCGGTGTGGGCGTTCGCCGAGATGGCCTCGGCGCACGCGTACCGGCTGGCGGGCCGCCGCGCCGAGGGCCGGGAGGCCGGTAAACGCGCGCTGCGCGGCTACGCCTGGAGCGTGCTCCTGCAGGCCGGTACCGCCGACGCCGCAGCCGCCGCCAGGGATGTGGTGGACGACGCGACCGAGGTCGCCCGCTGGTGCCTCGCCGACGGCGACGCGGGCGGCGCGGTGGGCGCGCTCGACGCCGGGCGCTGCCTGATGCTGTATGCCGCGACGGTCACCATGGGGATCCCCGCCCGGCTGCACGCGCTCGGCCACGACGAGCTGGCCCGCCGCTGGCAGACCGGCAGTGACGACCCCGACGTACGGCGTGACGTGCTGACCGCGCTCACCGGCGCACGGCTCAGCGACGTGCCGGTGCCGGACGTGCTGGACCCGCCGTCGCTCGACCAGATCCGGACGGCGCTGCGGGCGATGCGCCACGACGCGCTGGTCTACCTGGTGCCCGGGCGCCTCGGGGTGCCCGGTGCGGCGGTGGTCCTGCCGAACGGCAGCGAGCCGTTCGCGCTGTCCCTGCCGTCACTGGTGCAGTCCGACGACGACCCGGTGCGGCGATACAGCCGCCTGCTGGCGGCCCGCGACGCGGGCGAGGTGGGCGGCGGGGACGGCGACGCCGAGACCGCCGATCCGGTCACCAGGTGGCGGGACTCCCTGGACCGGCTCGCGGGGTGGGCGTGGCGGGTGGCGATCGGCCCGCTGCTCGCGGAGACCGGGCGGTGGGGCCTGTCCCGGGCGCCGCGGCTGCTGCTCGTACCGATGGGCCGGCTCGCCGCCGTGCCCTGGCACGCCGCGCGCGACCACGACGGCTGGTACGCGGTGCAGCAGGCCGAGTTCTCCTACGCGCCCTCGGCCCGGCTGCTCTGCGAGAACGCCGACCGCACGCCGATCCCGCAGGACGGAAGTGGCCTGGTGGTCGGGGATCCCACCCACGACCTGCCGGATGCCCGGACCGAGGCGCTCGCCGTGCGGGCCGCGTTCTATCCGGACGCCGAGCTGCTCGTCGACGACGCGGACGACTCCGGGGCCTCGTCGGCGGCCACCCCCGAGGCGGTGCTCGCCTGGCTGCGCCGCGCCGGCCGGGCACGACCCATGCTGCATCTGGCCTGCCACGGCGCGGTGGGACGGGGCGCCGACGGCTCGTACCTGCTGCTGGCCGGCCGGGCCCGGCTCACCGCACGGGACATCCTGGAGGGGCGCAAGGACGGGGCGATCGGTGTGGTGGCGCTCGCCGCCTGCACGACGAGCGTCCCCAGCGGAGCGTTCGACGAGGCGTTCAGCCTCTCCACCGCGTTCCTGGCGGCCGGCGCGCGGACCGTCTTCGGGTCGCTGTGGCAGGTGCCGAGCGACGCCACCTCGCTGCTGATGTTCATGGCCCACCACTACCTGCGGGCCGAGGGTCGCCGGCCGGCGGACGCTCTGAACCGGGCTCAGCGGTGGATGGTCGACCGTGAGCGCGCGGTTCCGGCGGACATGCCGGCGGCGCTGGCCCGCCGCGTGGCCGATCTCGACGGTGACGACCTGGCGACCTGGGCGGGTTTCCTGCACCTGGGCTGGTGACGCTCACCGTCCCGAGTGGGTGAAGGCGGCCCAGGACTCCGGTCTCGCCACGGAGTCGCCGGTGGCCTGCCGGCTCAGTTCCGCCGGCATGCCCGGCGGCGGCCGGCGCTGCGGGTCGAGCATCCACCGCTGGGCCCGGTGCAGCGCGTCGACCGGCTCGCACCCCTCGGTGTTGAGGAAGTGGTGGACGATGAACATCAGCAGCGAGGTCTCGGCGTCCGGCACCGCCCACAGCGATCCGAAGACGGTCCGCGCGCCCGCCGCCAGGAATGCGGTGGAGAGGCTGAACGCCTCGTCGTGGTCGGTGTGCGTGACGCCTGTGGTGCAGGCGGCCAGGAACACGCGCTCGATCGCCAGCTCGGCGAGACGGGACTCGTCGAGCAGCCGGCGGGCCGGCAGGACGCCACCGGCGAGCACGAGGTGCCCGTCCGCGGGCCGGTGCGGATCCACCCGGCCGTGGCAGGCGAGATGCAGCAGTGACGGGCCGGGCGCGGCCGACGACACCCAGGAGAGCACCCGGGCCGGTGTGGCGGTGCCCTCGGGGTCACCGGGGACGTCGCCGCCGAGGTGGGTGCCGTCCGGGTAGAAGGCGGCGTGCACGGCTCGTGCCTCGGCGGCGGCGAAACCGAGTTCACCTGTGGGGTCGCCGACGACCAGCGCGGAGCGTACCGGCCGGACCGGGAAGTGGGCGCTGGTGCAGAACATGCGGGCCGAGACCGCGTACGAGACGACCACATCCTCGATCGCGTAGTGCCGGGTGGTCCCGTCGCCACCGTAGGCGGCGTGCCAGGGCACTGTGGCCAGCAGGCCGAGCGGGATCAGGACGAGGCGTGCCGGCCGGTTCCCGCTACGCCACCGGTGGGCGTGGGCGACCAGCCGGCCCATCGCCGAGGACCAGGCCCAGGCGCAGATGTCGTCGATCGACATCGGTTCCGCCGACGGCTCGGCCGGCTGGGCGTCGCGGAACCGGCCGGTGTGCCGGCCGAAGCCGGCGGCCGCGTCGAGCCGCAGGTCGGGCAGGGCGAGGACGTCGACCTCGCCCTCGCGGGGTACGAGCACCGCCGCACCCGAAACGTCCGCCGTGGTCGGTACCAGGTAGACGAGCGCGTCGGCCTCGACCGCGGCCAGGGCCGCCCGGATCTCGGCGGGCCGGGCGGGCTGGAGGATCCCGCTCCGGTCCTCCGCCAGGAGGGTCCTGAGCACCTGCGCCCGCAGGTCGTCCGGCACCTCGGCAAGCGAGGGGAGGGCGCCCAACGGCGTACCGGTGAGCCGGTCGTGTCCGTATCCGGCCGAATGCTGCCACCGCACGGCCAGGTCCTCGCGGCCGGCGGCGGCGAGCTGGTCGGCGATGAGCCGTGACGACATGGCGGCGTGCAGGACCAGCCCTCGGCCGGCGTCCAGCGCGGCGATCAGGTCGTCGTCGGCGGTGTCCTGACGGCACCAGGTGGCGACGGTGACCGCGTGACCCGCCGCGTCGCGGGCGGCCGTGAAGGCGTCGTCGGTTCCGGACTGCACGAGCACCTGCCCCAGGTCGCCACGGAGTGCGCTCAGTCCGGCTTCGCGGGAGTCGGCGCGGCGGGGGCCGCCGGGCAGGTTCGCGGTCCGCAGCGCGGAGGCGTACGTCATCAGGGTGTTCGACCAGCTGTAGTGGTCCGGGCCGCCGAGCAGGTCGACCGCCCGGGCCAGGTGCCGCACCCCGCGCTCGGCCGCGGCGGTGTCGCCCGGGTCGATCTCGGCGACGCCGAGCTCGGCCCGACCGCCGAACACCGCCGCTCCCAGCTGACCGATGTGGTCCGGCGGGAGCAGCTCGATCAGCTTCCCGAGCTGCTCGGCGGCCGCGCGCAGGGCGGCGACGTCGCGGCGGGTGAGAGCCGACACGACGGCCGGCAGGAGCCGCAGCATCTGAATCGACTGCGTACGACTGTCCCCGTCCGCGACGACTCCGGGCGGCTCGATCGGTTCTTCGCCCGCGGCAGCTGACAGGTCGGCCAGGGCCTCGGCCATCGGCATCGCCAGACGGGCCCAGTACGGGAGTTCGGGATCCCGCAGCAGCCCGCGCAACTCGGCCGCCTCCGCCGCCACCTCCTCGGGGTTCCGGCCGGGAATGCCCAGCTCGAACAACCGGGCGAGGAGGACGGATTCCCGGTCCGGCTCACCGTCGGGCGACCGGAGGGACCGGAGCTGCTCCCTGGCCGCCTGCAACGCGCGGAGGTCACCGGAGCGGGTGGAGACACCGTTCAGCATCAGGTGAAGCACCCCCAGCGCCCGGGATCGGACCTCGGGATGGGCGTCCGGGCGCGCAAGGCGCAGGGCGGCCTGGAACCCCTCCCCGTCCTCGTCCCACCGGCCCGGATGCCCGGCTTCCCGTGCGTAGGAGAGGACGCTCCGGCCGAGGTTGCGCAGGTCCACCAGCTCGGGCGGCAGGCCGTCCGTTCCCTCGGTGGCGTCCAGGAGGGCGACGATCCGGTCGGAGGGCAGCGCGCCGGGGTTCCAGGCGCAGATAGACACCTCGGCGAGGGCCAGACAAATGGCGAACGCGGCACGCGGCTGCGGCCCGGCGTGCCGGTCGACGATCGGCCATGCCCGCCGGGCCGCCTCCACCTCACGGCGCGCCCGCGAACCGCTCGCCGGCACCCGGCCCGGTTCGCGGCGCCACTCGTCCGCCAGTTGACCGTCGCTGATGGCCAGCCGCAACATGTGCGCCCGCATCAGCGCGTCCGGGTCCGCCGGGCCGGCCGCCAGGACCTGGTCGATGCGGGCGCCGGCCCGTTCCAGGTCGGGCGGCGCGTGGCTGATCTGCCAGCGGGCGAAGAGGGCGCCGGCCAGTTCCTGTCCCCACTGGCCCGGAGCCAGCTCGTCTGCTTCCTCGACCAGCCGTAC
Source organism: Micromonospora sp. NPDC048169 (assembly GCF_040652815.1). Taxonomy (NCBI): domain Bacteria; kingdom Bacillati; phylum Actinomycetota; class Actinomycetes; order Micromonosporales; family Micromonosporaceae; genus Micromonospora; species Micromonospora sp. NPDC048169. The sequence continues at coordinate 10,941 of NZ_JBEZMS010000022.1, forward strand.
CGCCGTGTCCGCATCCGCCGCGGAGTCGTCTCGTACGGCGCGAAGGCGCAGCAACTCGCCGCACGCCGCGCGGGTCGCCGCCGCCAGCTCGGCCGGCTGGTCGTCGGGGGCTCGGCGCAGGCACGCGATCGCCTCGTCGAGATCGGCCGCGTCGTCGCGGGCCTCCCACCGGAGCCGGTAGGCGTCCGCCAGGTCGACCAGCAGGTCGTAGTCCGCCGGGAGGGTGTCCGCCGCGCGGCGGCCCTCGGTGATCAGCCGGTCCAGGATCGCCCGGTCGCCCGCCAGCAGGAACTGCTCGATGCCTGCGCGGCAGAACATCCACGCGGCCAGCGGGTAGCCCGGTGTCTCGGTCGTGGCGTCGGGCAGCGCGGCGTCGAGCATCGAGATGCCCAGGCGCAACTGGTCGGTGTCGCCGAGTCGCTCCGCCAGGAGCAGGTGGAGCATGCCCGACTGGAGCGTGACGAAGGCGGCCGAATCCGTGCCGGCCACGTCCGGACGCAACTCGTCGACCGCCTCGGCGGCGTGGCGGATCTCCGCCGGTCCGCTGTCCGGGCGCAGGCGGCAGCTGTCCCAGTGGGCCTGCGCGAGATGCGCGGCGACCAGCGCGCGTTCCGGGCTGCCCGGCGCGGTCTCCGCCCGCAGCGGCTCCCACACCGCGATGGCCTGCTCGCTGTCGGCGGCGTCGTCGGTGAGCAGGCTCCTCCTGCCGTACGCCAGCCCGAGCTCGAATCTCCACTCGTCGGTGTCCGGATCGTCCGGGTGGTCTGCCAGCAGGCGGGTGAACAGGTCGACGACGGCGGTCAGGTCGGCCGGGTCCTCGTTGTCCTGGGCGCGCTGCGTGTACGTCTCGGCGAGGGCCACCGCCAGGTCGGCGCGGTCGGTGCCCTCGGCCCGCTCGAACGCCTCGGTGAGCCAGGCGATCTGATAGTCGATCGATGGCTCGTCGAAGCCGGCGGTCACGGCCGGCCGTCCGGAACGACGGTCCGGATCGGGACCGTGACGGTGGCCCAGTCGTAGACGTCGTCGACGGCAACCGCGCTCGCGTCCCGGTGCACCGCAGCCCGCCCCAGCCGGTCGAGCACGCCGCGAAGCCCGATCGCGTCGCGTCGCGTCGAGAGCCCCGGTTCACCGAGCCGGGGCAGCTCGAACGGACGGGAGCTGAAGTGCTCCTCGGCGACGAACAGCTTCAACCAGTCCCGCACCGTCCGGCCCGGTGCCGGCGGCACGTCCGGCGGGAGACCCATCTGGACCGGGCGGCCCTCCAGCGCTGCCGCGGCACGACCGTGTTCGACGCGGCCACCGGGAAAGAGACCCGCCCACACCCGGTAGCGGTCGGTGAGGTCCAGCAGGACGAGGTGCAGCGGGCGGCCGGCGTGGTTGTGCAGCCGGATGAAGACGGTGGGCGGAACCCAGCCGTGGCCCGACCAGCGGTAGCTCAGCCGTACCGATCCGTCCGGGCCGGGCCGGATCGGCGGGCGGTCGAGCGGCGCCCGGCGCTCGCCCGGCCGCGCCTCCACGATCTCCACCCCCACCCGGGACGCGAGCGCGGAGAGCGGGTTGTCGAGTGCCTTGACCTGCCGCCAGCGGGCGATGTGTTCCAGCGTCTCGACGACGCGGCCGACGGCGGCCGGGCCGCCGGCGATCTCCGGCGCGACAGGTGTGGTGTCCGTGCCGAGGATCCGGATCCGGCCTGCGGCGTCGGTTCGTACCCGAAGCTCGGGCACCTCGGCGACGGCAAGCCGTACGTGTGGGGACGACGCCATCGCCTCGGTCACCGCGCGGACCAACGGCTCGTCGCCGTCGACCGCGACGGTGGTGGCCGGCAACGGCATGCTCGCCAGCACCACCGGGTACTGCTTCTCCTCGTCGGGTTCCCAGCCGGCCGGCTCGACCAGGCTGCGCTCGGTGCGCACCGAGACGACCCGGGCCTCCCGGCGTACCGGCTCGCCCGCGACGGCGACACGCACCCCGTCACCCGGAGGCAGGCCGTGACAGGTGCCGGCGTCGATCTCCCAGGCGCCGCGCAGGTGGCGCATCACCACACCGGCGCCGCCCACGGCGAGGGGACCACCCAGGAACGGCCGGTCGCCGGGCCCGGGCACCTGGGGAAAGAGCTCCGGAACCTGGTTCGGGACCACGTCCTCGACCAGGCAACGGGCCCGGGTCAGCAGGTCCCGGCTGGTGGCGTGCAGTCCGAGCCGCGCCAGAGCGCGCAACAGCGCCCAGGTGAAGACACCGTGGGTGAGGCCGTTCAGCGGCAACTCCTGGGCGAGCTCGAACGAGCGGCAGGCGGCCAGGGCGACGTACTCCGCGTCGGCCGCGAGCGGCGCGGCAGCCACCAGGGCCGCCATGTCGGGTACGTCGTGGCGCGCGGGAGCGTACCGGGCGCGTGCCTCCTGCTCCGGTACCTCGTTGCGGGCCGCGCCGCCGGCGTAGCAGCAGTCGAGCACCGCCACCGTGTGCGCGCCCGTGGCCGCCACCTCGCCGAGCAGCACGGCGAGTTCCTTGTCGTACAGGTCGGGTGTGCCGTGCTCACGGCTGTCCGCGCAGATCAGGGTCTGCACCATGCCGGTCGGTTCGAGATACCACAGGCCGGGCGGGGCGGGTGCCTGTGAGCCGTGCCCGGCGAACCAGAAGAGCGCCGTGTCGCCCGGTCCGGCAAGGCCGAGGTGCATCCGGATGCCGTCGATGACCGCCGCCCGGGTGGCGTCGCCGTCGAGCAGCGTGCGGATCGCCGGCGGCGTGCCCTTGACCTGGGCGGTCAGCAGGTCCTGGGCGGCCGTCACATCGGCCCGGCAGCCCCGGAGCGGACTGACCGCCCGGTAGGCGTCGACACCTACCAGCAGCGCGTACACGGTCATCGTGCCGCCCACCACCGGTCGCACCCGCGCAGGCCCTGGTCCGGCAGGTCGTGTCCGACATCCGACTCGGTCACCTGAGCGGTGTCCCCCGCCATTGCCGCGACGAGCGGGAATGCGATGAACGATTCGCCGGCAGACAACGGCGCGGTCGCATGCGTTCGCGTGCCGGTGATGGCCACGGCCCCTCCAGGTCAGGGGTGAAAAGGCGCGCTAAACCGCGCCGGAAATGGGCTCGGGAATCGATGAGGCTGCGCAAGTCTGCCACGCCCGGGAAATGCCGACAAGGATCAGACGGCCGCCCTCCGGCCGGGCAGGAGTGTCCATCATCGACTGTTGCCGCACCTGGATCCCGGCTTAATCCGGGATCCGCCAGCAGGAACGTGGCAGGTTCGACGTGGGGCCGGGGCACCGGTAGTCCTGTCAATCGGACCGGTCGTCCAACCGTCCCCACCGATCATGCGAGGGCGGTCCATTCATCTGGATCAGCGAAGGTGGCGCGATGGGCCTTGCGATCCGTATCGATACGACGAAGTCTGGCGTACACGTTCCGAATTGGAAGAATCCGAGGTCCAGGAATAATGGAATCCGCACACCGGCGTCGGGTCGAGGCGCCGTTGAACGCGAAACTCGACGTCACCGGACTCGGTCGTCAACGACAGGCCACCAGCCGGGACACGCGCAAGCGGCGGCACGCCGGCCTCTTCGAAGCGGTCCGGCGCCTCGACGGTCACCTCGACGCCGGCGCGCGGGCCGAACTGGCCAAGTGGGTGCGTGACGAGTACGAGCGCGAGTTCGGCGACGTGCCGCTCGGCTTCGTCGCCACCTGCTATCTGGGTCCGCCGTACGTCGACCACCGGCTGGACCTGTTCCACTCCATCGTCGAGCACTACGCCCCGGGCGACGTGATGCCGGAGCCGTTCGCGCAGGCGCGGATGCTCGCCCGGACCGGCGCGTACGCGTACATCGAGGTCTACGCCAGCGGCACCCTGCATCCCGTACTGCCCGACGGCTCCGTCGTCGGCGGATCGGAAGGACGATCGTGAGCACGAACGACCTGGCCCTGTCCCGCCAGTTGAGCCGCCTCGAGAACCTGACGGTGCAACTCAACACCCGCATCGACCTGGTCAGCGGCCAGGTGGCCAGCGTGGGACAGCGTGCCGACGAGACACACAACGAGCTGGCCCGGCTCATCGCGGACTTCCAGCGATTCGTGCTGGAGGCGCGGAAGGCCGACAACCTCCAGAACGCGCTGACCAACAAGGGCACCATCGAGAGCCGGCTCGAGTATCAGTTCGGCCACCACAAGGTGGTCCGCCGCTCGGCGGTCGGTGTGCTCCAGGGCTTCGACGTCGGCCTGCTCTCCGAGGAGACCGTCCGCTCGGTCAGCGAGCAGCTCATGATCCAGAATCCCCGGTACTGGCTGGCTCCGGCCCTGGTCGCGCTGGGTGCGTGGGCCGGCGACGAGCCGGATCTGTGCGACCGGGCGATCCAGGAGGCGTTCCGGCGCTCGCCCGGGCGTACGTCGCTGTTCATGGCGCTCGTCCTGCGCCGGCAGGGCCGGCGGGAGAGCTCGGTGCGCTGGCTGCGGCAGTACCTCGCCGCGCAGGACCCGACCAGGCTGGGCCGGCACTTCGCGGTGGTGCTGGAGTGCGTCGCGCAGGGGGCGTTCGGGCCGGCCGGCCTTGAGATGGTGCAGGAGCGGCTGGAAGCCTGGCAGGCGCAGCTTCTCGACGACGACGCGATGCGGCGGGCCCAGGTGGACCGGTGGCGTGCCGAGGTCGAGCGGCACGTGGCGGCACCCACGCCGGAGCGGTTCCCCCGCCTCGCCGCGCTCTCGCCGCAGTTCCCGGCGATGGCCGAGGCGCTGGCCCGGGCCGGCGCGCACCAGAACCTGATCACGAAGTACGCGGCGCTGGCGGCGGAGGAGCCCGTGGTGGCCGGTCAGCTGGAGGACGCCGTCGACGACATCCTCGACCAGCTGGTGAACGAGTACGACGACGAGGAACTGCCGCTGCGCCGGGATTACGCGCTGAACGAGGCGATCATCCGGCACCAGGGTGACCTGGCCGCCGCGCAGCAGGATGTGCCGGCCGACCTCGCGGCCCTGGAGACCACGCTGGACTACCTGACCATCCAGTCCGAGTCGGCGCTCAACCCGGCCGGCATCGGCGTCTCCCGATCGACGCAGCGGATGGCGGTGGCGTTCTGCCACGACTGGTTCGCCACGGCGCACGCCGAGTTCAGCATGAACTACCGGCAGGGCCTGCCGGCCAACGTCGAAGCGGTCTTCCAGAGCACCCACAACCCAGGCGCACGCGTCTTCCAGTTGCCCCGCTGGGTCGGCTCGTTCACCAGGCCGCTCCCAGAGCTGGAGCAGTCGCTCGCCCAGCACTGGGACCGCACCTCCCAGCCGTACCTGGCCAGTCTCGGGTTCGACTGGATGAAGCAGTCGATTATTCCCGGGATCGTCAGCGCCGCCGTGCTCGTCGTGTTCACGCTCTGCCTGCAGGCCGCCGGCATCCTGTTCGGTCTGGCCACCGCGGGCATCTGGTTCCTGGTGCTCTACGTGCGATCGCAGACGGCCGCGACCCGGCAGCAGGAGGCGGCCCGGTTCATCGCCAAGGCCAAGCACGACTCGATCCTGCAACTGCGTGCCGCGAGCGCGGAGGTGACCGACTGGTCGACCGCGTTCCGTGCCGCCGACAGCAAGGAACCAGCGGTACGCGCGCTCATCGAGGACCTGTCCCGGTCGGGCGCCGCCGCGTCCCCCTTCGAACGCCGGGTGGCCGGCGAAGCAGATGCCACCGGAGGAGCCTGAGGTGACCGGAAAACCCGATCCGACCGCATCGTCAGTACCGGGCCAGCGCACCGGCGACGCCACGGTGCCGTGGGCACGCCAGTCCGCGCCGCAGCAGCCCCGCTCCACCAGCCGGGTTCGCCGGATGGTCACGAGCCTGCCGTCGTGGGATCCGCTGCCGCCCGGCGAGATCCTGGTCCAGCGTTCACGGCGGAGCTGATCGTGTACGCCACCGGCGGCCACTACGCCGCGTGGGCCGCCTTCCTGGAGAACTGGGCCGCCGGCGCCACCCCGGATCCGGCGACCCTGCCCGCGATCGCCGACGACGACCTGCACGGCGACAACTGGGAACGGTTCGTCCTCCGGCTCACCGACGCCCTCTCGCAGCGCCTGCAAGCGGGTGCCGACCTGCTGTCGCGGGAGCTGAGCGGGGCCCGGGACGAGTTCTCCGCGGCCCGTGCCATGCACGACGCGCGGGCCCGGCTGGCGCCCATCCGGGCGGTCGCCGGACACCCCGGACTCCCCGGCGAGCTGCGCCAACGACTCGTCGACACGATCGAGGCCCAGGTGCGGTCCCTGCAGACGTCGCTCGAAGACCAGATCGTGCGGCTGGAACGCACCGGCACGCCGCGGGCCGCCGTCGAGGCCCGGCTGCGCACCGTACGCGAGAACGCCCTCACCACCACGCCGGCCGCCCCCGGGGGTGGCTGGGACATCGCCCCCACGCACCGGCCGACGCGCCGGGTGATCATTTGACGAAGCCGAGGCATCGTGTCGAACTACGCCGAATCCCTGCGTGACCTGGACAGCTACATCGCCGCCCGGGTGCCGATCATCGGGGTGCGCACCATCGAACAGACCCGCGCGCTGCGCCTGGTCCGGCAGATGGCGACCAACCCGAAACGGTCCGCGCTCCCGTTCTGGATCTACACCCGTGCCACCGGGGTACGCGACCTGCGGCACAACGCCCCGGCCCTGGAGGACCGGTCGCTGACCGGCGCGCTCGAGTTCGCCGCGCAGCAGTTCACCAGCCGGGCGCAGGCCACCGTGATCTTCGTCGACCCGGAGGACCTCAGCGGCGACAACTCGGTGACCCGGCACGTCGCCGAGCTCGCCCGGCTCGCCGACGCCAACTCCGGCAGCCTCGTGGTCATCTCGGACACCCCGATGTGGAGCGGGCTGAGCCGGCTCGGCATGTCCGTCACGCTGGACCTGCCCGACGCCGACGAGATGTACGAGGTGATCGTCGAGTTCCTGCGGGACCACCACGGGATCGTGCCGATCGCGTGGACCGAGCAGGACGCCCGCCGCGCGGCCGAGTTCCTGGTCGGGGTGCCGGAGGGCACCGCGATCAACGTGATGGCCACGCTGGTGACCCGCGGCAGCGTCGAGACCAGCGACGTCGAGCACCTCGCCGAGTTCAAGGACAAGCACTTCGGGTCGCTGGCCGGCCTGGAACGGGTACGCCTCAGAGAAGCCGACCGCCAGGTCGGCGGGCTCACCAGCCTGCGGGACTGGCTACGCCGCAAGCACAAGCTGATGGTCGCCGACCTGCGCGGCAGCGAGTTGCGCCCGCCGCGGGGCGTACTGCTGGTCGGCGTTCCCGGCTGCGGCAAGTCGCTGTCGGCCAAGGCGATCGCGGGTGAGTGGCGCCTGCCGCTGTACCGTCTCGACTTCGCCGCGATCCTCGGCCAGTACGTCGGCCAGTCCGAGGGCCGGTTGCGGGAGGCGCTGGAGACGGCCGACCGGGTCGCGCCCTGCGTGCTCTGGATCGACGAGATCGAGAAGGGCCTCGCCGGTCAGCACGACAGCACCGGTGTGGGCCGCCGCCTGGTCGGCCAGTTCCTGTTCTGGCTCCAGGAGTCGGCGCACCGGGTGTTCGTGGTCGCCACCTCGAACGACGTCCGTTCGCTGCCACCGGAGCTGCTGCGTAAGGGACGGTTCGACGAGCTGTTCTTCGTCGACCTGCCGGACGACGAGGACCGTCGCGAGATCATCGCCATGTACTACCGGCGTTACGTCGGGCAGGAGCCGCAACCGGAACTGCTCGACAAGCTGGTCGGCATGTCCGACGGGTTCGCCGGCAGCGACATCGAGTCGGCCCTGCACGAGGTGGGCGCCGAGGTCATGCTGAACGGTGGGGCGGCCGCCCTGCGCAGCGAGTTCGTCACCGACACGTTCGCCAACACGTTCCCGCTCAGCCGGACCAACCCGGAGCAGATCGAGGAGATCCGTGGCTGGGGCCGGGAACGGGCGGTGCCGGCGGGCCGGGCGCCCGGTGCCGCCGCGGGCCCGTCCGGCGGCCCGGCGCAGGGCCGGCGGGTGGTGGTGTTCGGCGACTGAGCCCGCGCCCGGTGCGGCGGGCGCGTGCACTCATGCCAGCAGGCCGGCTGCCAGCACGAGGGCGCCACCGCCGACCAGCGACGCGACGATCAGGCAGAGGCGGTCGACCCACTCCCGCACGAGATACGCGCTTCCGGGCCGGCCCCGGACGTGCCGGATCACCGGGCCCTCCAGCGTGGCGAGGACGTCGAGTTCGCGTACCACCGCCACGTCCGCCCGCCGGCCCCGCCTGCCCCGCCGGGCCCGGACGATGTCACCGGCGCGCAGGGCCTCGTCGGGCACGCTGCCTTGGAGCGCGTACCAATGGGTTCCGCCGTCGGGAGACCGGATCCGGAACCGGCGGACCGTGACGTCGCCGTCCTGCCTGCCGCGTGCGTACCGGCGGCTGAGCCGCGCCGCGGCCAGGCCGGCGGCGGCCAGCGCGAGCGGCACGAGCAGTCCGGCGGCGACGATGACGCCGTCCAGGCTGCCCAGGGCGGCACGCACCGCGGTCAGCACGATCGTCAGCACGGCAGCGCAGGAGAGCACGATGGCGCCGCGGAACCGGCGGGTCTCGACGTCCGGCTGGACCGGCCCCAGAAGGACTCCCACGAGCGGACCGGCCGTTGTGGTGGGCGTCTGTGGTCGCGGTGCGGACGCTGGTGGTGCGTTGGTGGAGGTGCGCTCACCGCTCGGCGGGCCGGCTCCGGCCGGGCCGGGTGCCCGTCTGCCGGAGCCGGCTCCGTCGAACGGTGGTGGTCCGGTGTGTGCCGGGTCCGCGTCGCCGGCCGGTCCGAGGACACGCCGCCTGTTCGTCGGTGGCGGCGGGGATGACGGCTTCGTCCCCGTACGCCGCCGAGCGCGCGCCCACGGTGGAACGTCACTCACTGGTGCGCCTCGAGTTTCCGTGCCGTGCACTGGTTGGTCAGCCGGTCCCCGGTCAGTCCGGGAAACCGTTTCGCACACCAGCGCTGGACCGACTCCCGGGTGGGGAAGTCACCGAGCGCGAACGTGACCCACAGGGGGTTGCCCTGGTAGAGCTGCCGCTTGCCGAAGTCGGTGCTGAGTACGAGCACCACGCTCGTGCCCCGGCTCGGGGCGGACCGCAGAGCCAGGTGCTCGGCCAGGATGTCAGCCGCGGTGAAGGTGTGCGAACCGGCGGCGGTGGTCTGAAGCGGATCCACGATGCCCACACTCTTCGACGCGAGCTGTGCGACGAACCGGCCGTCGAACACCGTCGTGAGGGCGTCCTGCTGGCGTAGCTGCTCCAGTTGCGCGAGCGCTTCGGCCTCCGGGTCGGTCGAGGGCTCGGGGCCCGGCTCGGCCGGCGTGGACTCGGGCAGGGGCGCATCGCCGGTGGTGGTCGTGGCCGGGAACTCGGTGAACCCGGCGTCGGGCGGCGACGGGGCAGCGGCCGGAGGCTGCGTCTGCCGGTCGCCCTGGTTCGCCATCGTCACGGCGGTGACCCCGCCGACCGCCGCCAGGAGCACCGCGGCGACGGCGCCACCGACCAGCACCACACGCCGGTTCGGGACGGTGGGGTACACCGGCTGGTCCGGCTGGTCGACGGACCGGCTCGGCGGGGCGTCCGGCGCGGGCGTCGTCGCGGCATCCCGGATCCACACCGGAGTGCTTTCCGCATCCGCATCCGCATCCGCATCCGCATCCGCATCCGCATCCGCCGCCGGCGACGGCGGGGAGGCGGGTTCGGCGGGCGTGATCGGCGCCGTGGTGTCGTCGGGCGTGGTGTCGTCGGGCGGGGTGTCGACGATCGGGGTGTCGGCGGCCGGGGCCTGCTCGGGGCGGGGAGGCGTGGCTGGCCGGGGAGGCGGCTCGGCTGCCGGGGGATCCGCCGAGGGAGCCGGCTGCGTGGACAGCAGCGAGGTCAGGTCCCACGCTCCCGCAGCCGGTTCGTGATCGGTCATGGCACCCCTTGCCGGATCGCCGAGTCGTCGTGTGGGCCGTCTCCGAAGCTAGTTGTACGCAGCGTCGCCGACATCCACCGAGCCGGTGACCATTCACCGATCAGTGTTGATGCCGACGGGACGGTCGGCATCGACAGTCGCCTGGACGGCCGGTCCCCATCCCGACCCATGTCGGAATCGGCCCGGCCCTCTCGGGTTACCGCTGCTTCGCGCGCTGCCGCGCGGCCTCGTACAGCGCCACCGTTCCGGCCGCCGCCGCGTTCAGCGAACTCGCCGCCCCCACGATGGGGATGCGCACCATCCGGTCGCTGGCCTCCTGCCAGCCCTTGCTCAGCCCGTGCGTCTCGTTGCCGACCAGCAGGAGAGTGGGGCCGGTCAGGTCGTGCTCGGCGACGTCCACGTCCCCGTGCTCGTCCGTACCGATGATCTGGACCTGCGGCAGCCCGTCCGCGCGGACCGCGGCGACCCAGTCCAGAACCTCGCGGTGGCTGGCGACGCGCACCACGGGTACGGCGAACAGCGACCCGGTGCTGGCCCGGACCGCCTTCGGGTCGTACGGGTCGGCGGCGTGGCCGGTGACGATCACGCCGGAGGCGCCGAAGGCGTCGGCGGAGCGGATCAGGGTGCCGATGTTGCCGGGGGTCTTGGGGCGGTCGAAGACCACCACGAGCATGGCCGGCCCGGCCGGGATGCGGGCCAGGTCGTCGGCGGGCTGCGCCACGACGGCCAGCAGCTCGGGGGACTCCTCCTCCTTGCCGCTCAGTTCCCGCATCAGCTCCGGCGCGAGCGCGACCCGCCGGGCGTCGGCGCGGTCGAGCAGGTCGCGGCACCAGCGGGACAGGGGCTGCCGGTCCGGGTGCAGGAGGGCGCGGATCTCCCAGCCCTGCTCCAGGGCCACGGTGATCGGGCGTACCCCCTGGACCAGGAACTCCCCGGAGCGCTGCCGCTTGGTGCGGTTGGTCAGCAGCGCCTGCCACTGCTGGAAGCTCGCGTTCCGGGTGGTGATCGTCAGGGTCTTCGCCACGTCGCCGATTCAACCTCATCGCAGGCCCGGGCCACCCACCGGATGCGATCGAGGCGGAGCGGCGTGATTGTCCCCCCGCCTGACGAGCCGTTATCGTTCCCTGGCCCCAGCCCGCAGAGTTTGAGGATCGCGATGACTTCCCCGCCGTTGACGAAGGTTGCCGATCGGGAGGGTTCACCGGACCAGGGGCCGGCCGGTACGGCGACCGGGCGCGAGCCGGGCCGGGAGACGACGCCGAGCCGGTTCCGGGCCGACGTCGCCGGGCTCCGGGCCGTCGCGGTGGGGCTGGTGCTGCTCTACCACGCCGGGCTGCCGTTCATCCCCGGTGGCTTCGTCGGCGTCGACGTCTTCTTCGTGATCTCCGGTTTCCTCATCACCGGGCAGCTCATCTCCGAGATCGAGCGAAGCGGGCGGGTCTCGCTCACCGGCTTCTACGCGCGCCGGGCCAAGCGGATCCTGCCCGCCGCCACGGTGGTGCTGGCGGCCACCGCCGTCGCGGTCCGGCTGTTCGTACCCCGGGGTGAGTGGCAGGTCATCGGCGGTGACATCGCCGCCGCGGCGACCTACGTCGTCAACTGGCGGTTCGCCGACCGCGCTGTCGACTACCTGGCCGAGGACGTCGCGCCGTCGCCGGTGCAGCACTTCTGGTCACTCGCCGTGGAGGAGCAGTTCTACCTGCTCTGGCCGCTGCTGATCGTGCTGGCCCTCCTCGCCGCGCGCAAGCTCCGGCGGGCGAACGTACGGCCGGTCCTGTGGGCCGGTCTCGCGGTGCTGGCGGTGCCGTCGTTCGTCTGGTCGATCGTCGAGACGGCGAACTCGCCGGAGCGGGCGTTCTTCGTCTCCACCACCCGGCTGTGGGAGCTGGCGGTCGGCGCGGCGGTAGCGCTGCTGGCGGTCCGCGCCGCGCGGATGCCCCGGTCGGTGGCGCTCGTCCTCGGGTGGCTCGGCCTCGCCGCGATCGTGGTGGCGGCGCTGCTGGTCAGCGGCAAGACCGCGTGGCCGGGATACGCGGCGGCGCTGCCCACGCTCGGCGCGGCGGCGGTCATCGCGGCCGGCGCCGCAGCCGGCTCCCGGGGGCCGGTGATGGTGCTCGGCCTGCGTCCGTTCCAGTGGATCGGCGACCTGTCGTACTCGCTGTACCTGTGGCACTGGCCGATGCTCGTGGTGGCCGCCGCGCACTTCGGCGACCTGTCGGTGACGCAGGGCCTGGTGGTGGCGCTCGCCTCGGTGGTACCGGCCTGGCTCACGTTCCGGCTGGTGGAGAACCCGTTGCGCTACTCGCGGAAGATCTCCACGTCGCCGCGCCTGGCGTTGAGCCTGGGCGGCAACTTCACGCTCGCCGGCATCTGCGCCGGCCTGGTCCTGGTGCTGATGGGCGCGTGGGCCGCCGCCGCGACCACCACCAAGAGCCGGTACGCCCCGGGCGCCGCGCTCCTGTCGACAGCACCGGGCACCGCGCCGATCGGTCCGGTCCCGGAGCGGTTCGACGTGATCACCCCGGATCCGCTGCAGATCCGGCAGGGCTTCATGGACGTGCCGGACACCAACCGCGACAAGTGCTTCCAGCAGGTCGAGGGTGCCGAGGTGCTGTCCTGCACGTACGGCGACCCGAACGGGGCCACCACCGTCGCGCTGGTCGGCGACTCGAAGATGGACCAGTGGCTGCCCGCGTTCCAGGTGCTCGCCGCGCAGAACGGCTGGAAGCTGCGGATCATGGCGAAGGCCGGATGCGCCTTCACCAGTGCCCAGGTGCTCAAGGGCGACGGGTCCGGCAAGCCCTACACCGACTGCATCCAGTGGAACCGCGCGCTGCTGGAACGCCTGGTGCAGGAGCGCCCCGACTACGTGGTCACCTCGCAGTCGGCGTCCACGGCCCTCGACAGCGCAAGCAAGCGCGCCACCGTCGCCGCGATGGTGTCCGGCGTACGGGCCTCGTGGAAGAAGCTCGACTCGGTCGGCACCAACGTCGTCGTCCTGGCGAACAACCCGCACCCGGGGGCGGCGGTGGCCTGCGCCGACAAGAACCGCAAGCGACTGTCCGCCTGCGCGTTCGACAGGGAGCGCCACGACCAGGACCCGGGCTACCGGATGCAGCGGCAGGCGGTCGCGGGCGCGCCGAAGGTCAAGATGATCGACCTGTTCGACGCCGTCTGCCCGACCGACAGGTGCCCGGTGGTGTTCGGCAACGTGCTCATCTACCGGGGCGGCTCGCACATCGGCGCGGCGTACGTGAAGACCACCGCACCGCACCTCGCCCGCGCCCTGTCCGACGTCGGCGTGCCGGCGCGCTTCACCCCGCGGGAGTGAGTCAGACGTACAGCTTCCGGGCGTAGTCCGGGCCGTAGTGGTGTTCCAGGTCGGCCAGGCTCTCCGCCGGGGCCTCCACCTCCTTGATCAGCCGGGGCCGGGTCGGCAGCACGTCCGGCTGCCACGTCTCCGGCTTCCACAGCTCGGAACGCAGGAACGCCTTCGCGCAGTGGTAGAAGATCTGCTCGATCGCGACCTCGACGGCGAGCACCGGCCGGTGGCCCTTGACCTCCATGTCGGCGAACCACGGCGCGTCGGAGATCAGCCGGGCCCGGCCGTTGATCCGCAGGGTGTCGGTGCGGCCGGGGATCAGGAAGATCAGCCCGACGTGCGGGTTGGCCAGGATGTTGCGGTAGCCGTCGGCCCGCCGGTTGCCGGGCCGCTCCGGAATCGCGATCGTGCTGTCGTCGAGCACCAGCGCGAAGCCGGGCGGGTCACCCTTGGGGGAGACGTCGCAGGCACCGTCCGCGCCGGCGGTGGCGAGCAGGCAGAACGGCGAGGCGGCCAGCCACTCCCGGTCGCGTTCGTGCAGCGTACGGCGTTCCTTGGCGAGCGCCCGCGCGGTCGGCGTGCCGAGCACGTCACGCAGTTCCGCCTCGTCGGTGATCTCCCGGATCGTCACGTCTTCCTCCCCCGTCCGTTGACCTCGACGGCGGTTCCGCCCCGCGACGGGCCGCGATCCGCCATGGTCAGCCTAGGTGAGCGCGTCGAGCGCCGGGTTTGCCCCCGGGGCCGACGGGTAGGGACCGGTGCGCAGCGTGCGTCCGGACGCGACGGATGGAGGCCGAGATGGAGAGCCGACTCAAGGTGCTCGGCCATCCCGTGCATCCGATGCTCGTGATGTTCCCGGTGGCACTCTTCGTGACCGCGGTGATCTTCGACCTGGTGGACACCGTGGGCGGGCCCGGCTTCCTCGCCGAGGTCGCGTACTGGAACATCACCGTCGGTCTGATCGGTGGCCTGCTGGCCGCGGCGGCCGGGGCGTTCGACCTGCTCGCCCTGCCGGCCGGCACCCGCGCCAAGCGGGTCGGGCTCACCCACGCCGCCGCCAACGTGGCGGTCATCCTGCTGTTCGCCGCCGTCTGGGTGGTCCGGCTCAACGCGGACTCGCGGGCGGCCGGCGGCGCGCTCGTCGCCATCGAGGTGGTCGCCCTGGCGATCCTCGGCGTCAGCGCGTGGCTCGGCGGCGAACTGGTGGACCGGCTCGGTGTCGGCGTCGATCCGGAGCACGATCTCAACGCGCCAAGCTCGCTGCGACCCCCCTCGGCGACACGGCGGATCGGAGACGTGCGATGACGGAACAGAGTGGCGGACGGGGCTGGCGTGGCCGCCAGCAGGGCTGGGATCCGATGGGCGAGCTCCAGTCGCTGCGTTCGGAGCTGAGCCGGCTGGTCGGCGGACGGTCCGGCGGCCAGGACGTGGACCTGGCCGAGACGGCCGACGGCTGGGAGGTGGTCGTCCGGCTGCCCGGCGTCGCGCCGGAGGAGGTCGCCGTCGAGCTGGACGACCGGGAACTGTGCGTACGTGCCCGGTCGGAGGCCGAGGTGAACGCCGACCACGGCATCCCGGGCGGCTTCACCACCCGGGGCTTCGAGTACCGCGTGGACCTGCCGTCCCGCGTGGACCCGGACCGGATCGACGCGGTGATGGACCACGGCCTGCTCCGGGTGCGCCTGCCCCGGGCGGCCCGGCCCGCGCCGCGCACCATCACCGTCGGCCGCACCGGCCCGCGACCGGCCGCCGACCGTACGCCGATGCCCGCCGACCCGGCCGCGGACCGCGAACTGCACCACCCGGACACCGCGCTCGACGAGATCGACAGGCCGTAGGAGCCGCGTGACCATCCCGTCCGACGACTCCAGCTCGGCGCGTCTGCCGCCGCGCCGCGACCTGGAGCCGTCGTCCGACGAATCCAGCTCGGCGCGTCTGTCGCCGCGCCGCGACCTGGAGCCGTCGTCCGGCTCCCGCTCGCCGCGCGGCGACTCGTCGGTGCTCGGCCCGGTCGGCGAGCGGGTGCCCGATGTCGAGCGGATCGCCGTGCTGCGCGCGAACGCGCTCGGTGACTTCATCTTCGTGCTGCCGGCGCTGGACGCGCTGCGGTCGGCGTACCCGTCGGCGGAGATCGTGCTGCTCGGAGCGCCGTGGCACGCGGCGCTCTGGCGCGACCGGCCCGGCCCGGTGGACCGGGTGCTTGTGGTGCCGGCGGCGCCCGGCATCCGCGACCCGGGGCCCGGCGAGTCGCCGGGCGACGTGCCGGCGTTCCAGGCCGCCGCCCGGGCCGAGCGGTTCGACCTGGCGTTGCAGGTGCACGGCGGCGGCGGCAACTCGAACCCGCTCGTGGCCGGGCTCGGCGCCCGGGTCACCGCCGGGCTGCGGGCCGAGGGCGCGCCGCCGCTGGACCGGTGGTTGCGCTACGTCTACTACCAGCACGAGGTGATCCGCTACCTGGAGGTGGCCGCGCTGGTCGGCGCGCCGGCCACCACCATCACCCCGGCGCTGGCGGTCACCGCCGCCGACCGGGCGGAGGCCGCCGCCGTGCTCGGCGAAGCCACCCGGCCCCGGGTGGCGTTGCACCCGGGCGCCACCGACACGCGGCGGCGCTGGCCGCCGGAACGCTTCGCCGAGGTCGCCCGCGAGCTGACCGGAGACGGGTACGAGGTGCTTGTCACCGGCACCCCGGCCGAGCAGGAGACGGTCGACGCGGTGGTGGCGGCGGCCGGCGTGCCGGTGCGTCCCCAGGTCGGCACGCTCAGCCTGGGCGCGCTCGCCGCCGCCTACGCGGACTGCGCGCTCGTGGTCTCCAACGACACCGGCCCGCTGCACCTGGCCGCCGCCGTGGGTGCGCCGACAGTGGGCGTGTTCTGGGTCGGCAACCTGATCAACGGGGCGTCGCCGCTGCGCGGGCGGCACCGCCCGATCGCCGCCTGGACCACCCACTGCCCGGTGTGCGGCGTGGACTGCACACCCGGGATCTACCCGCACCGGCCGGGCGACGGCGAGTGTCCGCACCGGGTGTCGTTCGTGGCCGACGTGCCGGTCGCCGAGGTGGTCGAGGCGGCCCGCGAGCTGCTCACACCTCCGCCGGTGACTCGCTGAGCACCACCTCCCACGCCTCCACGTCGCGTTCGGTGACAGTGGTCGGCGACTCCAGGTGGTAGGCCCCGCTGGGCAGTACCCCGGCACCGCCGTGGCGCTCCAGCACCGCGAGCTGCGCGGCCACGTCCTCGCCCTGGTGCCGCTCGGGCAGCCGCTCCCAGAAGTCGAAGCCGCCGGAGTCGACGAGCTTGGCCCGGTCGTAGAGCACGCACCCGCCGATCCAGGACACCTTGTACGCCCGCCACTCGCCCGCCGCGAGGTGCAGCTTCTCGGTGATGTGCAGCAGGTTCGCCGCCGGGTGGATGGACGCCCGGTGCCACTCCGGCGTGCCGGGCAGGATGCGTTCCGGCACCGGCGGCCCGGTCCACTCCTCGTAGTGCTCGTGCGTGTCCGGGCGGACGTCGTCGGCGTAGGAGAGCCCGTGCACCGCGTTGCCGACGAACCCGCAGCCCAGCTCGTCCAGTGCGGTGACCAGGCGGGACAGTGCGCCCGGCTCCAGCCACACGTCGTCGTCGAGGCAGAGCACCGCGTCGGCCGCCGACTGGGCCAGCAGGTACGACCGGTGCTCGGCCAGGCCACGCCGCGGCAGCCGCCGGGTCAGCAGCACCGGATGCCCCCGGTGGCGCAGCGCCCGGACCATCGTGGCCGCGGCCGGGTGCGCGTACGCGGGCTCGCCGTCGGACTGGTCGCTGACGACCACCCCGAAGCCGGGTACGCCCTCCTGGGCGGCCAGCCCGGACAGCGTGACCGCCAGCTCGGCGGGCCGGTTGCGGGTGGGGATCAGCACGTCGAGCCGCCGGTGCTGCCGGAACCGTCCGGGCGTGCCCGGGTCGAGCGGACGGGTCACGCCGGCCTGCCCTCGCCCACGGCGGGGCTGTGCTCGCCGGG
>NZ_JBEZMS010000022.1:28257-101980 GCF_040652815.1 Micromonospora sp. NPDC048169
GGGCATGGCCTCACGGCCCTCGCTCCGCTCGGTGCGTTCGCTCATGCTGTGCTCGCCGGGCATGGCCTCACGGCCCTCGCTCCGCTCGGTGCGTTCGCTCATGCTGTGCTCGCCGGGCATGGCCTCACGGCCCTCGCTCCGCTCGGTGCGTTCGTTCATGCTGTGCGACTGGGCGCGGATGCGGTCGATGATCGCCGAGGTGGAGCGGTCCGGCACGTACCCGAGCGTGCGCACCTGCCCGCCCAGCCGCCGTACCAGCGGCGCCTCCGGCACCATCTCCGGCGGGTAGTCGCCGCCCTTGACGTAGACGTCGGGCCGGACCGCCTCGATCAGCCGGGCCGGGGAGTCCTCCTCGAAGACCACCACGTGGTCGACGCAGGCCAGCGCCGCCAGCAGGGCGGTCCGGTCCTCGACCGGGTTGACCGGCCGGTCCGGGCCCTTGAGCCGCCGTACGCTGCCGTCCGAGTTGACCGCCACGATCAGCAGGTCGCCGAGCGCGCGGGCCTGCGTCAGGTAGCGGACGTGCCCGGGGTGCAGCACGTCGAAGCAGCCGTTTGTGAACACCACC
The DNA here is from genome assembly GCF_040652815.1 of Micromonospora sp. NPDC048169. NCBI lineage: Bacteria > Bacillati > Actinomycetota > Actinomycetes > Micromonosporales > Micromonosporaceae > Micromonospora > Micromonospora sp. NPDC048169. The sequence continues at coordinate 28,826 of NZ_JBEZMS010000022.1, forward strand.
GACCGCCCGGCCTGCCGGTGCTCGTCCACGAGCGCGGCCAGCTCGTCCGCGCCCACCAGAGCCGGGTGGCCGCCCTCGTCCGCGCCGGTGCCGAGCGCGGCCAGCAGGTCCTGCCGGCGGCACACGCAGGTGCCGGTGTCGGCCACCGTGATGGTGGCGGCGAGCTGGGCGAGCTGGGCGGCGGTGGGCAGGCCCGCGTCGGCGGCGAGCGCCAGCGTCATGGCCGCCAGGTACGCGTCCCCGGCGCCCACCGCGTGGCTGGCCGGGACCGGGGTGCTGTGGCTGCGCCGGGGGGTGCCCTCGGCGCCGCCGACCACCGCGCCCTCGGTGTCCAGGGTCACCGCCACCACGTCGGCGCCGGTGTGCGCGCGCAGTTCGGGCAGGCGGGACTCGGCCAGCACGGCCCGGTCCACGCCGGCGCCGGCCGCAGCGCTCACCGTCACGCCGGTGCCGGTGACGCTCAGCCCGTCTCCGGTCAGCGCCACCCGCTCCTCGCCGGGCACCGGCTCACCGGTCGGGCCGGCGGGCGCCTGCGCGGCGGGCGTGCCCGGGGCCGGGTGCGGGCCACCCGGCGCGCGGTCGCCGGATCCACCGGGCGCTGCGCCCACCATCAGCTCGGACGGGCCGTCGGCCTCCGCCGGGTGGTCCAGGTGCAGGTCACTTCCATGGGGTACGGCGTCCCGCTCGGCGTGCGCGAAACCGGCGGCGGCGCGGGCCAGCAGGCGGGTCGCCTCGGCGAAGCTCGGCGTCACCACAGTCGGGTTCAGTCCGCGCCAGTCGGCCAGGTCGTGCGCGTCGAGCGCCACTGTGCCGTACCGGTCGCGGTTGGCGACCAGCCAGGCGCGTACCGCCGAGGGCAGCGCGCCCAGGCCGTAGTCGCAGACCACGAGCGTGACCGGCTGCCCGGCGGCCACCGCGCGCAGCTCCTCGGTGGCGCAGTGAAGCGCGGTGAGCAGGCGGGCCACGGCGTCGGCGTCCAGCCCGTCCTCCGGGCTGCCGGAGTCCTCGCGGAGCAGGATCTGGTTGCCGGCGAGCATCCGCCGCTTGACCGGCGTGTGCCGGCCCGGCTGGCTCACCGTACGGTCCCAGACCGCCGCCCGGTCCAGGCAGTCGTGCAGTTCGTCACCGGCCACGTCGGCGCCGACCGGGGCGACGAGCGCGACCCGGCCGCCGAGCGCCGCCACGTTCACCGCCGTGTTGGCGGCACCGCCGGCCGCGGAGATCCGCCGCCGCAGGGTGAGGACCGGCGCGGGTGCTTCCCGGCAGAGCCGCTCCGACTCGGCGAACCGCCACTCGTCCAGCATGGCGTCCCCGACGACCAGCACGGGACGCTGCTGCCAGCTCGCCACAACGGTGGCGAGCCGGCGCTCTTCCGCTGCTGCTCCTGCCATGCCTCTGCGGATCCCCCCGGGCCGTCGGGCCAAACGCGACGCGGGCCACCCGATGCGTCCGGTTTCGCGGCATCGGGCGGGGGAACCGTCTCACACGTACCCCGGAGAGGAGAGAACAGCATGGCAGCGACACTTCAGGGCAAGCGCATCGCCTTCCTGGCCGCCGACGGCGTCGAGGAGGTCGAGTACACCAAGCCCCGGGAGGCGGTGGAGAACGCCGGCGCCCAGGTCGAGCTGGTCTCCATCGAGTCCGGCACGATCCAGGCCTTCAACCACCTCGACCACGGCAAGCAGTACCAGGTCGACGTCACCACCAAGGAGGCGGACGCCGGGGCGTACGACGCCCTGGTCCTGCCCGGTGGCGTCGCGAACCCCGACTTCCTGCGGACGGACCCGGAGGCGGTCCGGTTCGTCAAGGCGTTCTTCGACGCCGGCAAGCCGGTCGGCGTGATCTGCCACGGCCCGTGGACGCTCGTCGAGGCGGACGTGGTGCGGGGCCGCACCATCACCTCCTGGCCGAGCCTGCGCACCGACCTCACGAACGCCGGAGCGAACTGGGTCGACAAGGAGGTCGTCACCGACAACGGGCTGGTCAGCAGCCGCAAGCCGGACGACCTGCCGGCGTTCTGCGACAAGATCGTCGAGGAGTTCGCCGAAGGGCGACACGCCGCCCGCTGAAAACTCGTACGCCCACCGGGGGCATGATCCGCCCCCGGTGGGATAGGAAGCGGGATGACCGCCCAGGCCGCCCGTCCCGCGCTGCCCGCCCGTCAGATCCGCCTGCTGATGTTCGGTCTGATGACCGGCATGCTGCTGGCGGCGCTGGACCAGACCATCGTCGGTACCGCGCTGCCGACGATCGTCGGTGAGCTGGGCGGCATCAACCACTACTCGTGGGTGGTCACCGCGTACCTGCTGGCGTCGACCGCCTCGACGCCGCTGTACGGCAAGATGGCCGACCTGTACGGACGCCGGCCGGTCTTCCTGTTCTCGATCGGCATGTTCCTGCTCGGCTCGCTGTTGGCCGGGCTGTCGCAGGACATGACCCAGTTGATCGTCACGCGGGGCGTGCAGGGCCTCGGCGCTGGCGGACTGATGACGCTGGCGTTCACCATCATCTCGGACGTGGTGTCCCCCCGGGAGCGTGGCCGCTACCAGGGATTGTTCGGTGCGGTGTTCGGCGTGTCGTCGGTGGCCGGGCCGCTCGTCGGCGGCTACTTCGCGGAGAACAACTGGCGGTGGATCTTCTACATCAACGTGCCGCTGGCGATCCTCGCCATCGTGGTCTGCTGGCACGTGATGCGGCTGGTGCCGTTCGAGCGCCGGGAGCACACTGTCGACTGGATCGGCGCGGCGCTGCTGGTGGCCGGCGTGAGCTGCCTGCTGCTGGCGCTGAGCTGGGGCGGCGCCGAGTACGCCTGGGGCTCCGGCGTAATCGTCGCACTGTTCGCCGCGGGCGCGGTGCTCGGCGTGCTGTTCGTCGTCCAGGAGGCCCGGACCAGGGAGCCGATCCTGCCGCTGCGGCTGTTCCGCAGCGCCACGTTCGCGCTCGCCAACGGGGCGGGTTTCGTGCTCGGCCTGGTGATGTTCGGGTCGATCATCTTCATCCCGCTCTATCTCCAGATCGTCAAGGGCGCCTCGCCGACCCGCAGCGGTCTGCTGATGCTGCCGATGATGGCCGGCGTCATCGTCACCTCGGTGCTCACCGGCCGGGCGATGAGCCGGATCGGCAGGTACAAGTGGTTCCCGGTGGCCGGCGCGGCCGTACTCGTGGCCGGCATGCTGCTGTTCCAGCGGCTCCAAGTGGACACCTCGCTCTGGCTCGCGTTCGGCTACATGGTGGTGATCGGCGTCGGGCTGGGCCTGTGCATGCAGTCGCTGATCCTGGCCGTGCAGAACGCGGTGAGCGTCCGCGACCTGGGCGCGGGCACCTCGTCGGCGACGTTCTTCCGGTCGCTCGGCGGTTCGTTCGGCGTGGCCATCCTCGGCGCGGTGCTGTCGTCCCGGCTCACCGCCGAGATGTCCGCGCGGCTGCCGGGCGCGCTGGCGCAGCTCCCGCCGGAGCAGCGGGCTGCGGTGGCGGCCGGCGGGAACTTCTCGATCAACGATCCGGCCGCCATCCTCGCGCTTCCCGCTCCGGTACGCGCCGCCGTCCAGGCCGCGTTCGTGGAGTCGCTGCACCTGGTCTTCCTGACCACCGGGCTGATCGCGGTGGTCGCCGTGCTGGTCACGCTGGCCATGCCGAACCACCAGTTGCGCGGCACCGGCCCGCAGGGCGCCACCGGCGGCGCCGACCCGATCGGCGGCAAGGCGCCCGCGCCCGGCGGCAAGCCGCTGGCCAAGGAGTCGAAGGAGGAGGCCGCCGCCGAGATGGAGGCGAAGTCGCAGACGATGCTCTGAGTCGCGGCTACTTGAGGATCAGGCGGTTTGTCTGCTCGAACACGTCGAGGTCGGCGAGCGTCTCGGGCACGCTCGACGACAGCGGGTGCGGGAAGTCCGCCGGGCGGAAGAACCCGGCGTCGGTGGTCTCGTCGGTGAACCGGGTCAGCTCGCCGTCCCACTCGTCGACCCGGAACGCGGTGGTGAAGACCTGGTACGTGTGTCCGTACATGTTGGTGTGGGTGCGATCAGGGCCGGTGTAGAGCGCGAACGCGCTCACCCGCAGCGCCCGCAGCCCGGTCTCCTCGCGGACCTCCCGGACCGCGCAGTCGGCGATCGACTCGCCGAGTTCCATGGCACCGGCCGGCAACGCCCACTGGCCGTTGTCGGAGCGCTGGATCAGCAGCACCCGGGCGGCGTTGTCGCGCACCACGGCGCGGGCGCCGACGAACATCAGGGTGCGGTCACCGGCCAGGGCGCGGAGCTGCCCGACGTACGAGTCGGCCCACGAGATGCTCACCCGGACAATCTACGCACCGTTCGCTGCCGCCTCGGCGATTCCGGGGGTTACGCAGATGTGACCGCCGCCACTACTTTGTCACCCATGCGTAGCACGATGATGGATGCCCCTCTCCAGGTCGCCCGGATCCTCGAACACGGCTCCACCGTGCACGGCGCGGCGGAGGTGGTCACCTGGACCGGCGCCGAGCCCCGCCGGATGACGTACGCGGAGGTCGGCCGCGCCGCCGCCCGGCTGGCCCACGCGCTGCGCGACGAGTGCGGGGTGACCGGCGACGAGCGGGTCGGCACGTTCATGTGGAACAACAACGAGCACCTGGTGGCCTACTTCGCCGTGCCGAGCATGGGCGCGGTGCTGCACACCCTCAACATCCGGCTCTTTCCCGACCAGGTCGCCTACATCGCCAACCACGCGCAGGACCGGGTGGTGCTCGTCGACACCACGCTCATCCCGCTGCTCACCCGGGTGATCGGCGAGATGACGACAGTCGCGCACGTGGTGGTGGTCGGTGGCGGCGACCCGGCACCGCTGCTGGCCGCGGCCGGTGCCCGGATCACCGTGCACCACTGGGACGCGTTGCTGGCCGACCGCCCGGACCACTTCGACTGGCCGGAGGTGGACGAGCGCGACGCCGCCGCCCTCTGCTACACCTCGGGGACCACCGGCAACCCCAAGGGCGTCGCCTACTCGCACCGCTCGATCTACCTGCACTCGCTCCAGGTCTGCATGCCGGAGGGCTTCGGGCTCGGCCCGAACGATCGGGAGCTGGCGATCGTGCCGATGTTCCACGCGATGTCGTGGGGTCTGCCGTACGCGGCGTTCCTCTCCGGCGCGTCGCTGATCATGCCGGACCGGTTCCTCCAGGCCGAGCCGATCGCCACGATGATCGCCGCCGAGCGCCCGACGCTGGCCGGTGCGGTGCCGACCATCTGGACCGATCTGCTGGCCTACCTGGACGCGCACGAGGTGGATCTCTCCTCGCTGAAGGAGGTGATCGTCGGCGGATCGGCCTGCCCGCCCGCGCTGATGCACGCGTTCCACGACCGCTACGGCATCGACGTCATCCACGCCTGGGGCATGACCGAGATGTCGCCGCTGGGATCGGTCTCCCGGGCGCCGGCCGGCGCGACCGGCGAGGACGCCTGGCGCTACCGCTACACGCAGGGCCGCGTCCCGGCGGGCGTGACCGCGCGGATCGTCGGCCCGCTGGGCGAGCCGCTGCCCGCCGACGGGACGTCGGTGGGTGAACTGGAGGTACGCGGGCCGTGGGTGACCGCCCGGTACATCGGCGACGACGCCCCTGAGGAGGAGAAGTTCCGGGACGGCTGGCTGCGTACCGGTGACGTCGGCACGCTCTCGCCGGACGGCTACATCACGCTGACCGACCGCGCCAAGGACGTGATCAAGTCGGGTGGGGAGTGGATCTCCTCGGTCGAGCTGGAGAACGCCCTGATGGCCCACCCGGCGGTGCTGGAGGCGTGCGTGGTGGGCGTGCCGGACGAGCGCTGGGACGAGCGTCCGCTGGCCACGGTGGTGGTCCGCGAGGGCGCCTCGGTGACCGCCGAGGAGCTGCGTGACTTCCTGGCCGGCTCGGTGGCCCGCTGGCAGTTGCCGGAGCGCTGGGCGTTCATCGACGCGGTGCCGAAGACCAGCGTCGGCAAGTTCGACAAGAAGGTGGTGCGCTCCCGGTACGCCGACGGCGGGCTCGACGTGCGGGAACTGACCGCGTCGTAACGCTTCGGGGCGTACCGTCGCCTACACGGGTAGGACGCGTTCCCAACGGACATTCCTCCCAGAGGGCGGCCCCGGCGTTCGCACCGCGCCGGGGCCGCCCGTCCGTTACGGGGTGACCCGCACCGTCATTGTTGCGAAACTTGTTCGCGTCTGTCCGGCTGTCGGGGAAATCCGGTCGGCTACTCGTCGGCGGTGCTCACCAGCACCTTGCCCACCACGCTGTCCTGCACCGCCCGCTGCGCGGCAGCGGCCTCCGCCAGCGGATACCGGTGCAGCGGCAGGCCGGCCTCCGCGCCGACCCGGATCGCGCCCTGCGCCACCGCCGCCGCGATGTCGGTGACCGCCTGCGCCTTCGCCACCTTCGGCGCGGTGTAGATCAGCACGAACTGCCAGCGCGCGTTCGGGCCCATCAGCGGCCGGATCGGCAACGTGACCTCGTCGCCGCCGTCGTCGGCGTACACGCAGACCGCGCCGCCGGTGCGCAGCATCCGTACGTCGGCGGCGGCGTTGCGGGCGGCGGAGACCTCGACGATCGTGTGCACCCCGTCGGGCGCGACCTTGCGGACCTCCTCGACCACGTCCTGCTCGCGATAGTTGATCACGAAGTCGGCGCCGGCCGCCGCCGCGAGCTGCGCCTTCTCCGGGCTGCTCACAGTGCTGATCACACACGCGTCGGCCCAGCTCGCGAGCTGGATCGCCGCGTTGCCCACCGCGCCCGCGCCGCCCTGCACCAGCACCACGTGGTCGCTCAGCGCGCCGGCGTGCAGCCTGTCCGGCATGAACTCACCGGCGGTCAGGCAGCGGTGCGCGGTCATGAACGGGATGCCGAGCGCCGCGCCCAGGTCGAACGAGGCCGGACCGAGCGGCACCGCGTGCCGGACCGGTACCACCGTGTACTCGGCCGCGGTGCCCCACGGCCGCTGCCAGGCCGCCTCCCACACCCAGACCCGCTCACCGACGAGCGTCCGGTCCACGCCCTCGCCGACCGCCTCGACCACCCCGGCGCCGTCCTGGTGCGGGATCTGCCAGCCGGCCGGCAGCGGCCACGCCTCGCGGGCCTTCCAGTCGGTCGGGTTCACCCCCGACACGGCCATCCGCACCAGCACCTCGCCCGGACCGGGCTCCGGCACCGGCCGCTCGACCACCTGGAGCACCGAGGCGTCTCCGCTGCGCTCGTACACGATCGCCTTCATCGCAGTCCCTCCGCCGTCCTTCCGGGTGCGCTACCCGGCAGCCGCCCGAACATGCGGCCCCGGGCTCACCCGGCCACCGTACGACGGCTCGTCAGGCGGCCGGCTTGAGCACGACCTTCGAGTAGCCCGGCTCGCGGCGGTCGAAGCGCTGGTACGCCTCCGGCGCCGCGTCCAGCGGCAGTTCCTTGCTCACCACGAAGCTCGGTGTCGCCCGCCCCGCCGTGATCAGGTTCCGCAGGTACGCGTTGTAGGTCTTCACGTTCGCCTGCCCGGTGCCGATCCGCAGGCCCTTCTCGAACAGCTTGCCCACCTTGAACAGCAGCTCACCCCGGGCGGAGTGCTCGTCCGGGGCACCCGGGTCCGCCGAGAGGTAGAGCCCGACCACGCCGATCGCCCCGGTCGCGCGCACCACCTCCACGAGCGTGTTCAGCACCAGCGCCGGCTGCTCCTCGCCGCTGGGCGCGGACGCCTGGTAGCCCACCGCGTCCACGCCGTGATCGGTCCCCACCCCGTCGGTCCGGTCCCGGATCTGCTCGACCGGGTCGCCAGCGCTGAAGTCGATCGCTGTGGCGCCGATCGACTCGGCCAGCCGCAGCCGGTCCGGCACCCGGTCCACCACGAACACCTCGGACGCCCCGATCAGCACCGCCGAGTACGCGGCCATCAGCCCGACCGGCCCGCCGCCCATCACCGTCAGGTTCTCGCCCGGCCGCAGCCCGGTCATCGCCACCCCGTGGTAGCCGGTCGGGAAGATGTCGGCGAGCATCGCGTAGTCGTTCTCGTGCTCGGTTCCCGGCGGCAGCTTCAGGCAGTTGAAGTCGGCGAACGGCACCCGCAGGTACTCCGCCTGACCACCCCGGTACGGCCCCATCGACACGTAGCCGTACGCGCCGCCGGCGAAGCCCGGGTTCACCGTCAGGCAGAACCCCGTGCGCTGCTCCCGGCAGTTGCGGCAGAACCCGCACGCCACGTTGAACGGCATCGAGACCCGGTCACCCACGCGCAGGCTCGTCACGCCCGGCCCGGTCTCGACGATCACGCCCATGTTCTCGTGGCCGAACACGATGCCCGGCTCGGCGGCCGTCCGTCCCTCGTACATGTGCAGGTCCGAACCGCAGATGGCGGTCGTCGTGACCTGGACGACCACGTCGTTCGGATCCTCGATCCGCGGGTCGTCGACCTCGTTGACGGCCACCTCGTGCGGCCCCTCGTACACCACAGCCCTCATGTCACCGACCGTAGGCCGGGTGGTGGCGGCAGGTGGGTGGTTCAGTCGATCCCCGCCACCACCTCGGGCGTGAGCGCGCCGATCGAGGGGAGCAGCACGGCCGCGAGCGCCTCGGCGTCCGGATCGAGCGGGTACGACGCGTGCGGCACCGCCACCACCCGGCATCCGGCGGTCGCGGCCGAGCGGACCCCGTTCGACGAGTCCTCCACCGCCACGCACCGGGCCGGGTCGACGCCCAGCCGCTGCGCCACCGCCAGCCACACGTCCGGCGCGGGCTTGCCCCGGGCCGTCTCCTCGGTCGACAGCGTCGCGCCGAACGCGCCGGCCAGGCCCGTCGCGTCCAGCGCCGCCGCGATCAGCCGGGTCGGCGACGAGCTGGCCAGCCCCAGCGGCCACCGCGCGGCCATGCGGCGCACGACCGCGTCCGCGCCGTCGATCAGTGGTACGCGCTGCGCGTACCGCCGGGCCATCTCGGTCACCACCTCGGTGGCGACCTGCTCGGCCGACCTGTCGACGCCCAGCTCACCGCTCAGGTAGGCAGCCCACTCACCGGTGCTCATGCCCATCAGCCGGCGCTGGGTGTCCGGTTGCCAGGCGCCGCCGTGCTCGGCCACGTACGCCCGCCGGACCTCCTCCCAGACCGGCTCGGAGTCCACGATCACGCCGTCCAGGTCGAAGAGCACCGCGTCCACCACGAGGACCATCCTGCCCCAGCCGGCGGCCGGACTCACCGGGGCAGCGTCACTCCCGCCGAACGCTGCGCCGGAAGACCGATCGGGGCCTTGGGCGGGATGATCGTGCGGCAGCGCGTCGCGATCGGTTCCAGCAGCTCCCGCAACCGGGCGGTACGCTCCGCGCCCAGCGCCCGCCACGGGCCCGCCGCGGCCCGGTCGGTGGCCTCCTCGACCACGCGGAACGTCTCCGTGGCGTGCGGCGTGGGGCTCAGGTCGCCGGTCAGCCAGCCCTTGTCCACCAGGCCTCGCTCGGCGGCGGCCCACTGCTCGTCGGTCCAGCCCCGGGCCGGCTGGTGGAACTCGCGGGACTGGTCGACCCGGCACCGCCAGGCCACCACCTCCGCCGGCTCCAGCCCGGTTGTCACCAGCGCCGCTACGTGGCCGTCGCCGCGGTGCTCGCGCAGCGTGGCGGCGGCCTGCCAGAGCCGGGCCAGCGGGTACTCGCCCCGGGGCAGCGCGGCGTTCACCGCGCCGAGCACCCGGCCGGCGACCTCCACCCGGCTGGCCGCCTCCTCCAGCAGGTCGGCCGCCTCGACCAGGTGCGACTCGGGCAGCTCGTAGGTGAACTCGGCGAGCGCCTGCACACCCCCGGTGAGCCGGGCCCGCAGCGCCTCCTCCGGCGTGGCCAGGCGCCACACCGAGGGCAGCGCACGGGCCACCATCGCCGGCGCGAAGCTGAAGAAGGCGGCGGTGACCGCCGGCGCGTCGACCGGCCCGAGCGGCGCGGCCCGGCCGGCGAAGTAGCCGCGCCAGTAGCCCCGCAGCCCGACCGCCTCGAACGCGGCCCGGGCGCGCGGGTGGAAGTAGGTCACCGCGTGGACCGGCTCGTAGAGCGTCCACATCTGCCGGGTCACCCCGGTCTCGTCCAGCGCCGCCACGTGCACCTCCGCGTCGGTGGGCAGATCACCGCGAGCGGCCGGACCGCCCGCGGTGAGCATGAACTTACTGCCCGTGGTGACCGGGCGGAAGCGGAGGGGCAGCGGGGAACGACGATCAACGATAGATTCATCTCACTCTATGCATCCGAAGGGATGCGCCGAGTTACTTCAGTGTGCCGGCATGCCGGCGAGGACCGAAAGGACCAGGGATGGGCAGACTCAGTCGGGTGACGAGAAGGGCAGTTCTCTCGGGGGCTGCGGTGGTGGTGGCGGCCGGGCTCATGCCCGCACAATCGGCGGGTGCGGCACCTCCGCCATTCCAATATGCGATCAAGGGCGGTACGCCCGAATGGCGCAGCCTCACGACGCACAAGGCGATGGTGGAAGCCGTCCAGATTCCTCGTGCGACAGTCGCGGCCATGAGCACGGAACAACTCGCCACGGCGGTGCTGGATTACCCCCTGCTGCCCGACGCGCTGGCATTCAACAACGTCCAGCAGGGCCTGGAGACGGTGGCTTCCCGGTTCACCGGGCTCCGCGAGCTGCTGGCCCGCCCCGACGCGGGCGCGGTGCTGCTGAACCGCTACCGGAAGCTGGATGCCGCCATCCCGTCGACGGCCACCGAACTGCAGGCGGGTGATCGGACGCTCGAAGCCTGGAAGCTGGAGAGTCTGCTCGCGCAACCGCAGGTGCTCGACGCCATGTCGGCGGGCCAACTCGAATCGCTCCTGCGCCTCGGGCTGGAGAAGTTCACCGTGAAACAGAGCCACGCGAAGGTGTACGGCGAGGCGGGGCTGGAGCCCACCGCGGTCCTGCTCGGCCGGGCGCTCGGGGTGCGGGAAGGCTGGAACTGGAAGCAGTCACAGCTGCTGCGCGAAGCCGTCCAGCTGGTGCCGGACGCCACGGCCACCACCGTGGACGCGGTTCGCCGGCACCTGGCCGAGCCGCTCGCCCGCCACGAGGTGACCGACGGGTTCAGCACGCAGGACTACTCGAGCACAGTCTCCACGCCGAGGGGTACGTCGGTTTCTGTCATCGTCATGACCTCCGAACTGACCAGCGCGCAGATCACGTCCTACAACAACTACGTCGCCACCAACTACCCGTCGGCGACGCGTGAGCGGAGCGCGTCGCGCAAGTACAACTGCCACTCCTACGCCTGGTACTCCACCGCCACGTCGAACGACCGCTGGATGAACAGCCCCGGCGACGACAAGTACTGGCAGGACGGCAGCTACACGCTCTGGCACACGCCTCTGGTGTGGTACTCCGGCATGAGGATCTCCTACTCCAGCGACGACCACTCGGGAATCTGGGTGGGCACCGGGAACTACGTCCGCTCGAAGTGGGGCCAGATGGGCCAGATCTACCACCTCTGGAACTACACGCCGTACAACGAGGCGACCACCAACTCCTACTTCCGGAGCTGATCGGCGCGGAGACGGCCGTCTCGCGGGATGCCGGGCCTACCAGCATCCCGCGAGACCCGCGGCCTACTTCGCCGCCAGCACGTCCACGACGAAGCGCAGCGCTCCCGCCGGGTAACCCTGGGGCGGGTTGGTGCCGTATCCCAGCTCGGCCGGCAGGTCCACCTGCACCCGGCTGCCCACCGGCACCCCGACCAGACCCTGGTCCCAGCCCTTGATGACCTGGCCCACGCCGATCGGGAAGGTGGCCGGCTGGCCGTTGTTCCAGGAGGCGTCGAACTCCTTGCCGTCCTTGTAGGTGACGCCCACGTAGTTGGTGGTGATCTCCTGGCCCTTCTTCACCGCGGGGCCCGTGCCCTTGACCAGGGTGGTGACGGTCAGCTTTGTCAGCTCACCCGTGCCGGCCTTGACTGTCGGCTTGGTCTTCAGCGCCGGGTCGATGCCGGCGGGCAGCTCCGGAGCGGGCATCGCGGTCGGCTCGGCCGGGGCGCTGGGGCTCGCCGAGGAACCGGCGGTGGACGCCTTGTCGTCGTCCCCGCTGTTCAGCCAGACCAGGCCACCGACCAGGGCCACCACGGCGAGCACGCCGACCGCCGCGCCCAGCATCGACTGCCGGCGGCGACGCGCCTCGGCGGCCTTCTTCTCGGCCAGCTGGGCGGCCAGCCGCCGCCCTGCCTTGGTGGCCGGGGCGGCCTGGCCCTCCGACCGGTTCTCCACACGCTCGCTCACGTCGACTCCCTGCAGGTGGGTGGGTGCGCCCCCGGCGGGCCGCCGCCGAGGCCAGCGCACACGGTACCCGCCCGGAGCCCCAGCGTGCCCATACGCCCGCCACGATCCGGACACGAAGCCCGATACGGGGGCGCCGCGCCGGGGTACGGTCCGGCCATGGCGATCCTCACTGAAGAAGACCTGGCACTGCTCGGCGAACCGCAGCTCGCGCACGTGGCGACGGTCGAGTCCGACGGCACCCCGCACGTCACCCCGGTCTGGGTGGACACCGACGGCGAGCACATCGTGTTCAACACGGCCAAGGGCCGGCAGAAGTACCTCAACATGGCCCGCAACCCGGTGGTCGCGGTGTCGGTGGTCGACAAGGCCGACGACTTCCGCACCCTCTGGGTGAAGGGCACCGCGGAGTTCGTCACCGAAGGCGCCGACGAGCACATCGACCGGATGGCGAAGAAGTACCTCGGGCAGGACACCTGCCCGTGGCGGCGCCCCGGCGAGGAGCGCGTCATCGTCCGCGTCACGCCGACCGAGAAGCTCGGCCGCGGCTGAGCGGCGCGGGCCCCGCGTCCACCGGGGGCGGGGCCCTCGCCGTACGCGTCAGGCGCTCTTCTTCTTCGCCGGGGTCTTCTTGGCTGCCGTCTTCTTGGCCGGTTCGGCCTTCTTGGCGGCCGTCTTCTTCGCGGGCGTCTTCTTGGCCGCGGTCTTCTTCGCCGGTTCGGCCTTCTTCGCCGGCGCCTTCTTCGCGGCCTTCTTCGCCGAGCGGGCGGACGAGATCGGCGTCGGCTCGGCCCCGCCACCGGACGGCGCCTCGCCCCGGGCCGCCCGGGCCCGCTCCACCGACGCCTTCAGCGCGGCCATCAGGTCCACCGCGGCGGCCGGCGCCGCCTCTTCCTCCTCCGGCTGCACCACCTCGCGGCCCTCGACCTTCGCGTCGATGACCTCCTGCAACGCGGCCCGGTAGTCGTCGGTGAACGCGTCCGGCTCGAACTCGCCGGCCATCGAGTCGATGAGCGAACTGGCCATCGCCAGCTCCGGCGGGCGTACCTTCAGGTCCTCGTCCAGGAAACCGAAGTCCGGCCGGCGGATCTCGTCCGGCCACAGCATGGTGTTGAGCAGCAGCACGCCCTCGCGGACCCGCAGCGTGGCCAGCTGCTCGCGCTGGCGCAACGCCACCTTGACGATCGCCACCCGCTCCGAGTCGGACAGCGCGTCGCGCAGCAGCACGTACGGCTTCGTCGCCGAGCCCTCCGGCTCCAGGAAGTACGCCTTGTTGTAGAGGATCGGATCGACCTGCTCGGCCGGTACGAACTCCAGCACGTCGATCGCGTGCGAGGTGCTCAACGGCAGGTCGGCGAAGTCGGAGTCGGTGAGGATGACCATCTCACCGCCGCCGATGTCGTACCCCTTGGCGATGTCGTCGTAGGTCACCTCCTCGCCGCAGACCGAGCAGGTGCGCTTGTAGCGGATCCGGCCGCCGTCCTCACGGTGCACCTGGTGGAAACGGATGTCCTTCTCCTCGGTGGCCGAGTAGACCTTCACCCCGATCGACACCAGGCCGAACGAGACCGCTCCTTTCCAGATCGCCCGCATTCCCGCGCTCCTCTCCCCGGTTGACCACCAGAATCGCAAACGATCGAACGAGACGCACGCGCTTCCGTGCGCAACTACAGTCGAGAGGTGCCCGGCGCGCCGTTGAAGCCGATGCTCGCGACGACCGGGCAGCTCCCGGCCGGCGCCGCTTGGTCGTACGAGTTCAAGTGGGACGGCGTACGCGCGCTCGCCGACATCTCCCGCGGCGACAGGCACTTCTACGCCCGCTCCGGCGTCGAGATCACCACCGCGTACCCGGAACTGCTCAACCTGGCCGAGCAGGTGGACGACGCGCTGCTCGACGGCGAGGTGGTCCTCTTCACCGACGGGCAGCCCTCGTTCACCGCGCTCGCCGAGCGGATGCACGTACGCAACCCGGTGAAGGCGGCGCGGCTGGCGGCGACCGTGCCGGTCACGTACATGATCTTCGACCTGCTGCGGCTCGACGGCGTCGACCTGACCGCCCGGCCGTGGCGGGAGCGGCGGGCGGCGCTGGAGTCGCTCGGGCTCGGCGCCGCCCGGTGGGCGGTGCCGCCGGTCTTCACCGACGGCCCGGCCACCTACGCGGCGGCCGGCGAGCACGGGCTGGAGGGGGTGATGGCCAAGCGGGTCGACTCGCTCTACCGGCCCGGCGTGCGCTCGCCGGACTGGGTGAAGGTCAAGCTGGAGGTGACCGCCGACTTCGTGGTCGGCGGCTGGCGGCCCGGCGCCCGGCGCGTCGGCGGGCTGCTGGTCGGCGTGCCCGGCCCGGACGGGCGGCTGATCTACCGGGGACGCGTCGGCGGCGGGATCGGCGCGGCCATCGAACGGGAACTGCTGCGCGAACTGGAACCGCTGCGCGCCACCGCGTCGCCGTTCGCGGCCGGCGTGCCGCGCGAGGATGCCCGGGGCGCGATCTGGGTAACTCCCCGGATCGTGGTGGAGGTCAAGTACGGCCAGCGCACGCCGGACGGCCGGCTGCGCTTCCCGCGTATCCTGCGCCTGCGCCCCGACAAGCCGCCCGAGGAGGTCGACGATGCCGGCTGACCGGCTCAAGGTCGAGGTCGAGGGGCGCTCACTGGAGTTGTCCAACCTGGACAAGGTGCTGTTCCCGAAGGCCGGCTTCACCAAGGGCGAGGTGATCGACTACTACACCCGGATCGCCCCGGTGCTGCTGCCGCACCTGCGCGACCGCGCGCTGACCCGGATCCGTTTCCCCAACGGCGTCGACGGCGGCTCGTTCTTCGAGAAGAACGCCCCCGCCGCGACCCCCGCCTGGGTACGCACCGAGAACCTGCCCGCGCCCGGCTCGACGAAGGGGCGGGAGACCATCGACTACGTGGTCTGCGACGAGCTGCCCACGCTGGTGTGGCTGGCCAACCTGGCCGCGCTGGAGCTGCACACTCCGCAGTGGAAGATCGGCGCGCACCCGGACATGATGGTCGTCGACCTGGACCCGGGCGCCCCGGCCGCGCTCAAGCAGTGCTGCCGGGTGGCGCTGCTGATGCGCGACCGGCTGGCCGACGACGGGATTTCCTCGTTCCCGAAGACGTCGGGGAAGAAGGGCATGCAGCTCTGCTGCCCGATCGCCGGCACGCAGGACGCCGAACTCGTCTCCGACTACGCCAAGCGGATCGCGCAGGAGCTGGAGCAGGCACACCCGAAGCTGATCGTCTCGAAGATGGCGAAGAACCTGCGCCCCGGCAAGGTCTTCATCGACTGGAGTCAGAACAACGCGGCGAAGACGACAGTGGCGCCGTACTCGTTGCGGGCCCAGTCGGTGCCCTCGGTGTCCACGCCGCTGACCTGGGACGAGGTGGAGGCCGGGGCGGCGGGGAAGCGGCCGTCGACGCGGCCGTACACAGCTGGCGAGGTGCTCAAGCGGGTGGAGAAGCAGGGCGACCTGCTGGCCCCGCTGCTCGACGGCGGACCCGAGCTGCCGTGATCCGCCACCACGCGCCGCCCACCAGCAGCAGCACGATCACGCTGATCGCCACGTCACCCACCAGCGCCGCCGCCGGGGTCGCCGGGGCATAGGTCGGCACGGTGTACGCGAGCGCCGCCGCGACGACCAGGCCGGCCGAGCCGGTGGCGAGTACGTGCCGCTGTCCCCAGCCGGGCCGGCGGGACCAGCGCGTCAGCAGGACGGCGGCGATCCCGGCGAGTGCGAGGGCGAGCACGACTCCCGGCCAGCCGGGGGCGATCGTCGATCCCACGTACGCCACCGCCACGACAAGCGCGGGCCGGAGCGGCCGGGGCGGGCCGGCTTCGGTGTGCGGTCGGCCGGCGGGCGGTAGTCCGGCGAGCGTCGGCCGGGTGGACGTCGGCCCGGGCGTCGGTGCGGTGGGCGGTGGCCCGGCGTGCCGGTGGCGGAGCAGGGCGACGGCGACCAGGGCCAGCGCCACGCCGGTGGCGAACGCCAACTGGACCGGCGAGGCCAGGAAGTTCTTGCGGCCACCGTCGTCGGCGAACACCAGCAGGCTGCCGCCGAGCCAGAGCAGCGCCGCCACGGCCAGCCCCGGCCGGCCCAGCCAGGGCCGTGCCCGGCGGCCCGCACCGAGGTACGACTCGACGAGCGCGATCGGCGCGCAGATGGTCAGCACCACGTGGTTGCCCACGTAGTCGACTGCCTGCCTCGCGCTGAACCCGAGGCCGGGCACCAGCGTGGCCTCCGCGGCGGCCCGGGTGCCGGCGAACTGGGTGTCGTCGAGAAACCCGGGATTGAACAGGGACTGGTCGACAAGGCCGGCCTGGACCACCCCGAACGCGGCGGCGAGCAGCGCGATCCCCGGCCAGCCGAGCCCGAGCCGCCGGGCCGTCTCGCGGATCAGCAGCGCGGCCCCGCCGTACATCGGGGCGAGCACCAGCACGACGAACGGCATGCCGATGAGGGTGAAGCCGCCCCAGGAGCACTCGGCCGTCCACGGGGCGATCAGCAGCAGCGCGATCACCGGCACCAGCCGCAGACACGGGGGTTCGGTCGTCATGACCGCAACCGTCGCGCAGCCACCCGGCCCTCGGATACGGCCGTCGGACGACCGAGCCGGCGACCAAAGTCGATGGCCGGTGCTCTGCTGCGGCGTCCGGTGTGTCCCGAGTGCCCTGCCCGGCCTGGTCGCCCGCGTGTGCGCCGGCTCGGCTCGCCTGGCCGTCCGGGTGCGCCACCGCGTCCGGCTCGGGCGGTCGTGACGGCTGGCCGCCGGGGTGCGTGACGGCTGGGCGCGGTGGCTTGTCCTCGCCGGTCGGGCGGGTGCGCGACTACCGTCCGGCGGTTCGGCCTCCTGATCGACAGGCTTGCCCGGCTAGGGTGAGCTGACCGTCAGACAGGAGCGCATCAGATGGCCACCCACGCACCCGCCGTCGCGGCCGACGCGCCGCTGCTGACCTACCTCGACGACGCCACCGGCGAGCGCACCGAGCTGACCGGGCCGCAGCTGGGCCAGTGGGCGGCCCGCAGTGCCGGGCTGCTGCGCGACGGGTGCGGGCTGCGCCCCGGTGACCGGGTGGCGGTGCTGCTGCCGCCGCACTGGCGTACCGCGGCGGTGCTGATCGGCGCCTGGTCGGTCGGTCTGACGGTCTCGTTCCGTCCTCGCGCGCTGGCCGGCCTGCCGGTGCTCGAACCCGGCGCGGACCGGCCGTACGACGCGGTGTTCGTGACGCCGGAACGCCTCGACGACTGGCTGGAGGACGTGCCCGAGGGGACGCACCGCTACCTGATGGGCACCGGGCCGGGCCCGCTCGCCGAGGTGCCGCCGGGCTGGCTGGACTGGTCGGCCGAGGTGCTGCGGCACCCCACCGACCCGCCGGACTACACGGCGGTGGACCCGGCCGGCCCGGCGACGCCGGACGGCACCAGCTTCGGCGCGTGGCGTCGCCTGGCCGCCGAGATCGCCACCCAGCTCGACCTGCGTCCGGGCGACCGCCTCCGGGTGGACCCGACCGAGGACGAGCAGCCCGTGAGGTGGCTGCTGGCCCCCTTGTCCGCCGGCGCCACGATCCAGATCCACGCCAACCCCACTCCCTGACCCGCCCGCCCGCCCCTCCCTCCTGCCTTCGCCGTCGATCTTGCACTTCCTGCCCCTCGGGTGCCGGTTTTGCGGGCTTTCGCCGGGGCGGCAACTGCATGATCGACGCAGTAGGGAGTGAACTGCCGCGTCTCCAGGACCCCGGCCGAGGTAGATCTTGGTACGAGGGCGTCCTCATGGGGGCCCCTATGGGGGCGGGGCCGTACCAAGATCTCGGCGGATCCCGGGCCGGCGGCGGGCGGCCGTTGACGAATCGCGGCGATCTTGGAGTTGTGGCACCTTGCAAAAGCCGCGAAGTCGACATTGGAGGCGCCATAACTCCAAGATCGGCGGGGCGGGTGGGGCGGGGCGGGTGGGGCGGGCCGGGTGAGGGCGGGTGGGGAATCTGGTTGACCGTGGGGGAGGGGGTGGGGCCTACTGCCTCGGTGGAGCGTGGCGGCCGGGTGGGGCGGGCGACGGGAGTGGGCGTGGACGGGACGGGTGCGCTGGTCTGGCGGGAGTTCGGCGAGGACGACCTACCAGCACTGACCGGCCTGGCGCGGGCGTGCCTCGTCGCTGACGGCGGGTTGCCGCTGTTCGGGCGTACCCCGTTGGTGCGGGCGCGGCTGCTGCAGACGCGTACCCACGGCGCCTGGTCCGGCGGCGACCTGGTCGCGGCCGTCGGGGTCGGCACCGGGCGGACGCCCGCCACCGCCACCGGACTCGTGCACCCGGCGTGGCGCGGGCGCGGGCTGGGCGGCGCGTTGCTCGACTGGGCCGAGAAGCACGCCGGCGACGCGGGCCTGCTGGTCACCACGGAGACGTGGAACGTCGGCGCGGAGGAGTTGCTCACCAGACGCGGCTACACGCGGACGTTCCTGGAGTGGGTGCTGCGGCACGACCTCGACGCGCTGCCCGAGGTCGCCGCGCCGGACGGGGTGACTGTGGAGCCGGCGACGCTGGGGCGGGAGTTGTTCGCCACCTACCGCGCCTCGTTCGCCGACCGGCCCGGCTTCGTGGAGCCGGAGGCCGACGAGTGGCTGGACGACCTGCGCGACGACGAGGACTTCCGGCCGGAACTGACGCTGCTCGCGCGTGGTCCGGACGGCGCGGCGGCCGGCTTCGTCACAGTGCTCGACGACTGGATCGACCAGGTCGGTGTGGTGCCCGGGTGGCGCGGTCGTCGGGTCGGCGCCTACCTCGTGGCTCGTGTGCTGCGCGGCCTCGCCGACGGGGGCGCGGACGCCGCGTGGCTCTGCGTCAACGACGACAATCCGGCTGCCGGGCTGTACCGGCGGCTCGGCTTCGGACATTTTGGCCGCCGCGCCCGCTACCGGCATGACTGACCCGACCCGGACGGCGATCATGCGGGGCCTCGCCGACCTGTGGGCGAACGGCTGCCCGGTGCCCGCGCCGGAGCTCCGCGAACGGCTCGCCGACGTCGGCCTGCGCCGCTGGCGCAGCGTCGCGCGCCGGCACCGGGGGCGGCGGCTCGGCCCGGACGACCGGTTCAGGGATCTGGTACGCGGGCTGGTCGCCGCGTTCGAGCCGGACCGTGCGCTGGTCGGGCCGCTGGTACGCGACTACGAGTGCGTCGCGCGGGTGATCACCGACGCCGTGACGTCGACGGACCCGCCGGGGACTGTTGCCGATGCCCATTGACGTGGTCTTATGGCGGGACGACGACGTCATCGATCCGCAGCTTTGACAACCCCGCGTCGTACTCCTTTCATGCCTCTCGAAAGGTGCAACGATGCACAGGAAACCGACAATCCACCTGGCGGTGCTCGTCGCTGCCGCCGCCACCTTCCTGACCGCCGGGGGAGCCTCCGCCACGCCCGCACCCGTGGCCGCCTCCCCGGTGGTCGCCGAGTGCGAGCCGGGTGCCGGCAACCACAGCGCCGCCCGGGTGCGCGAGGGCGCCACCGCCAAGGAGCCCGCGCTCTACTCGACGAACGAGGCCAAGGCGTACGGCGTCATCAAGGACGCGCCGCGCCTGGCCAACGGCAGCGTCACCGTGCCGACGATCTTCCACATGATCTCGGACCACGAGCTGAGCGCGGCCGAGAAGGCCCGCTGGAACACGCTCATCTCGGCGCAGATGACGGTGCTCAACGACTCGTTCGCGGGTCGTACGGCGGCGGACGCGTCGGACACGCCGTTCCGCTTCTCGCTCGTGGACACCACCTGGACCGTCAACAGTGCCTGGTACACAGTGGTGCCGGGCAAGAACGAGCGGGACATGAAGAAGGCGCTCTACACCGGCGACTCCCGCACGCTGAACGTCTACGCGGCGAACATCGGTGACGGGCTGCTCGGCTGGGCGTACTTCCCGAAGGGCTACAACAACGGCCGTGACTACATCGACGGCGTGGTGATGCTGGACGAGTCGATGCCGGGCGGCACGGCCGGCAAGTACGCGCTCGGCGACACGCTGACGCACGAGGTCGGGCACTGGCTGATGCTGGAGCACACGTTCGCGCACGGCTGCTCCGCGTCCGGCGACTTCGTGGCCGACACGCCGCGTGAGGCGGCGCCGCAGTTCAACTGCCCGATCGGGGCGGACACCTGCACCGCGCC
The DNA here is from genome assembly GCF_040652815.1 of Micromonospora sp. NPDC048169. Classification (NCBI taxonomy): domain Bacteria; kingdom Bacillati; phylum Actinomycetota; class Actinomycetes; order Micromonosporales; family Micromonosporaceae; genus Micromonospora; species Micromonospora sp. NPDC048169. The sequence goes on from NZ_JBEZMS010000022.1 coordinate 49,192, forward strand.
GGGGCTGGACCCGATCCACAACTTCATGGACTACACGCAGGACTCCTGCATGAACATGTTCACCCCGGGCCAGGCCGACCGGATGAGCGACGCCTGGGTGGCGTTCCGGGCCAGCGGCAAGGGCTGACCGCGAGACCGGGCGGGCCGCAGCACGGCGGCCCGCCCGGCCGGCACGCCGGTCAGTCGACGCTCGGCAGCGACGGTCCGAGCACGTCGTCGGCGTCCACGATCGTGTACGCGTACCCCTGCTCGGCCAGGAACCGCTGCCGGTGCGCGGCGTACTCGGTGTCGATGGTGTCCCGGGAGACCACCGTGTAGAAGTGCGCCTGCCGGCCGTCGGCCTTCGGCCGCAGCACCCGGCCGAGCCGTTGCGCCTCCTCCTGGCGGGAGCCGAACGTGCCGGACACCTGGATCGCGACAGCCGCCTCCGGCAGGTCGATGGAGAAGTTGCCGACCTTCGAGAGCACCAGGGTCCGCAACGAGCCGGAGCGGAACGCGTCGAACAGCCGCTCGCGTTCCTTGTTCGTGGTGGAGCCCTGCACGATCGGCGCGTCCAGGTATTCGCCGAGCTGGTGCAGCTGGTCGAGGAACCCGCCGATGACGAGGACCTGCTCGGACGGGTGCCGCTCCACCAGCGCCCGCACCACAGGCAGCTTCGTGCGAGCGGTCGCCGCCATCCGGTAGCGCTCCTCGGCCTCCGCCGTCGCGTACGCCAGCCTCTCCGCGTCGGTGAGCGTCACCCGTACCTCGGTGCACTCCGCCGGTGCGATCCAGCCCTGCTGCTCGATGTCCTTCCACGGCGCGTCGTACCGCTTCGGGCCGATCAGGCTGAACACGTCGCCCTCGCGGCCGTCCTCGCGTACCAGAGTCGCGGTGAGGCCGAGCCGGCGACGGGCCTGGAGGTCCGCCGTGAAGCGGAAGATCGGCGCGGGCAGCAGGTGCACCTCGTCGTAGACGACCAGGCCCCAGTCGCGGGCGCCGAACAGGTCCAGGTGGGTGAACGCGCCGCCGCGCCGCGAGGTGAGCACCTGGTACGTGGCGATGGTGACCGGGCGGATCTCCTTGCGCTCGCCCGAGTACTCGCCGATCTCCTCCTCGGTCAGCGACGTGCGGGCGATCAGCTCCCGCTTCCACTGGCGGCCCGCCACGGTGTTGGTGACCAGGATCAGCGTGGTCGCCTTCGCCTCGGCCATGGCCGCCGCGCCGACCAGCGTCTTGCCGGCGCCACAGGGCAGCACCACCACGCCGGAGCCGCCGGCCCAGAACGCCTCGACGGCTTCCCGCTGGTACGACCGCAGCGTCCACGGCTTGCCGCCGTCCTTGCCGGCCTCGGCCAGCTCGATCGGGTGCGCCTCGCCGTCCACGTACCCGGCCAGGTCCTCGGCCGGCCAGCCCAGCTTGAGCAGCGCCTGCTTGAGCCGGCCCCGCTCGGACGGGTGCACCGCGATGGTGTCGTCGTCGAGCTTCGCGCCGAGCATGCCGGCGAGCTTCTTGCTCTTGGCGACCTCGATCAGCACCACCCGGTCCAGCGCGCGCAGCACCAGGCCGTGCACCGGGTCGTTGGCGAGCTGGAGCCGGCCGTACCGGTCCATCGTCTCGGCCACGTCGACCAGCAGCGCGTGCGGCACCGGGTAGCGGGAGTACTTGATCAGCGAGTCGACCACGCCCTCGGCGTCGTGGCCGGCGGCCCGCGCGTTCCACAGACCCAGCGGCGTCAGCCGGTACGTGTGCACGTGCTCGGGGGAGCGTTCCAGCTCGGCGAAGGGCGCGATGGCCATCCGGCACGCCTGCGCGTCGGGGTGGTCGATCTCCAGTAGGAGCGTCTTGTCCGACTGCACGATCAGTGGTCCACCGCTCACGCCAGCGTCCTCTCGCATCGCCCGGAACCCCGCTGCCCGGAACCCCGCCGCACCCCGGCTGACCTGCCGGAGGCCGACCAACCAGTGTTGCACGCCGGAGGGCTGCGTAAAAAAGTCCGGCTGGACAGGCAACGTCATACTCGTCCCACACGTCTAGCAAGCGGGACGACTGTCCAGGGAGGGCCCATGCAGCGTGTCCGGTTTCTCGCCCGGGTCACCGCCCTGGCGGTGGTCGTGCTGGTCGGTGTCGGCGCCTGCGCGCTCGATCCGCAGGCGGACGGCGCCGGGGGGAGCACCCCCGGCCCGGTCGGGCTGACGGAGGGAGCATCGGGGGCGAGCGCGTCGCCCACGCCGGAGCAGCCGGTCACGTCCCCGTCGGCGCAGCCGAGCCGGACGGCCTCGCCGAAACCCTCCCGATCGCCGGAGGCGACGAAGACGACGAAACCCAAGCCGAAGCCGAGCGCGTCCGCCGGGTGCCCGCAGGGCGAGCACCAGCGGGCCGTGGAGACGTACCTGACCCGGCTGGGCGGCTTCGGGACGCTGACCGTGGACGGCGAGCAGTCCGCCGCCGACTGCGCCGCGATCAAGAAGTTCCAGGTCCGGTACGGCATCAGCCCGTCCTCGGGTCGCGCCGGCCCCACCACGTACGACGTGGCGAAGCGGCTGGCCGCCACCGACACCGCGCGGTGCAAGGCCGGTTCCCGGCTGACGTTCTGCGTCGACCTGACCCGGCAGACGGTCTGGGCGATGCGCGGCGGCGAGGTGGTGATGGGCCCGACAGTGACCCGCACCGGCATGTCCGGCTACGCCACCCCGGCCGGCACGTACTCGGTGGGGCGGAAGAACCCGCGCGAGTGGTCCAACCCGTACGAGGTGTGGCTGCCGTACTGGCAGCAGTTCAACGGCGGGATCGGCTTCCACGAGACCACCACCTACCTGCACAACGGCGCGATCGGCTCGCACGGCTGCGTGAACCTGCTGCACCGCGACGCGGTACGCCTCTGGGAGCTGGGTTCGGTCGGCACCCGCGTGGTCGTGATCGGCCGCCGCCCCGGCACCTGAGCACGCCGCCCCGGCACCCGAACCGGCCCGCGCCCGCCCTACCCGTGTCCGGACCGCCCGGATCAGGGTTTTAACCCCTGTCCGCGCGGTCCGGTTGGTGTAACCCTGGAAGCCGGGTCCATGCCGGGACGGGGAGGGACTGCCATGACCGTTGACCAGGACGTGCTTCCCGAGGACGAACGGGCGCGGCAGCAGGAGGTGCCCACGGCGGTGGTGCTCGCCTACGCGGCGGCCGCGGCGGGGGTGTTCGGCTGGTTCCTGTTCGGGCTGCTGGTGCAGCAGCAGGGCTTCGTCGACTCGGTGGGTGAGGCGGCCGGCACCGCGTTCGCGTTGCTGCTGGCCGTGTCGGTGATCGGCACGCTGCGCCGCAACGGGGAGTAGCTCACTCCTCCAGCACCGCCGCTGTGATCCGGTGCAGGGCGAACGTGTGCAGCATCTCCGTCCGGTCGTCCTCGGCGCGCAGGTAGCCGGCACCGATCGACACCGGCCGGACCAGCCGGGACGCGGTCGCCCCGTGCGCGTCGACGTAGCCCACCCAGACCAGCGCCTTGTCCCGTACCGCCTGCTGGAGCACCGCCAGGGCGTCGCCGTGCCCGGACACCGGCGTCGGACCGGCCGCCGCCGGGCCGCCCCGGACCACAGCCGGGGCCCGCCGCGCGGCCCGGGCCGCCGCCTCGCCCCGGCGGATCTGCTCCACCACGCCGAGCAGGCGGGGCATCGGCAGCTTCGGCGTGGCGAGCGGGTCGACCGCACGACCGATCGCGGTACGGGCCGGCGCCCGCCGGGTCTTCGGGCGTGCCAGCACCATCGCTCCGCTGGCGTCCTCGGGCACCGGAGCGTACCCGGCGTCGCGCAACGCGGTGAGCATCCGGTTGACCTGGTACGGGGTGACCAGCACCGTGGGCGCGAGCCGGCGGAACGCCAGCGGCTCCAGTCGCCGGTCCGCCTGGACCTCGCTGAGCAGCGCCTCGTCGTCGCTGCGCACGTATGCCCCGGCCGACCCGACGCGCAGCCCACCGTGCTTGCGGGCCGCGTCGTCGACCAGGTAGGTCAGGCCCTGCGGCACCGGGGTGCGCGAGCGGCGGCGGAACAGCGCGTGCAGGTCGTCGGCCGTGTAGCCGGCGTCCAGCGCCCGCCTGATGCTCGCCGTGGTGACCCGGTGCACGCTGGCGCCGCCCGCCGACTCGTGCTCGGCCACCACGTCCAGTTCGGCGGCGAGCGCCGGGTCGGGCGGGCCGGGCACCACCACCGTCAGGTCGGCCTGCACCAGGACGTGGTCGACCGGGGCGGGCAGCAGCGCGTCCAGCGCCCGTACCGTCGTCGACGCGTCGCCCGACTCGGCGTCGGAGCGCAGCCCGAGCGGGTCGTCACCGCGCTCGTCGGCCTCGGTCAGCTCGGCGAGCAGCAGCCGCCCGTACGAGGTGAGCGCGCCGAGCCCGGTCACGCCCAGCGTGGCCGCCTCGGCGAGCACCTCCCGGTGCGTCGCCTCCCGCCCCCGGGCCCGCCGGGGCGCGCGCCAGTCCAGCAGCTCCAGCACCTCGTCCGGGGTCGGCGCGGTGCCGGGCGGCAGGTCGGCCAGCACGGCGAGCAAGGCCCGCCGGGCGGCCGGCGCGCCGGCCCGTTCCGCCTCGGCGGAGAGCACCGAGATGGGCCGGTCCCGGTCGTCGCGCTGCCCGATCAGGCCGGCCTGGCGGGGCATCGACATCCAGGCGCGGGCGAGCTGGTCCCAGCGCTGGGCCAGGGACACCGCGCGCCACACCTCGTACCCGCCGGTGGGCAGGATCTGCTGGTCACCGCCGTACCGCGTGGTGGCCGCGCCGGTCAGCTCCATCTCCCCGGTCAGCCCCGCCGCGTACGCCACCTCGAACAGCAGCGCGGTGGTCGGCTCGTCAAGCCCGAGACCGCGGGCGAGCCGCCGCAGGTCGCGTACGCCGACGCCGCCGGAGCGCAGCACCGGGGCGGGTTCCGCGGTCAGCGCCTCCAGCATCGCCTCGATGTGCCGGACCACCTCCATGGTCTGCCCGGCCCCGGCCGAGTCGACGGACTTGACCTCGCGCGCCGGGCCGGACACCACCGGCGGGCTGGTGCGCAGCGGCCCGAGCGGACCGGCGTCGCGGCGCAGCACCAGCCCCACCTCGCGGGGCAGCTCGACGGTGCCGTTGCGGCCGCCGGACATCCGGACCAGCAGCCGGTGCTCGACCAGCCAGCGGATCGGCGAGCCGGTCGGGGCGCCGCCGTTGACCAGGTCGGGCGGGAGCACGTCCTCGGCGCCGGTGGCGGGGGCCTCCAGCGCGCCGGGCGCCACGGTCCCGACCGGCGGCCCGGCGGCGAGCCGGTCCAGGACCGCCCGGGCCGAGGGCGGCGCGGACAGCAGCGTCCGCCGCAGCTTCGCCGGGTCCGCGCAGAGCGCCGCCGCGCGCGGGTCCAGCTCCGCCGCCGGTCGGCCCAGCCCCGCCGGGTACGGGGACACCTCGTCGATGCCGCCGGCCACGCACAGGGCGTGCTCGGGGCCGTACAGCAGGAACCGGGCCCGGAGCCGGTCGACGGCGGCGCGGACCGCCGTGGGTGCGGGCGGGTGCGGCCCGGCGGTGGCCATGGCCAGGATCTGGTCGGTGGAGGTGGTGCCCTCGGGATCGCGGGTGAGCCGGGCGGCGTCGAGGATCTGGAGGGTGAACTGGTCCAGCCCGTCGAGCGCCCGGGCCACGGAGACCCGGGACTGGGCGCGCAGGGCGAGGGCGGACACGTCGGCCGGCACCGGCACGACGAGGTCCGGCCGCAGTTGGAGCAGGGCGGCCAGGGACTCGTCGGGGAGGGCCCGCAGGTGGTCGGCGAGTGAGGTGGTCATCGTCGTACCACGCTAGCCCGCTGGGTAGGTTCTCGGCATGCCTCCGCTGATGGTCGGCTTCGACCTCGACATGACACTGGTCGACTCCCGCCCCGGGATCGCCGCCGCGTTCCGGGCGCTGACCGCGCGCACGGGCGTGCATGTGGACGGGGAACTGGCCGTCTCCCGGCTGGGCCCGCCGCTGCGTACCGAGCTGGCGCACTGGTTCCCGCCGGAGCGCGTCGAGGAGGCGGTGACGCACTACCGGGAGCTGTATCCGGCGTACGCGATCACTCCGACCGTGCCGATGCCGGGTGCCGAGGCCGCGCTGCGCGCGGTGCACGAGCGCGGCGGCCGGACGATGGTGGTGACCGCGAAGATCGGCCGGCTGGCGAAGCTGCACCTGGACCATCTCGGCCTGCCGGTGGACGAGCTGGCCGGGGACGTGTTCGCGGAGCAGAAGGCGGTCGCGTTGCGCGAGCACGGCGCCACGCTCTACGTGGGCGACCACGTGGCCGACATGGCCGCCGCGCGGGCCGCGGGAATCCCGGGCGTGGCAGTGGCGACCGGCCCCTGCTCGGCCGACGAGCTGGCCGAGGCCGGGGCGTATCTGGTGCTTGATGATCTCGTCGAATTCCCGAGGGCGCTGGACCGGATCATCGGGCTAGCCTTGGAGGGGTAGACGGTTCGAGTGGAGCGGGGTTCAACAGGTGCCGACGGGTCGAGTGAAGTGGTACGACGCCGCCAAGGGGTACGGGTTCGTCACCAGTGACGAGGGTGGCGACGTGTTCCTGCCGAAGGGCGCGCTACCGGCGGGTGTCGCCGACCTGAAGGGTGGCCAGCGGGTCGATTTCAGCGTGGTCGACAGCCGGCGGGGCGCCCAGGCGATGGGGGTCAAGCTGCTGGAGGCGCCGCCGTCCGTGGCGGAGCTGCGCCGCCGGCCGGCCGAGGAACTCCACGGCCTGGTGGAAGACATGATCAAGGTGCTGGAGGCGAAGGTCCAGCCGGACCTGCGCCGGGGTCGCTTCCCGGACCGGAAGACCTCCCAGAAGATCGCTCAGCTGGTCCACGCGGTGGCGCGCGAGCTGGAGGTCTGAGGGACGAGCCCGGCGTCGGCGGCCCGGCCCAGCAGCGCCTCCACGGCGGCGAAGCCGGCCTCACCCAGGTCGGCGGTGAACTCGTTGACGTAGAGGCCGATGTGCCGGTCCACCACGTCGGGCTCCATCTCCTGGGCGTGCGCGAGGACGTACTCCCGGCTGGCCTCCGGGTCGGCCCACGCCTGGCGTACCGACTCGCGGATCCAGGCGGTGGCCTCGACCGGGTCGACGGCGCCCCGCCGGGCCAGGATCGCGCCGAGCGGGATCGGCAGCCCGGTGTCGCCCTCCCACCACTCGCCCAGGTCGACGAGCGCGGTCAACCCGTGCCGCGGGTAGGTGAAGCGCGCCTCGTGGATGACCAGGCCGGCGTCGTACCGGCCGGCGGCCACACCCGGCATGATCTCGTGGAACGGCACCACCTCGATGCGCGCCGGTGCCTGGTCGGCCGCCCAGAGCCGGAACAGCAGGTACGCAGTGGTCCGCTCGCCGGGCACCGCCACCGTCGCGCCGGACAGGTCGGTCCGGTCGCCACGGGTCAGCACCAGCGGGCCGCAGCCCCGCCCGAGCGCGCCGCCGCAGGGCAGCAGGTGGTAGTCCTCCAGCAGCCAGGGCAGCGCCGCGTAGCTGACCTTCACCAGGTCGAACGCCCCCCGCTGGGCGGCGGTGTTCGTGACGTCCACGTCCGCGTAGGTCACCTCGACCGGCGGGGCGCCCGGCACCCGGCCGTGCACCAGGGCGTCGAAGACGAACGTGTCGTTGGGGCAGGGGGAGATCGCCAGGGAGAGCGCCACGGTCCCACCGTAACCCCGGCGGCCGGGCGGCCCGTCACCCCGTCCGGTGTGACGTCCAGCCGGTCCGGTGCAGCCGCTCGATGCCGTCGAGCAGCAGGTCCAGGGCGAACTCGAACTCGAACTGGTCGTCGCAGCCCGGCCCGACCACCGAGTCGTCGTCGTGGGACGCGGCGGTGGCGATGGCGGCGAGGTGCGGGAACCGGGCGGCCACCTCCGGCGGCAGGTCCGCCGGTGTGCCGGCGCTGGTCGCGCCGGATCGCCCGGCCTGCCGGGAGGTGTCGAACAGTTCCTGGCTGAAGCCCAGGACCCGGCTGCCCAGCGCGTGCATGACGTGGTGGGCCAGGTCGGTGGAGAAACCGCCGGCCCGCAGCGCGCCGACTGTCGAGTCGAGGTAGGCCAGGACGGCCGGGGTGGGCGTGGTCCGGGACTCGATCGCCAGCGACGCCCAGGGGTGGCGGAGCAGCATCTGCCGCGCCGACAGGATGCGCCGGCGGATCGCCTGCTTCCAGTCGCCGGGCGCTGGCGGGTCGATCTCCGCGACGACGATGTCGATCATGCCGTCGAGCAGTTCGTCCTTGTTGGCGACGTGCTTGTAGAGGGCCATCGGCACGACGCCGAGGTCCTGCGCGAGGTTGCGCATGCTCAGCGACTCGATGCCGGTCCGGTCGGCGAGCACGACGGCGGTACGCAGGACGCGATCCCTGGTCAGGGGTGCCCTTCGTGCCGTCTCCGCCTGCTCCGCCATGTCGTCCCCAGTCCTCCCGAAGGCCGTTGACACAGTAACCGCCTTGACTGGTGTACGGCGTACACCTAGCCTTGTGCCATCATGGTGTACGCCGTACACCTGGGAGGGAGTGGCGACATGAAGGCGATCGTCCAGGACCGGTACGGCCCACCGGAGACACTCGTGCTCGCCGACGTCGAGACGCCCGCGCCCGGCCCCGGCGACGTCCTCGTCCGGGTCGAGGCAGCCGCGCTGAACGCGTACGACTGGCACGTCATGCGCGGCGACCCCCGGCTGTCGCGGCTGGCGCTCGGCCTCGCGCGGCCCCGGGCCCGCATCCGGGGCCGCGACTTCGCGGGCCGGGTCGAGGCCGTCGGCGCCCAGGTGCGGCAGGTACGCCCCGGCGACGCCGTCTTCGGCGACCTCGGCGAGGCCGACGGCGCGTTCGCCGAGTACGTGTGCGTGCCCGAGCACCTGGTCGCGCCGCGGCCGGCGAACCTGACCCCGGCGCAGGCGGCGGCACTGCCGCTGGCAGGCGTCACCGCGCTCCAGGGCCTGCGCGACGCCGGGCGGGTCCGGCCCGGCCACCGCGTCCTGATCAACGGTGCCTCCGGCGGCGTCGGCACGCTCGCCGTGCAGTTGGCGAAGGCGCTCGGCGCGACGGTGACAGGCGTGTGCCGCACCCGCAACGTCGCGCTGGTCCGCTCCCTGGGCGCCGACCACGTGGTCGACTACACCCACGACGACTTCACCCGCGACGGGCGCCGCCACGACGTGGTGTTCGACCTGGTCGGCAACCGCTCCCTGACCGCGTTGCGGCGGGCGCTCACGCCGGGCGGGACGCTCGTGCTCTCCGGTGGTGGCGTCTACCGGGGCGGCAGCCTTCTCGGCCCGATCGGGCTGCTGGCGCGGGGACGGCTGGTCGCGCCGGTCATCAGCCAGCGCGTCGTCGTCCTCGCCACCTCACCCGGCCGGGCGCACCTCGACGTGCTGCGCGAGCACGCCGAGGCCGGCCAGCTCACCCCTGCGGTCGACCGGACGTATTCGCTGCCCGAGGTGCCCGAGGCAGTCCGCTACCTCGAAACCGAGCACGCACGAGCCAAGGTCGTCATCACGATCTGAGCCCGCCGTCCCCAGCCCGACGACTTCTCCACAGGGTTATCCACAGGTGGACGGGATCAGTGGAGGGCGGCCGCCGCGGCGGTGAGCGCGGCGAACGCCTCCCGCATCCGCCACGCGCTCCGGTCGCGCGGGCCGATCGGGTTGGAGACGGTCCGCAGCTCGGCGAAGGGCACGGCGGCCTGGGCGGCGGCGACCGCCACGCCGTACCCCTCCATGGCCTCGGCCACCGCGTCCGGGTGCCGTTCGGCGAGCACCGCCGTGCTGGCGGCGGTGCCGGTCACCGTGCTGACGGTGAGCACCGTGCCGACGGTCGCCCCCGGCAGCGCGGCGCGCAGACGGGCCAGCAGGCCCGGGTCGGCGGCGACGATCCGGCCGCCGCCCAGCAACTCGGGGGGCATGCCCAGGTCCTCGACCGGGATGAAACCGGCGGGCGACTCGGCGCCGAGGTCGGCGGCGACGCTGCGGTCGGCGAGCACCGTGCCGCCCACCGCGACCCGGCCGACGAACCCTCCGGCGATGCCGGCGCTGACCACCGCCCGGTACGGTCGCCCGGCCGCCTCGGCCAGCGCCAGCAGCCGTGCCGTGGCGGCCCCGGCGACGGCTGGGCCGACCCCGACGGGCAGCACCGTCACGTCCGGCGGCATCGTCCCGTCCGGCGATGCAGTCCTGTCCGGCGGCATCGTCATGTCCGGCGCTGCCGGTGCGGTGAGGCCGGCACGGATCGCCTCGGCCTCTGCCGGCACGGCAGTGACCACGAGCAGACCGCTCACGCCACCGGCCCCCGGGGATCACGCCGCTCGGTGTCCTCGACGCCGCCCGGACCGCCCACCGAGGAGGACGGCCGGTAGATGTGGAAGCCGGGCGGTGCCAGCCCCTCGTCGTCCGGCGGCGGGCCGGAGCGCTGGGGCGCCGGTGAGGTGGGCGCCGGGTCGTCGAGCGAGGTGGTGGCCGTCTTCTCGTCGCGGGTCGCCTGTTCCGCGGCCAGCTCCTCGTCGCCGAGCGGCCGGCCGGCCAGGTGCTCACCGCGCAGCTTGCCGGCGACGAGCACGCCGCGTACGGCCACCAGCGCGGCCACCGCGGCGGCCACCGTCACGCCGATCAGGCCGGTGAACGGCACCAGCCCGAGCCCGCCGCCGGCCACGAACGCCAGCATCAGCGCGGTCTCCGAGTGCGCGAACGAGCTGGCGCGCAGCCGCTCCGGGATGCGTTCCTGGATCGAGGCGTCCACCGCAAGCTTGGCGATCCCGCTCATCATGGCGGCCACCAGGCAGAGCAGCGCCACCATCGGCAGCGAGAACTTCAGCGCGGCGAGCACCGCCACACCGGCCACCACTATCGTGCCGCTCGACTGGAGCGCTGTCGGCCGGTGGATGCGCAGCCGGGTGCCGAGCGCGGTGGCGAGGAACGTGCCTACCGCCAGCGCGCCGCCGACCAGGCCCAGCGCGCCCTGGGCGCCGAGGTCGCGGCCGAAGAAGTCGGTGGTCAGGTCACCGGCCTTGATCGCGAAGGCCAGGAACAGCAGCAGGAAGCCGTAGAGCCCGCGCAGCGCCGCCGCGCCGATCAGCGTGGCGATCACCAGCCGTCCGCTGGGGCGGCCCCGGCCCAGCGGGCGCTCGCCGTCGCGGCGGCGCAGCGCGCGCAGCGGGTGCGGCATCCGCTCGGGCGGCTCGGAGTCGGCCTTCGGCGGCAGCCGGAGCGAGATCACCATGCCGATCAGGAAGATCACCGAGGCGACCCGCAGCGGCCACTGCGGCCCGAACCAGAACGCGGCCAGCCCGATCGGCGCGACGAGCGCGCCGGCCACCGTGCCGTAGACGCTCGCGCGCGCCCCTACCTGGGACAGCCCCAGCCCTTCGGGGAGCAGCCGGGGGACCGCCGCCGAGCGGGCCACACCGTATGCCCGGGAGAGCGCGAGCACGCCGAACGCCGCCGGGTAGAGCCCGAAACCGCCGATGTAGTCGGAGATCAGCCACGCCAGGAACGCCCGGCCGAGCATGGTGGTGGCGAGCGCGTACCGCCGGCCGTGGCGGAAGTGGTCGAGCAGCGGGCCGACCACCGGGGCGAGCATGGCGAACGGGACCATGGTCACCAGCAGGTAGAGGGCCACCTTGTTGCGCGCCTCGCCCAGCGGCACGTCGAAGAAGATCGTCCCGGCCAGGCCGATCGCGATGAGCGTGTCACCGGCGCAGGAGAGCGCGTGCAGGTCGAACAGGCGGACCATGCCCACCTCGTTGCCCGCGCTGCGGGCCCGGGCGGTGCCGGCCCGCCGGGTCATCCAGCGCCCACCGTGCAGCGAGCCCCGCAGCAGCAGCCGGGTGGCGCGGATGCCGGTGCCGACGGTCCGCCCGAGAAAGGAGCGGCCGGAGCGGGAGGACAGCGCCATGCGTCCCATCCTCGCCCATCCGCTCCACGTGCGCCGCATCACCCGGAGAGAATGACTCCGGGGAGTGCCTGTCGCCCGTGGACGGGCATGGGGAACAATGGTCCGGTGACCAGGCCCGCCTCCGCCCGCGCTCCCCGGCTCGACCAGGTCTGCGCCGCCGCCGTCGAGGTGGCCCGCGACGCGATCACCGAGGTGGAGCCCACCGACATCGGCGACCATCTCCAGGCGGTCGCCGAGGGCGATCGGGTCGTCACCCACTACTTCGAGTGCCGGATGGCCGGTTACCGCGGCTGGCGCTGGGCCGTCACGGTGACCCGGGTGCCGCGCAGCCGGCACGTCACCGTCTGCGAGACGGTGCTGCTACCGGGCCCGGACGCGCTGCTCGCCCCGGGCTGGCTGCCGTGGCAGGAGCGGCTCAAGCCGGGCGACCTGGGCCCGGGTGACCTGCTGCCCACCCCGGCCGACGACGAGCGGCTCGCCCCCGGCTACCTGCTCTCCGACGATCCGGCAGTGGAGGAGACCGCCTGGGAGCTGGGCCTGGGCCGGCCCCGGGTGCTGTCCCGGGAGGGCCGTGCCGAGGCCGCCCAGCGCTGGTACGACGGTGACCACGGCCCGGACGCCGCGATCTCGGTCGCCGCGCCGGCCGCCGCCCGCTGCGGCACCTGCGGCTTCTACCTGCCGCTGGCCGGTTCGCTGCGCCTGGCCTTCGGCGCCTGCGGCAACTTCTACGCCCCGGACGACGGCCGGGTGGTGAGCGCCGACCACGGGTGCGGCGCGCACTCCGAGACGCTTGTGGAAACGCCGGAGACGCCAGTCGACGAACTGCCCACCGTCTACGACGACAGCGCGGTCGAGTCGATGACTGTCAGCCGGGCCCCGGGCTCGGTGGAGGCGGCCGAGCCGGCGGAGCCGTACGGCCACCCCTGATCGGTCAGTGCTGCCGCCGCCCGGCGGCAGCGCGTCGGCGGCGCCGGTTGGCGTCGTGCCGCATCATCACCGCCAGGCCGGGAAAGCCCCACAGGAAACCGGCGAGGCAGGTCCAGAGCCAGTTCTGACGCCCGGATTCGGTGAGCCAGTCCCGGAAGAAGATCAGTAGCACCAGGCCGGCCACCGCCCAGGCGATCAGCCCGGCGACGGCGAACGGCACCATCGGCGGGTCGAGCGGCTCCGGCCGCGGCTGTTGCTCCTGTGACACTGGCCCAGCGTACGTGATCGTTCTTCCCTGCCAGGCGGGTGATCTGGGACGATGCGCGCGACAAAATCCAGTCGATGACCTAGATGAGGACCCGATGTCCATTGCTCCGCCGCCGGATCACGGCACGCCGCCCGATCCCGCGCACCCACGAAACGCCTTCGACCGCTTCTTCCTGATCTCGGCTCGCGGGTCGACGCTGAGCCGTGAGATCCGAGGCGGCCTCGCCACGTTCTTCACGATGGCGTACATCGTGGTGTTGAACCCGCTGATCCTGGGCAGCGGGAAGGACGGTGACGGGCGTTCGCTCGCCATTCCGGCGCTCGCCGCGGCGACCGCCCTGGTCGCCGGCCTGATGACGATCCTGATGGGCGTGGTGGCCCGGTTCCCGATCGCGCTCGCCGCCGGCCTGGGCGTGAACGCGCTCGTGGCGTACGAGATCGCGCCGCAGATGACCTGGGCGGACGCGATGGGCCTGGTGGTCATCGAGGGTGTGCTGATCGGCATCCTGGTGCTCACCGGGCTGCGTACCGCGGTGTTCCGCTCGGTGCCGACGCAGCTCAAGACCGCGATCGGTGTCGGCATCGGTCTGTTCCTGACCATCATCGGCCTGGTCGACGCCGGTTTCGTCAGGCGGGTGCCGGACGCGGCGAACTCGACGGTGCCGGTCGGGCTGGGCATCAACGGCAAGATCGTCAGCTGGCCGATGCTCGTCTTCGTGGTCGGCCTGCTGATCACCCTGGTGCTCGTGGTGCGCCGGGTCCGGGGCGCGATCCTGATCGGCATCCTGGCCTCCACCGTGCTGGCCATCGTGGTCGAGGCGGTCGCCAAGGTCGGCCCGTCCTTCGTCGACGGCAAGCCGAACCCGAAGGGCTGGTCGCTGAACGTTCCCGAGCTGCCGAAGCAGATCGTGGACGTGCCCGACCTGTCGTTGCTGGGTCAGTTCAACGTGCTGAACTCGTGGAGCCGGGTCGGCTGGCTGGTGCCGCTGATGTTCATCTTCACCCTGCTGATCACGGACTTCTTCGACACCATGGGCACGATGGTCGCGATCGGTCAGGAAGGGGACATGCTCGACGAGACGGGCACCCCGCCGAAGGCCAAGGAGATCCTGCTCGTCGACTCGATCGCCGCCGCCGCTGGTGGCGCGGCCTCGGTGTCCAGCAACACCTCGTACATCGAGAGCGCCGCAGGCGTCGCGGAGGGCGCCCGGACCGGCGTGGCCAACCTGGTCACCGGCGTGTTGTTCCTGCTCGCCATGTTCCTGGCGCCGCTGTCGCTGATCGTGCCGTTCGAGGCCGCGTCGACGGCGCTGGTGGTGGTCGGCTTCCTGATGATGACGGCGGTCCGCACGATCGACTGGACCGACTACGAGATCGCCATCCCGGCGTTCCTCACCATCGCGCTGATGCCGTTCACCTACTCGATCTCGAACGGCATCGGGGCCGGCGTGATCAGCTTCGTGCTGCTGAAGGTGGCGAAGGGCAAGGCCCGCGAGGTCCACCCCCTGCTGTACGGGGTCGCCGTGCTGTTCGTCGTGTACTTCCTGCGCGGGCCCGTCGAGTCCGTGTTGCTCTGACGCTGGTGAGCCTGGTCATAACGCATGTCGTTAGCCAGGCTCATTAGTTAAGCTAACTAGTTGTGACGGAGCGGACGGTGACGGCGAAACGCGTGCCACCGGCGCAACTGGCCCCTCAGTTGCGAGATGCGATCACCCGGCTCAACCGGCGGGTCCGACAAGCCCGGCCGGTCGGCGACCTCACGGTCACCCAGCTGTCGGCGCTCACCAGCCTCAAGCTGGCGGGCGCCCTCACGCCACGGGAACTGGCCGATGTCGAACGGGTGCAGCCACCCACGATGACGAAGATCGTCGCGAAGTTGGAGGAACGCGGCCTCGTGCAGCGGACTCCCCATCCGACCGACGGACGGCAGGTCATACTGGCGGCTACCGAAGGGGGAAGGGCCGTGCTCGACCAGTTCGAGCGGGCCCGGAACGAATGGCTGGCCAACCGGCTGGCCGCACTGACCGAGGACGAACGCGACACGCTACGGCGTGCCGCGGAGATCCTCCAGGGCATCGCTCGCGCCTGACACCGCCGCCCGCGGTTCGCTTCGTCACTCGTGGATGAAACGTACCGACGCGAGGAGGCGCACCTAGAGTGCAGGCCAAGCTGAGCACGATGTTCCAGTCCCTACGAGTCCGTAACTACCGACTCTTCGCCACCGGACAGCTGGTCAAACTGATCGGCGTCTGGATGATGTTCATCGCCCAGGACTGGCTCGTCCTCGAGCTCAGCGACAACTCCGCGACCGCCCTCGGCGTGGTCACCGCGTTGCAGTTCACCCCCGTACTCCTGCTCACGCTGCTGTCCGGCCGGCTCGCCGACCGCTACGACAAGCGGATGCTGCTCTTCGTCGCCAACGCGTTCTGGACCGTGCTGGCGCTCGCCATGAGCGCCCTGGTCCTCACCGGCCTGGTGCAGCTCTGGCACGTCTTCACGTTCGCCGCCCTGCTCGGCGTCGCCAACGCGGTCGAGACGCCGGTGCGCCAGGCGTTCGTCTCCGAGCTGGTCGGCATGTCGCTGCTGCCGAACGCGCTCTCGCTCAACGCGGCGGTGTTCAACTCCGCCCGGATCGTCGGCCCGGCCGTCGCCGGCCTGGCCATCGCCGCCGTCGACGTCGGCCCGGTCTTCCTGGTCACCGCGCTCAGCTCGATCGCCCCGCTGGTGAACGTGGTCCGGATGCGTACCGAGGAGCTGTACCGCAAGGACCTGCCGCCGACCGGCGAGCGGGACCAGGCCCGGGTGGTCGACGGCCTCCGGTACGTGGCGCGGCGGCCGGACATCCTGCTGCCGATGGTCCTCATGTCGGTGATCGGGATGAGCCTGTTCAACTTCCAGCTCACCCTCGCCGCGCTCGCGAAGACCGTGTTCAACACCGGCGCCGCCTCGTTCGGCCTGTTCAGCACCGCGCTCGCGGTCGGAGCGCTGGTCGGCGCGCTGGCTGGCACCGGCCGGCGTAGCCGCCCCTCGGTCTGGCTGGTGCTCGGCGCCGCGATCGGCTGCGCCGCCTTCGGCACGCTGGTCGGGCTCGCCCCGGCGTACTGGCTGGTGGTGACGCTGCTCCTGCCCGCCGGGTTCTTCATGGTCTACTTCGCCCAGGCGGCAAACCAGCGGGTGCAGCTCGGTGTCGACGCGTCCTTCCGGGGACGGGTGATGGCGCTGTGGGTGCTGGTGTTCCTGGGCACCAACCCGGTCGGCGCCCCGGTGATCGGCTGGGTGGCCGAGACGTACGGTGCGGGCGCGAGCATCTGGGCCGGCGGCCTGATCTCGCTGACCGCCGCGCTGCTGGCGCTCGCCTGGCAACTGCGCCGCTCCGGTGCCCGGCTTCGGCTGCGGATGCTGCCGATGCCCCGCTTCTACGTGGTGTCACCCGGCGCCAAGTAGCCCCGATAGCCGGTCGTACCGGCCCGATTACCCAAACGGGTGGCGGGCCGGTGCGGCAGGGCTTAGCTTCGATGTGTGGAAGTGGGGCAGGGACTGCTGCTGGCTCTGGCGATCCTCGCCGTCTGCTGCCTGCCCGCCCTGCTCGCGCTGCTGTTCTGCGCAGACGAGATCATCGATCGGGTCGCCTGCGGTTGGGCCGAGTGGCGGGAGCAGCGTCGGGAACGCCGTACCATCGCGCGGCTCGACCGGGCCATCGAGGCCGAGGCGCTGACCCGCGACATCGACCTCACCGAGTTCGACAAGGGCGGCCGCCGTCCGCTGGAACAGCTCGCCACCGACCTGCGCCGCCTCGGCGGCCACCGGCTCGCCGCCGCCGACCGCAGTGTGGTGTGGCACGGCGCGGTCATCGAGGCGTACGACGAACGGCTGCGCGCCGCCTGCCACGCGCTCGGCATCGCCGAGCATCTCGGCGAACTGGACGGCGTCGACCGGGAGATCGAGCGGGTACGCGTCGAAGGGCTGCTGCACGCCGCCGGGCTGACCCTGCCGGCCGCCCGCGCCGCGCACCACCAGCGACACCGCTGAGCGGGTGCGTCTCTTCGCGGCGATCTACCCGCCTGCCGTTGCGGTCGCGGATCTGACCGCCCGGATCAAGGGCCTGCGGGTGGCGGGCGCCCGCCACGCCCGCCTGGCCGACCCGGCGAACCTGCACCTCACGCTCGCGTTCCTCGGCGAGGTGCCGGACGACCGGCTGACCGACGTGCAGAGCGCCCTCAGGATGGCCGCACGGACGCTGCGGGAGTCCCGCGCCGGGCCGCCCCGGCTGAGCCTCGGCGGCGGGGGCAGTTTCGGCCAGGGCGGATCCACTGTGCTCTGGGTCGACGTGCGGGGCGAGGCGGATGCGCTGGACACACTGGCCCGGCTGATCCAGCAGGGACTGCGCCGGGCCGGCCTGCCCTGCGACGACAAGCCGTTCCGGGCGCACCTGACCATCGCTCGCCCGGGCGATCGGCTGCCCGAGGCCGACATTCGCGCCGACCGAGACACCCTGAACGGGTACGCCGGTCCGCAGTGGCCGGCCGCCGAGCTGGTGCTGGTCCGCAGCCATCTCGGTCAGCGTGTCCGATACGACCGCCTGGCGGCCTGGCCGCTCGCCGCCTAGCCGTCGGCCGGCTGGGCATCCCGGTCGGGCTTTGCACCCGGCCGGCCGGGCGTTAAGAAGGGGCCCCTCCTCTACCGGAGGCGTTAAGAAGGGGCCCTTCCTTACCTACCAGGCCCAGGCCTCGGGGCCGGGGCCGCCGTTGCCGACGGGCGGGAACAGCTCGTCGAGGCGGGTCAGCGTCGACTCGTCCAGGTGGACGTCGAGGGCGCCGAGGTTGCGGTCGAGCTGGTCCATGGTGCGCGGACCGACGATCGGGGCGGTCACGCCCGGCCGGGAGAGCAGCCAGGCCAGCGCCACATCCGCCGGGTCGTGGCCGAGGTCGGCACAGAGCTTCTCGTACGCCTCGATGGTGTTGCGGTGCTCGGCCAGCGCGTCGGCCGAGCGGCCGGTGGTGCCGCGCGCCGCGCTGCCCTCCGCCATCTTGCGGAAGATGCCGGAGAGCAGCCCGCCGTGCAGCGGCGACCAGGGGATGATGCCCAGGCCGTAGTGCTGCGCGGCCGGTACGACCTCCAGTTCGACGTACCGGGTCAGCAGGTTGTAGATGCACTGCTCGGAGACGAGACCGAGGAAGTTGCGCTTACCGGCCGCGGCCTGCGCCTGGGCGATGTGCCAGCCGGCGAAGTTGGACGAGCCGACGTAGATGACCTTGCCCTGGGCGACGAGCGTCTCCATCGCCTGCCAGATCTCCTCCCACGGCGTGGTCCGCGAGATGTGGTGCATCTGGTAGAGGTCGATCGTGTCGGTCTGGAGCCGGCGCAGCGAGTCCTCGCAGGCCCGGATGATGTGCCGGGCGCTCAGGCCCTGCTCGTTGGGCCACTCGCCCATCTTGCCGTAGACCTTGGTGGCGAGGACGACCTTGTCGCGGCGCCCGCCGCCCTGCGCGAACCAACGGCCGACGATCTGCTCGGTGACGCCCTCACCGAGCTTCCAGCCGTAGACGTTGGCGGTGTCGAAGAAGTTGATCCCGTGTTCGAGCGCCCGGTCCATGATGGCGAAGCTGTCCGGCTCGTCGGTCTGCGGACCGAAGTTCATCGTGCCGAGGCAGAGTCGGCTCACGGACAGACCGGTGCGTCCCAGGTTCGTGTACTCCATGACTCCACCCTGGCACGCCGGCACTTAGAGTGCCCTCTCAACGGGCCAGGGTGGAGCGGTGGATCAGGAGGATTCGCGGGCCGCCGGGCCGGTGCCGAACAGCACGTCGTCCCAGCTCGGCAGCCGCTTGCGCGGCTTGCCGCCGGCCTCGGTGGACTCCGCGGCCGCACCGCCGGTCGCCGCCGCGGGGCCGGTGCGCCGAGGACGCAGCACAGCCAGCGAGGGTACGGCAGGGATCTCCTTCGGCGCGTCCGAGTCGTCGTCGAAGGCCGAACCCTGCCCACCACCGAGCAGCGCCGCGGCACCACCGGCGACGGCCCGCTGACGGGGCGCCTCCGGCCCGGCCAGCGCGGCCGGGGAGCGGGTGTCGAGACCACGCCCGGACGTGCCGCCGAGCGGGCGGTCCAGCGAGGCGAGCAGCGCGTCCCGGCCGGCGCGGATCGGGTCACGCCCCGGACGGGCGTGCTCGGAGGCGGCCGGCAGGCCGTGCCCACCCCGGCTCGGCTCGCCGCGCGACGGACCGGGCAGCGCGTGACCGCCCCGCTCCGGCGCGGGCTCCTGGCCGAGGATCGGCGTGGGCCGCTCGGCGCAGAGGTACTGCGCCATGTCGTCGTGCGGGGCGACGTGCTGCCGGGTCTTGTCCAGATCCCACACCGCCTGGGCGGTGGCCTTGCCGGACGGCCAGGTCGCGATGATCCGCCAGGTGCCGTCGTCGCGGCGGTAGGCGTCCCACGAGATCTTCTCGGTGTCGATGCCGTGCTGGGCCAGCCGGCCGTTGACGACCTCGGCCAGCGGGGTCGGCTTCTCCGCGCCCTTGAGCCGGGTGCGCCGGGCGTGCTGGGCGAGCATGGCCCGTTCCTGGAGCACCGGGCCGGCGTAGCGCAGGACCCGGTCGACGGGCACGCCGGCGATGCGGGCGACGTCCTCCGCGGACTCGCCGGAACGGATCCGGGCCTGGATGTCCCGTGGGGACAGCGACGGGGTCAGGTCGGTGGCGCTCGGCACCACCACGAGCGGCGGGGCGCCCGGCTCGGCGTGCAGCGCCGACGCGATCCGCTCGTCGATGGGCAGCGCCAGCAGGCGCCCCACCTCGTCGGCGAGCACCAGGGCCTGGCCGTCCTCGGAGAGGGCGACGAAGCGTACTGGGCGCATGGGCTTGCCTCCGTCCCGCTTCGCTGGCCGTCACGCCACGGGAGCCGGCCACCCGGGCGTCTCGCACCACCGTACGCTCATCTACCCGACGATGGGGACTGCGACACCCCGGCATGTCGTGACTGAGCTGCGGTAATGATCACGGTGGGTGGTCGCCGGAGCCCCGACGACCACGCACCGTGACGGCGTGATCAGAGTCGCTCGACCACGTAGTCGATGGACGCGGTGAGCGCCTCGACGTCGGCCGGCTCGACGGCCGGGAACAGCGCCACCCGTAGCTGGTTGCGGCCGAGCTTGCGGTACGGCTCGGTGTCGACGATGCCGTTGGCGCGCAGCGCCTTGGCGATCGCCGTCGCGTCCACCCCGTCGGCGAAGTCCACGGTGGCGACCACGTTGGACCGCAGCGCCGGGTCCGACACGAACGGCGTGGCGAACGACGAGCGCTCGGCCCAGCCGTACACGATGCCGGCGCTCTCGGCGGTGCGCTTGGCCGCCCAGGCCAGCCCGCCCTGGGAGTTCATCCAGTCGGTCTGCTCCGCGGCCAGGAAGATGGTCGCCAGCGCCGGGGTGTTGTACGTCTGCTCCAGCCGCGAGTTGTCGATCGCGGTGACCAGGTCGAGGAAGGCCGGGATGTAGCGGCCCGACTCCTTGACCTCGGTGGCCCGGGCCAGCGCGGCCGGCGACATCAGGGCCAGCCAGAGGCCGCCGTCGGAGCCGAAGCACTTCTGCGGCGCGAAGTAGTAGACGTCGGTCTGGGCGACGTCCACGTCCAGCCCGCCCGCGCCGGAGGTGGCGTCGACGAGCAGCAGCGAGCCCTCGTCGGCGCCCGCCACCCGGCTGATCGGCACCGCGACGCCGGTGGAGGTCTCGTTGTGCGGGGTGGCGTAGACGTCCACGCCGGCCTCGGCCACGAGCGTGGGGGCGCTGCCCGCGTCGGACTTGCGGACGGTCGGCTCACCGAGGAACGGCGCGTCGGCGACCGACTTGGCGAACTTGGCGCCGAACTCGCCGAAGCTGGCGAACTGGGCCCGGTCACGGATCAGGCCGAACGTGGCGACCTCCCAGAACGCGGTGGTGCCGCCGTTGCCGAGCACCACCTCGTACCCCTCGGGCAGGGAGAAGAACTCGGCCAGGCCGCGGCGCAGCCGGGCCACCTGGTCGCGGACCGTCTTCTGCCGGTGCGACGTGCCCAGGTAGCTGGTGGCGACGTCGGCGATGGCGGAGACCGCGGCCGGACGGACCTTGGACGGGCCGCAGCCGAAACGTCCGTCGGCGGGCCTGATCTCGTCGGGAATCCGGATGGTCGGTACGTCAGCCACGGTTGTCTTGATCCTTCCGCGTGGGCGGGACGAGCCCTTGGTGCGGGCGCGGACCGATGGCCGGGCGTGCGCCGGGCGCACGAGGCGGCCGGGGTCCGAACCCGGCCGGCAGCGCTGCCGGCCTTCATCCTCCCACCCGGGCGGCCCGGACCGGCGGCTGGTCCCACGGTCGGTGCTGAGTCGTGCGCCACAGCGGCGCAGCGCCTCGTGTGCACGGAGGCGGGCGTTAAGAAGGGGCCCCGCCTCTACCGGAGGCGTTAAGCGGGGCCCCTTCCTTACACGTCAGACGCCGTGCGGGATGGCGTCCCAGCCCTCGACCTGCTGCGGCTTGCGCGGGCCGTGGCCGACGTACGTGGCCGACGGCCGGACCAGCCGCTGGAGCTTCTTCTGCTCCAGGATGTGCGCCGACCAGCCGCCCATCCGGGCGCAGGTGAACATCGAGGTGAACATGTGCGCCGGCACCTCGGCGAAGTCCAGCACCACTGCCGACCAGAACTCGACGTTCGTGGCGAGGACGCGGTCCGGGCGGCGGGCCTGGAGCTCGGCCAGCGCGGCCTTCTCCAGCGCCTCGGCGACCTCGAAGCGGGGCGCGCCCAGCTCCTTGGCGGTACGCCGCAGCACGCGGGCGCGGGGGTCCTCGGCCCGGTAGACCCGGTGGCCGAAGCCCATCAGCCGCTCGCCCCGGTCCAGCACGCCCTTGACGTACCCGTCGGCGTCGCCGCTGCGCTCGACCGCCTCCAGCATGCTGAGCACCCGGGACGGTGCGCCGCCGTGCAGCGGGCCGGAGAGCGCGCCGATGCCGGAGGAGATGCAGGCCGCGGCGTCCGCACCGGTGGAGGCGACGATCCGGGCGGTGAAGGTGGAGGCGTTCAGGCCGTGCTCGGCGGCCGAGATGAAGTACGCGTCGACGGCCTTGACGTGCCGCGGGTCGGGCTCACCGCGCCAGCGCTTCATGAACCGCTCGACGATGGTCTCCGCCTTGTCGATCTCCTTCTGCGGCACGGCCGGCAGGCCCAGGCCGCGCGCCGACTGGGCGACGAAGGACAGCGCGGTGACCGACACCCGGGCCAGGTCCTCGCGGGCCTGCTCGTCGGAGATGTCGAGAAGCTGGTTGAGCCCCCAGTACGGGGCCAGCATGGCGACCGCGGACTGCACGTCGACGCGGATGTCACCGGAGTGCACCGGCACCGGGAACGGCTCGGCCGGCGGCAGGCCCGGGCCGAACCGGCCGTCCACCAGCAGCGCCCAGACGTTGCCGAACGAGACCTGGCCGATCAGGTCCTCGATATCCACGCCCCGGTAGCGCAGTGATCCCCCCGCGCGGTCGGGTTCGGCGATCTCGGTCTCGAAGGCTACGACGCCCTCCAGGCCCGGTTTGAAATCGGACATGTCGTCTCCTGGCTTCGGCTCGGCGCGCCCGGGCGGGCTGATCGAGCCCCGCAGCTCAGGCGACCCTTCAGGGGTGTGGTTCGGAACATCTTGCCCGGTGGGTAACAGACTGCGCGACCCACAGCCACTGTGCGCCACGCGACATCCCCGCCGCTGGCCGTCGGTGAGAGTAGGAGAAGACTGGGTACCGGGGCCTGGCCAGCGTCGGGGGACGCCGGCACGCCCGGGAGAGGGACAACCACAGTGACAGGCGACACACCCGCCCCGGCCGGCATGCGTAACGAGTACGCCGCCGACCTGGGCCTGACCGAGACGGACCTGGCGCCGGACTGGCACACCCAGTTCGCCCGCTGGTTCGCCGACGCGGTGGCCCATCCGCTGCCCGAGCCGAACGCGATGGTGCTCGGCACGGCCGACGACCGGGGGCGGCCCAGCGGCCGCACCGTGCTGCTCAAGGGGTACGACCCGGACGGCTTCGTCTTCTACACCAATCACGGCTCGCGCAAGGGCACCGAGGTGACCGCGAATCCGTGGGCCAGCCTGGTGTTCCCGTGGTTTCCGATGCAGCGGCAGGTGACTGTGACCGGCCGGGTCGAGCGGGTGGACCGCGCCGAGACCGAGGCGTACTTCGCCAGCCGGCCGCGCGGCTCGCAGCTCGGGGCGTGGGCCAGCACCCAGTCGATTGTGGTGCCGGACCGGGTCGCGCTGGACTCGGCGTACCGGGCGGCGGCCGAGCGGTTCGCCGACGTGGAGCCGATCCCCGCGCCGCCGTACTGGGGCGGGTTCCGGGTGCGTCCGGAGACTGTCGAGTTCTGGCAGGGCCGGGCCAGCCGGCTGCACGACCGGCTGCGCTTCCGGCGTACCGATGGCGGGTTCTTCGTGGTCGAGCGGCTCGCGCCGTGACCGATGTCACAAAGGCCGGGCGGCGGGAACCGCGCCGCTGGGCGATCGACCTGCGCCCGCTGCGCGTGCCCGCGTACCGGCGGGTGTGGACCGGCAACGCGGTCGCCATGTTCGGTTTCCAGTTCACCGCCGTGGCGGTGCCGGTGGAGATGTTCGACCTGACCGGCGGCTCGCTCTGGGTCGGTCTGCTGGGCATCGCCGGGTTCGTGCCGCTGCTGGTGTTCGGGCTTTGGGGCGGCGCGATCGCCGACGCCCGGGACCGCCGCCGGGTGCTGCTCGTCGGCGGCTGCGTGCTCTGGGCCTCGACGTTGGGGCTGCTGGTGCAGTCGCTGGCCGGGGTGCGCAGCCCGCTGCTGCTCCTGCTGCTGGTGGGCCTCCAGTCGACGGCATTCGCGATCACCTCGCCGGCCCGCAGCGCGATCCTGCCCCGGCTCGTGCCCGCCGAGCTGGTCCCGGCGGCCACCACGCTGAACTTCACCACGTTCACCGCCGCCGCCGTCTTCGGCCCGCTCGCCGCGGGCCTGATCTTCGCCGGGTGGCAGGTCGAGACGGCCCTGCCCATCGCGTACGCGGCGGACGCGCTGCTGTACACCGCGGCGCTCTGGGCCACGCTGCGGCTGCCGGCGATGCCGCCCGCGCCGGACCCGGGCGGCGGCGTCCGCAAGGCCGGATTCGCCAGCATCGTCGACGGCTTCCGCTACCTGGCCACCACGCGGGTGCTGCTGCTCTCCTTCGCCATCGACCTGATCGCGATGATCCTGGCCATGCCGCGGGCGCTCTTCCCGGAACTGGCGCAGGAACGCTTCGGCGGCGCGTCGGCGGTGGGTTGGCTCTACAGCTCCATCGCCATCGGCGCGATGCTCGGCGGCCTGACCTCGGGGTGGATCGGCCGGGTACGCCGGCAGGGGCTGGCGCTCACCGTGGCGGTGGTCGCCTGGGGCGTGGCGATCGCGCTCGCCGGCCTGGCCGGGCACCTGTGGCTCGCCGTGGTGCTGCTCGGCGTCGCCGGCGCCGCCGACCTGGTCAGCGCCACGCTGCGCCAGTCGATGCTGCTGGTCTACGCGCCGGACCGGATGCGGGGCCGCCTCCAGGGCGTGAACACGGTGGTGGTGGCCGGTGGCCCGCGCCTGGGCGACCTGCGCGCCGGTGCGACGGCCGCCGCCTTCGGCACCGGTTTCGCCATGGTCGGAGGCGGTATCGCCGCCGCCGTCCTGGCGGTGTTGCTGGTGGCGGCGTTCCCGGCGTTGCTGCGCTATCGCTCGGTCACCCCCGCCGAGGACCGGCGCTGACGGTAGGGTCGCCGGCATGGGGATCGACGTGCAGCCACCGTCCGGTACACAGTGGACCATCGCCGCCGACGGCCACGAGGCCGTCGTGGTCGAGGTCGGCGGCGGGCTGCGGGCCTACCGCTTCGACGGCGTGGACCACCTCGACGGGTACGCCGAGGACGAGGTCTGCCCCGGCTCGGCCGGGCAGGTGCTGGCGCCGTGGCCGAACCGCATCCGCGACGGCGCCTACACGGTGGGGGAGCGGTCGTTGCAGCTCGACCTCACCGAGCCGGAGCGGCACAACGCCCTGCACGGCCTGGTCAACTGGGCGCGGTGGCAGCCGATCGAGCAGTCGGCGGACAGCGTCACCATCGGCTACGACCTGCCGCCCAGCCCCGGCTACCCGTGGGCGCTGCGGCTGCGGGCCCGGTGGAGCGTCGGCCCGGACGGCCTGCGGGCCGAGCACGAGGCGACGAACCTCTCCGGCGAGCCGGCGCCGTTCGGCTTCTCCGTGCACCCGTACCTCCAACTGCCGAAGGTCGGCGTGAACGAGATGCGGCTGCGCGTGCCGGCCCGGCGGCGGGTGCTGGTGGACAGCCGCCTGCTGCCGGTCGCCGCCGCCGAGGTGACCGGCTCCGAGTTCGACTTCACCAGCCCGCGCCCGATCGGCGACCTGGTGCTCGACACCGCGTTCGGTGACGTCGAGCGGGACGCCGACGGCGGCTCGGCGGTGGTGCTGAGCGCGCCGGACGGCTCGTCCGGGCTGCGGATCTGGGCGGACCGCGAGTTCGGCTGGTGGCAGGTGTTCACCGGGGACACGCTCGGCGGGGAACGGCACCGCCGTTCGGTGGCGGTGGAGCCGATGACCTGCCCGCCCGACGCGTTCCGCTCCGGCCGGGATCTGATCATGTTGGAGCCGGGGCAGACCTGGCGGGGCGCCTGGGGCGTCCGCCCGGAGGTCTGAGCGTGGAGTTCGCCGACGTCGTCCGGCGCCGCCGGATGGTGCGCAACTACGACCCCGACCGGCCGGTGCCGCCGGAGGTGGTGGACCGGCTGCTGGACCACGCCGTCCGGGCCCCGTCGGCCGGGTTCTCCCAGGGCTGGGGCTTCCTGGTGCTTGAGGAACCGGCGGACCGGGAACGGTTCTGGGCCGCCACCACGCCGGGCGGAGGCGGCCGGGAACGCTGGCTGGCCGGGATGCGCCGGGCGCCGCTGATCGTGGTGCCGCACGCCAACCGCGACGCCTACCTGGACCGCTACGCCGAGCCGGACAAGGGCTGGGCAGACCGCGACGAGGACCGCTGGCCGGTGCCCTACTGGTACGTGGACACCGGTTTCGCGGCGCTGCTGATGCTGCTCACCGCCGTGGACGAAGGGCTGGGCGCCTGCTTCTTCGGCATCCCGCCGCAACGGATCGGGGCGTACCGGGAGGCGTTCGGGGTACCGCCGGAACTGCACCCGATCGGTGCGTTGACTATCGGTTACCGGGCCGTCGACCACCGGTCACCGTCGCTGCGCCGAGGGCGGCGTCCGGTGCAGGATGTGGTGCGGCGGGGACGGTGGACCTGAGCGGTTAGGCTGACATCCACATTGTCAGCCTGGCCTGGGGAGGAGAGCACGCCGTGATCTTCAGGGCGGTCCGGGACGGGCGTCCCTACCCGGAGCACAACCTCACGCTGAAGCAGTGGGCCGAGATTCCGCCGCGCCCGCTGCGGCTTGACCAGCTCATCACCACCAAGCGCGAACTGGCGCTGGACAAGCTGCTCGCGGAGGACTCCACCTTCTACGGCGACCTCTTCCCGCACGTGGTCCAGTGGAACGGCGGCCTCTACCTGGAGGACGGCCTGCACCGGGCGCTGCGCGCGGCGCTCCAGCAGCGCAACCAGATCCACGCGCGCGTGCTCGTCCTCGGTGACCAGGGCGAGTGACGCCTCCCTGAGTCTTGGTTAAGGTGACGCCATGACTCCTCTGGACCTGCTCGACATCGATGCCTCGCTCAGCGAGGAGGAGCGGCAGATCCGCACCGTCGTGCGCCGGCTCGTGACCGACCGGGTACGCCCGCACGTCGCCGGCTGGTACGAGGACGGCCAGGTGCCGGCCCGTGAACTGGCCCGCGAGTTCGGCAAGCTCGGCCTGCTCGGCATGCACCTGACCGGGTACGGCTGCGCCGGCGCGTCAGCTGTCGCGTACGGGCTGGCCTGCCTGGAGCTGGAAGCCGGCGACTCCGGCGTCCGGTCCCTGGTCTCGGTGCAGGGATCGCTGGCCATGTACGCCATCTGGCGCTACGGCAGCGAGGAGCAGAAGCAGCGCTGGCTGCCCGCCATGGCGGCCGGTGAGGCGATCGGCTGCTTCGGGCTCACCGAACCCGACCACGGCTCCGACCCCGGCTCGATGGCCACCCGGGCCCGCCGCGACGGCGACGACTGGATCCTCAACGGCAGCAAACTGTGGATCACCAATGCGCCGATCGCCGACGTGGGCGTGATCTGGGCGCGTACCGACGAGGGGGTGCGCGGTTTCGCCGTACCCATGGACACGCCCGGGGTGACGGCGCGCGAGATCCGGCACAAGATGTCGCTGCGCGCGTCCCTCACCGGCGAGATCGCGCTCGACGACGTCCGGCTGCCGGCTGACGCGCGACTGCCCGAGGCGATCGGGCTCAAGGCGCCGCTGGGGTGCCTGACCGAGGCCCGGCACGGCATCGTCTGGGGCGCGCTCGGCGCGGCCCGCGACTGCCTGGAGACCGCCCTGGAGTACGCGACCACGCGCACCCAGTTCGGCCGCCCGCTCGCCGGGTTCCAGCTCACCCAGGCCAAGCTCGCCGACATGGCGGTGGAGTGGAACAAGGGCATGCTGCTCGCGCTGCACCTGGGCCGTCTCGCCGACGCGGGCACGCTGCGGCCCGACCAGGTGAGCGTGGGCAAGCTGAACAACGTGCGCGAGGCGCTCGCCATCGCCCGGCAGTGCCGCACGATCCTCGGCGCCAACGGCGTCTCGGGGGAGTACCCGGTGATGCGGCACGCCAACAACCTGGAGAGCGTGCTGACGTACGAGGGCACCTCCGAGATCCACCAGCTCGTCATCGGCCAGCGGCTCACCGGCCTGTCCGCGTTCGCCTGACCTGCGGTTTCACCCGATCGGGTCGCTCGGCGCGCGAGTGTCGCACGGTGGCCGTACCGTCATTGTCAGTCGATGTGTCGGCCGGGCTTCGATGGGTCGGGCGAGCTTCGATCGGTCGGACGAGCAGCGATGGGTCGGACGAGCAGCGATGGGTCGGGCGAGCAGCGATGTGTCGGGCGAGCACAGTGTCGGACGAGGACGGTGAGGGCGATGGCCCGCGACGGTGACAACGAGCCCACCCGGGAGTTCCCGGAATACCCCACCAGCGACTCCCTTCGCGACCGGGCGGAGGGCTCGCCCGAGGCGGAGCACGACCCCGCGCCGGGCGCCCCGGCGTCGGGCGGCGGTGCGGCACGCGGCCTGCTCTGGGTGCTCGGCGCCGCGGCGCTGGCGGTGGTGGTGATGCTCGGCGTGCAGGCCAGCGGCCTGCTGCCCGACTTCCGCAACCCGTTCGCCAAGGAGCAGACCGACCGCAGCCAGCCGCCGCTGCTCAAGTCGATTCGTGACCTGAGCCGCTACGTCGCCGCCGAGGGCAACTTCCAGGTGGTGGTCGACGTGCAGAACGACCGGCGCAACGTGCCCGACTTCCTGCTCAACGAGCGCACGCTGTTCGTCGGGGCGGGCCGGGTCGAGGCGTACGTCGACTTCGCGAAGATCGCCGACGGTGCCGTCGTCGTCTCCGAGGACGGCAAGTCCGCCGAGATCAAGCTGCCCGCGCCGCAGCTCGGCGAGACAGATCTGGACATGGACAAGAGCTACGTCTTCGCCGAGCAGCGCGGCCTGATCAACCGGCTCAACGACCTGGTGGCCGGCGACCCCAACCGGCAGCAGCAGGTCTACAAGCTCGCCGAGGACCGGATCACCGCCGCCGCCCGGGACAGCGGGCTCGCCGCCCGGGCCGAGGAGAACACCCGCAAGATGCTCGAAGGGCTGCTGCGCTCCCTCGGGTACGAGAAGGTGACTGTCACCTACGCGGCACCCTGACCGCGCAGTACGCCGCGCGCCCGCCCCGATGGTCAGGGGCGGGCGCGTTCGCGTGCCGGTGTCCCGGCTCGTCTCGCGTCAGCGGGTGGCGAGGTAGCGGTCCTCGTTCGGCATCAGGATCCACAGGACCAGGTAGATGATGACCTGGGTGCCGGGCAGCAGCAGCGACAGCAGGAACAGCAGCCGGACCATCCCGGCGGACATGCCGAACCGCTGCCCCAGGCCGGCGCAGACACCGGCGATCATGCGCCCCTCACGGGGCCGGACCAGTTTGCGACTCATCGTCGTCTCCCACTTCTGCGGCGATCCGCCGCGCTGATTCCACGGTAGAGAGGGGTACGCGCCGCGCCCTCAGCCCCGAGGAGGATCGGCGACCCGGGCACCCGTAGGTACTTACCCCGGACCGCCCCCACCGACTCGCCCCTGTGTCCTCTGTCGCCGTCGCCCTCTGCCGCCGTCGCCCTCTGCCGTCCGCAGCAGATCCACCGGCCGCCGCCTGATCGGCCGCTCAACGATCACTCCCCGTTGCGACGCCGTCCGCAATGCTCCGGCCCTGCTCAGCCAGGCCACGCTCGAGCCGAGCCCGCGCCCCCTCCTTCCCCACGCCCGTCGATCATGCACTTGCGGCCCTCGTTGTGCCCGATTCGCACCTTTGGCGAGGGCTGCAACTGCAAGATCGCGGGAGCGGCGGGGTGAGTGAGGGCGGGGGACGCCGTCCGGCTGGTTGCTGCGTCGAGTGCTGACCGCCTTGCGAGACATGCGTCTCGTCGACTGGGATCAGTGAAGATCTTGGTAGGAAAGTGCCCCTATGGGGCCGTTTGGTACCAAGATCTCGGAGCTCCGAGCCGTGAGCCGTGAGCCCGGGGTGGGTCCGCCGATCTTGGAGTTGTGGCGGTTCTCGTATGCCGTGAAATGGGCTATTCCGGGTGCCACAACTCCAAGATCGACGAGGAGTGGAGGGGCCTGAGGGATCGCCCGCCGGGGAGGTGGCCCGACAAGGAGCGGGTAGGGGGCGAGGCCGGGCCGGGGCGTCGGGCATGTGGCGGAGTGGGGGCGGGTATTCATGGGGGCGAGGTAGGCTCGCCGGTCGGGCGCCCCCACCCCGGGCGCCGGCCGTCTACCCGCCCGGCGGGCGCGGCACCCACGCACCGGCTCGGATCCGCACAACGGGGACGACGGCGAGGAAAGCAGCAAAATGATCAGTGTCTTCGATCTCTTCAGCGTCGGTATCGGGCCGTCCAGCTCGCACACCGTCGGGCCGATGCGGGCTGCCCGTACGTTCGTGGCGGGCCTGAAGGCCGACGGGCAGCTCGCCGACGTGGCGCGGGTACGGGCGGAGCTGTTCGGCTCGCTCGGCGCGACCGGACACGGGCACGGCAGCGACCGGGCGGTGCTGCTGGGGCTGGAGGGCGAGGCCCCGGAGACCGTCGACACCGACGCGGTCGGCCCGCGCGTGGAGCGGATCCGTGCCGAGCGGCGGCTCGACCTGTTCGGCAGCCAGGGGATCGACTTCGACCCGGACGCCGACCTGGTGCTGCACCGCCGGCGGTCGCTGCCGTACCACCCGAACGGGATGACGTTCGCGGCGTACGACGCGGCCGGGAACGAGGTGCGGGCGCGCACGTACTACTCGGTCGGCGGCGGCTTCGTGGTGGACGAGGAGGCGGCCGGGGCGGACCGGATCAAGGCGGACACGACCCGGGTACGGCACCCGTTCCTGACCGGCGCGGAACTGCTGACTGTCACCTCGGAGACCGGCCTGTCGATCAGCGAGGTGATGCTCGCCAACGAGCTGTCCTGGCGCAGCGAGGCGGACGTCCGGGCGGGGCTGCTGGAGATCTGGCGGGTGATGCGCGAGTGCGTGGAGAGCGGCTGCACCCGCGACGGCGTACTCCCGGGTGGGTTGAAGGTCCGGCGGCGCGCGGCCGAGCTGCGGCGCGGCCTGGAGGCGGAGACCGGCAGCCAGGATCCGCTGCGCGCGATGGACTGGGTGACGTTGTTCGCGCTCGCGGTCAACGAGGAGAACGCGGCCGGCGGGCGGGTGGTCACCGCGCCGACGAACGGCGCCGCCGGGATCATCCCGGC
Source organism: Micromonospora sp. NPDC048169 (assembly GCF_040652815.1). Taxonomy (NCBI): domain Bacteria; kingdom Bacillati; phylum Actinomycetota; class Actinomycetes; order Micromonosporales; family Micromonosporaceae; genus Micromonospora; species Micromonospora sp. NPDC048169. The sequence goes on from NZ_JBEZMS010000022.1 coordinate 80,166, forward strand.
CGTGCTGCACTACTACACCCGGTTCGTGCCGGGCGCCTCCGAGGAGGGGGTGGTCCGGTTCCTGCTGGCGGCCGGCGCGATCGGCGTGCTGTTCAAGGAGAACGCGTCGATCTCCGGGGCCGAGGTGGGCTGCCAGGGCGAGGTTGGTTCGGCGTGCTCGATGGCGGCGGCCGGGCTGGCCGAGGCGCTCGGCGGTACGCCGGAGCAGGTGGAGAACGCCGCCGAGATCGGCATGGAGCACAACCTGGGGCTGACCTGCGACCCGGTGGGCGGCCTGGTGCAGATCCCGTGCATCGAGCGCAACGCGGTGGCCAGCATCAAGGCGATCACCGCGGCCCGGCTGGCGCTGCGCGGGGACGGGGTGCACCACGTCTCGCTGGACAAGGTCATCAAGACCATGCGGGAGACCGGCGCGGACATGAAGGTCAAGTACAAGGAGACCGCGCGGGGCGGGCTCGCGGTCAACGTGATCGAGTGCTGACCTCGTTGGGGTGACCCGGCGCGGACGGCCGACGCGCCGGCACGGAAAAGACGCGACCATGATGCGGTGACGTCAGGCGTCGCGGCGCTCTGGTCCGCCCGCACCTCGCTGCGCATCCTGGTCCGGCGGGATCTCGCGGTGAAGTACCAGCAGTCGGTGCTGGGCTACTTCTGGTCGCTGATCGAGCCGCTCGGCATGGGCCTGATCTACTGGTTCGTCTTCGGCGTGCTCTATTCCGGCGCGACGCGGCGGCACCTGGGTGAGGCGGCCGGGTCGTACCCGCTGTTCCTGATCACCGGCATCTTCGCCTGGATGTGGGCGAGTTCGGCGCTGACCGAGGCCGCGAACGCGCTCACCGGGCAGTCCCGGCTGATCACCACGATGAACCTGCCCCGGCCGATCTTCCCGATCGGCCGGGTCGCCGGCCGGTTCGCCGAGTACCTGGCCGGGCTGCCGATCCTGGCCGCCGTGGCGGCGATCTACGCGAGCCAGGAGAAGATCCGCCCCGGCTGGAGCCTGCTGGCCCTGCCGCTCGCCGTGGCGGTGCAGTTCGTGCTGCTGGTGGGCCTGGCGTTGCTGCTGTCGGCGGGCAACGTGCTGATGCGCGACATCGAGCGCACGATGCGGCTGGTCATCCGGCTGCTGTTCTACGCGACTCCGATCATCTATCCGTTCGACCTGGTGCGGCAGTCCGGCATGCCGGGCTGGGTCAAGCTCGGGTACGAGCTGAACCCGCTGGTCGGGATCTTCCAGCTGCACCACGCGGTCTGGTATCCGGACGAGTTCCCGGACGCCCGGCTGCTCACCATCACGGTGTCCGGCAGCGTGCTGGTGCTGGCGCTCGGCTGGTGGGCGTTCCACCGGCTCGAACCGGCAGTGCTGAAGGAACTCTGAATGGCCCCGATCATCGAGGCGGACGGGCTCGGCATCCGGTTCGTCCGCAACCGGCGCCGGCAGTTGCGGCTGCGGGAGCTGATCGTGCACCGGGGCGCCCGTGACCCGGACGCGGGCCGGTTCTGGCCGCTGCGTGACCTGTCGTTCCGGGTCGAGCCGGGCGAGACGCTGGGCGTGGTGGGCCGCAACGGCACCGGCAAGAGCACGCTGCTGCGGCTGATCGCCGGTGTGCTCATCCCGGACGAGGGGTCGATCCGGGTGCAGGGCCGGGTGGCGCCGCTGCTCGAACTGTCCGCCGGCTTCTCCGGCGACCTGACCGGCCGGGAGAACCTGTATCTGGTGGGCGGGCTGCACGGGCTCTCGACGGCGTACCTGCGGGAGCACTTCGACGAGATCGTCTCGTTCGCCGGTGAGCAGGTGGAACGCGCCATCGACACGTCGGTGCGGCACTACTCGTCGGGGATGAAGGTGCGGCTGGGTTTCGCGGTGATCGCGCACCTGCCGCACCCGGTGCTGCTTGTGGACGAGGTGACAGCGGTCGGGGACGCGGAGTTCCGCGCGAAGTGCTATGCGACCATCGAGCGACTTCTCGCGGAAGGGCGCACGCTGGTGCTGGTGTCACACAACGACAAGGACCTCACCCGGTTCTGCCGTCGGGGGCTCTACCTCGACGCCGGACGGCTGATCGTCGACGGGACGATCGACGAGGCGCTGGCCGCCTACGCCGACGCGGCGAAGCGGTGACGCTCGCCATCGTGCTCGCCGCCGGACCGGCGGCGGGCCGACCCGACGGGGAATCGCTCGCCGAACGCCTGGCCGCGCAGTGGCGCCGGGCCGGGGCGGACGACGTGCGCGTCGCCGCCGACCTGACCGAGCTGGCCGACCTGGTGGCCGCCGCGACCGGCCCGGTGCTGGTGAGCGGCGCGGACCTGGTGGCGCACACGGCCGTACTCAAGCATCTCGCGACCAGCCCGGTCGGGCCGACGGTGGCGCTGGTGCTCACCGATCCGCCCGCTCCCGGGCAGGCCACGGTGCGCGAGGAGCGCGGGCAGGTGGTCGAGGTCGGCGCCGCCGACGCGAGCGGCGTCTTCGGCGGCGCGCTGCGGGTGGGCGCGGCCGACCTGCCGGCGCTCGCCGACGCCGCCCGCCGCGCCGCCGGGGGTGGGCCGCTGCGCGCGGTGGACCGGCTCGTGGCCGACCTCGCCGCCCGGGGCACGCTGATCTTCGCCCAGAGGGTACGTCTGCTCGTGGCGCACCGGGTCGGCGACGAGGCGCAGCGGACGGCGGCCGAGGCGGCGGTGGCCGCCGTCGACGAGGACCGGGCCGAGTTGAAGCTGTCGGTGAAGGAGCGCGACGACTTCTTCACCACGTTCTTCGTCAGCACCTGGTCCCCGTACGTCACGAAGGCCGCCGCCCGCATCGGGATCGGCCCGACCGGGGTCACCATGGTCTCGGTGGCGTTCGCGGTGGCCGCGGCGGTGCTGTTCGGCGCCGGTGGACGCCCGGCGCTGGTGGCCGGCGCGGTCCTGCTCTACCTGGGTTTCGTGCTCGACTGCGTGGACGGGCAGCTCGCCCGCTACACCCGGCACTTCAGCGCCTGGGGCGGCTGGCTGGACACGATGGCCGACCGGTTCAAGGAGTACGTGGTCTACGCCGGTCTGGGCTACGGCGCCACGCACGCCGGGTTCCGGTACGGCTGGGCGCTGGCGCTGGCGGCAATGACGTTGCAGACCGTGCGGCACATGACCGACACCTGGTACGGCGCGCTGCACGACGAGGCGGCCCGCCGGCCGAAGGTGGTGAGCGCCGACGCGGGCGGCATCGGCGGCAAGCTGAACGCCGCGTCGACCCGGGTGCAGGCGGACACCGGCTCGGTGTCGTACTGGCTGAAGCGCACTGTGGTGTTCCCGATCGGGGAGCGGTGGGCGCTGATCGCGATCGCCGCCGCGCTGTTCGGGCCGCTGGTGGCGCTGGTCGCGGTGCTGGTCTGGGGCACGCTGGCGTTCGCGTACACCGGGGGGTTGCGGACCTTGCGGGCGCGGTGGATGCGCGTGCCGGTGCTGACCACCGTGGACGCGGCTCTGCACCGCGACGACGGACTGCTGGTGCGGACGCTGCCCACCGCGCGGCGACCGCTGCTGCTGGCGGTGCTCGGCGCGCTCGGCGCGGCGGGGACGCTGGTGTGGGCGCTGCTCGCGGTGCACGGCGGTGGTGACCTGCCGGTCTTCGTGCCGGTGCTCGCGCTGGTGCTGCTGCTCGGCGCGGCGCAGGGCTCGCGGGCACCGCACGACGGGCCGCTCGATTGGCTGGTGCCGGCCGCGTTGCGGGCCGCCGAGTATCTGTTCGCCATCGCGGTCGGGGTGGCCGGCCGTGCGCCGACCTGGTTGATCTTCGGGTACGTCCTGGTGCTCACGCTGCTGCACTACGACCTGACCGCGCGGCTGGAGAAGCGGCAGTCGGCACCACCGCTGCACGCGGCCACGCTGGGCTGGCTCGGCCGCTCGGTGTTGCTGGCAGCCGCGTCAACCGCCGGAACTGTGAGCTTCGCGCTGGCTACAATGAGTGCGTACCTTCTCGTGGTTTTCGTCGCGAGCGTGGTCCTCGCCTGGGTGGTCCTGCCGGCCCGCGCCCATGGGGGTGTGCGCTCGGCGGGCTGACGGAGGGCGGGCCGGATGACCTTGATCAGCTTCGTCGTGCCGGCCTTCAAGGTGCAGGGTTACCTGCGGGAATGTCTCGACTCGATCCTCGACCAGCCGTTCGGCGACATCGAGGTGATCGGCGTCGACGACGCCTCCCCGGACGGCAGCGGCGAGATCCTGGCCGAGTACGCGCTCCGCGACCCCCGGGTCCGCCCGGTCAGCCTGGCCGAGAACGTCGGGCTCGGTCCGGCCCGCAACATCGGGCTGGACCGGGCTGTCGGCGAGTACGTGTGGTTCGTCGACGGCGACGACTGGCTGGTGCCCGGCTGCCTGCCGCACGTGGCCGGCCGACTCCGCGACACCGCACCGGACGTGCTGATCGTCGACCACGTCCGGGCGCACTGGAACAACGTCGGCACCCGCAGCGCGATGCGTGACGTGTTCCCGGTCCCGCCCGGCGCGACGACGTTCACGCTGCGGGACCGGCCGGAGACGCTGAAGCTGCTGCACACCGCCTGGAACCGGGTGGTGCGCCGGGAGTTCCTGAACGAGCGCGGCCTGCGTTTCGAGCCGGGCTGGTACGAGGACGTCTCGTTCAGCTATCCGGCGCTGATGGCGGCCGGGCGGATCGGCGTACTCGACCGGATCTGCCTGAACTACCGGCAGCGCCGCACCGGCGCGATCACCCGGACCCGGGGCGACCGGCACTTCGAGGTCTTCCCGCAGTGGCACCGGGTGTTCGGGCTGATGGACCGCTGGGGGCCGGAGGTGGCCGGGCTGCGGCCGGCGGTCTTCGAGCGGATGATCTGGCACTACCTCACGGTGCTCGGCAACGGCGACCGGATCGCACCCGAGCTGCGGGCGCCGTTCTTCGCCCAGATGCACGCCGACTACGTGCGGTTCCTGCCGGCCGAGGGCTACCCGGTCCCGCCCGGCCCGGAAGGGCTCAAGCACCGGCTGGTGGCGGCCGGCCGGTGGCGGACGTTCAGCGCGTTGCGCGAGGCGCACCAGGCGGGGGAGACGGCCCGGCGGACCGCGCGGCTGGCCCGGCGACGGGTCGCACCCGTGGTGCGGCGTACTGCCCGGCGGGCGCGTGACCTGGCGCTGGGCGAGTACTACCGGGCCGAGCTGCACCGGCCGATCGACCCGACGCTGGCCGTCTACGCGGCCTACTGGTACCGGGGCTACTCGTGCAATCCGGCGGCGATCTACGAGGCGGCCCGCCGGCTCGCGCCGCAGGTGCGCGGCGTGTGGATCGTCCGCCGGGACCGGGTGCCAGCGTTGCCGCCGGGCGTGGAGTACGTGGTGGCCGGCACCCCCGAGTACCACCGCGTCCTGGCCCGCGCCCGCTGGCTCGTCAACAACGTCAACTTCCCGGACTTCGTCCGCAAGCGGCCCGGCTCGGTGCACGTGCAGACCCACCACGGCACGCCGGTCAAGGTGATGGGGCTGGACCAGCAGCGTTACCCGGTGGGCGCGATGGGGATGAACTTCGCCGGGCTGCTGCGCCGCGTCGACCGCTGGGACTACAGCATCACCTCGAACAGCTTCTCCACGCAGATGTGGGAGCGGGCGTACCCGGCGGACTACACCACGCTGGAGGTCGGCTACCCGCGCAACGACCGGCTGGCGCTGGCCACCGCCGAGGACAGGGGCCAGGCCCGCGCCGCGCTCGGCATCGCACCCGACGAGTACGTGGTGCTCTACGCGCCGACGCACCGGGAACACCTGCCGGGCTGGCGGCCACCGTTCGACCCGGACCGGATGCTCGACGTCCTCGGGCCGCGGGGCCGGCTGCTGATGCGCAGCCACTACTTCCACGACCGGGAGCGGCATCCTCGGGGACCGGCGGCGGACGGCGTGCTGGACGTGAGCGCGTACGACCGGGTGGAGGACCTCTACCTGGCGGCGGACGCGCTGGTCACCGACTATTCCTCGGCGATGTTCGACTACGCGGTGCTGGACCGGCCGGTAGTGGTGTACGCGCCGGACTGGGACGCCTACCGGGTCGCCCGTGGCGTCTACTTCGACCTGCTGGCCGAGCCGCCCGGGGCGGTGGCGCTGGACTTTCCCGGCCTGCTCGACGTGTTCCGCTCCGGCGCTGTCGACGGCGAGGCGGCCGAGCGGGCCCGGTCGGCGTTCCGGGCGCGGTTCTGCGCGCTCGACGACGGGCACGCCGCCGAGCGCGTGGTGCGCCGCGTGTTCCTCGGCGAAACGCCGTAAAAGCGGTTACCGGCAGGTCACTTAACTTCGGAGCCCGGCGAATGCCGCTTAATAGGACTGTCACGAGCCGAACATGGCACGTTTACCCGATGTGCGAATCGGATGATCCTGGCCACAGTCATTCCCGGGTTTGGGGCGAGGAACTGGGGAGGTGACGGTGGCCACCGTCGCGCTCAAGGATGTCACCAAGGTGTTCCCGGACGGAACAGTCGCGGTCGACACCATCAATCTGGACGTCAACGACGGCGAGTTCATGGTGCTGCTCGGCCCTTCGGGCTGCGGCAAGTCGACGGTGCTGCGCATGGTCGCCGGGCTGGAGGACCCGTCCTCCGGAGCGATCCTGCTCGGCGGTGAACTCGCGAACGACCTGCCACCACGCGACCGGAAGATCGCCATGGTCTTCCAGGACTTCGCGCTCTATCCGCACATGACGGTCGGCGACAACATCGGTTTCCCGCTGCGGCTCTCCGGCGTCGAACCGGCGCCACGCGGTGAGCGGATCCAGGACGTGGCGAGCGCGCTCGGTATCGGCGACGTCCTCGGGCGCAAGCCCAGCCAGCTCTCCGGCGGCCAGCGGCAGCGGGTCGCCATGGGGCGGGCGATAGTGCGCCGGCCCGGCCTGTTCCTGATGGACGAGCCACTTTCCAACCTGGACAGCGGACTGCGCGCCGAACTGCGGGCGGAGATCTCCGGCCTCACCCGCGAGCTGGGCGTCACCACCATCTACGTCACCCACGACCAGGCCGAGGCGCTGACCATGGCCGACCGGGTCGCCATCATGCGCAAGGGCGTGCTCCAGGACGTGGGCACCCCCACCCAGGTGTACGGGCGGCCGGCCACGCTCTACGTCGCCGCGTTCCTCGGCAGCCCGCGGATGAACCTGCTGGAGGCGTCGGTCTACGTCCACCTGGACCGTTATGTCGCGCTGAGCCTCGGTGAGCAGTCGCTCTACCTGCCCTGGGACGACATCCGCAGCCGGGCGGTGGCGCACTACCACGGTGAGCGGATCGTGGTCGGCATGCGCGCCGAGGCGCTCACCCCGGTCGCCCCGGACACCGCCGGCGACGTGCTGCACGGGCGCATCCGCTATCTGGAGCACCACGGCCACGAGTCGCTCGCGTTCCTCGACATCGGCGCCACCGCGATCGTCGTCGACGAGATGGGCACCCCCGTCGAGCAGGCCCCGCCGGGCCAGCGCGGCCTGCGCCGGTTCAACCAGGTGATGCAGCGGCTCACCGGGCGGGCCCCGGAGACGTCGGCTCCCACCCCGGAGGCCGGCGGCGGCAACCGTACGAGCGTGCTGCCCGACCCGGGCCGACACCACCGCCGCCCGGCGGAACTGGCGGTACGGCTCGCGCCGTACCCGCAGGTGTCGCCCGGGCACCCGCTCGCCGTGCAGGTGCGGATGGACGCGCTGCACTTCTTCGACGAGCGGGGCGACCGCATCGACGTCGGCTGGCGGTGAAAGGAGGGGCCCCCTGTTAACGCCTCCGGTAGAGGAAGGGCCCCTTGTTAACAACCGTCGCCCGGTGGGACGGGCCGGTGACGGCGGTACGGGCCCCAGCCGACGAAGCGGGCGAACAGGTCGGCCGGGGCGGGCGCGTCGTCCGGGTTCAGCCGGTAGAGGTCGCGCGTCGCCTCGTACATCAGCCCGCACAGGTAGATCGACAGCCCGATCCGGTTGTCCGCGTACTCGCCGTGGAGCAGCAGCCGGGCGGTCGGGCACGGCCACGGCTGCCCGCAGGACCGGCAGCACCACATCGGACGCAGCGGCGTGTGCGGGGTGGCGTGCGGCGGGTACGGCCGGGGGCGGTCCGGTGCCGGCCCGTCCGGCGGCTGCCCCAGCTGGTGACTGATCACCTGCACTCCTCTCGCTAGCGGGAACCGGACGAGTTCGGCTCCGCTGCGTGACAGTCTCGTCACGGCGCGGCTACTGTCGGGAGGCGTTCCACCCCCACCTTCCTGGCCGTCCGACCGGCCGACTTCCGTGTGCAGAGGTGTGCAGATGATCCGTGTGCCGTTGTGGGAACTGTTCGCCGGTGAGCTGCGCCGGTTACGTACCGACGCGGGGCTGACCCAGGAGGCGCTGGGCGAGCGGGTGAGCTATTCGGCGTCGCTGGTGGCGGCCGTCGAGCAGTGCCGCCGGGCGCCCCGCGCCGAGTTCACCGTGCGCTGCGACGAGGTGTTGAACGGCGGCGGCCTGCTGGTGCGGATCCGGGACGCGCTGATGCAGGAGGCGCTGATGCCGTGGTTCCGCGAGTGGGTGAGCATCGAGCAGGAGGCGACGGCGCTGCGCAGTTACCAACCGCTGGTGGTGCCCGGTCTGTTGCAGACCGAGGAGTACGCCCGAGCCCTCTACGAGGGGGCCGCGCAGTTCGTCGGCGAGGCCGTCGAGCGCCAGGTCGCCGCTCGGCTGGCTCGGCAGGCGGTGCTGGACGGCCCGGCGCCGCCACAGTTCGTGGTGGTGCTCGACCACGCGGTGCTGGCTCGCCCGGTCGGTGGGCCGAAGGTGATGCGGGAGCAGTTGGAGCACCTGATCGAGATGGCACGGCGGCCCCGGGTGCACCTGCACCTGGTGCCGGAGACGGTCGGTGCCTATCCGGGGCTCAACGGCGCGTTCGTGCTCGCCACCCCGGCCGACGGCGACGATGTGGGCTACCTGGACAACCCGTTGCACGGCACAATCGTGGAGCGCGCGGTGGACGTGAACGCACTGCGGCAGACGTGGGAGTCCATTCGCGCGGAGGCGATGCCGCACGGGGCGACCCTGGCGGCGATCTCGGAGGCGGCGAAGCGATGGAGTTGACCGGCGCGACCTGGCGCAAGAGCACCCGCAGCAGCGGTAACGGCGGCGACTGCGTCGAGGTGGCGGACAACCTGCCCGGTGTGGTGGGGGTGCGGGACAGCAAGGACCGGCAGGGGCCGGTTTTGGCGTTCACTCCGTCGACCTGGACGGCGTTTGTCGCGTACGCCAAACGGGCGTGAGTGACGTACCGGATCTCGGTCCCCCGCCACGGCGCACCGCCGTCGGCGTGGAGCAGGTGCGTCTCCTGGTCGCCGACCAGTTCCCGCACCTGGCCGGCCTCCGGATCGAACCGGTCGCCAACGGCGGCTGGGACAACTGGACCTTCCACCTCGGCCCCGAGCTGCTGGTGCGCCTGCCCAGCGCCGCCGAGTACGCCCTGGCTGTCGACAAGGAACACCTGTGGCTTCCGGCCCTCGCCGCTCGGCTGCCGCTACCCATCCCCGTACCGCTGGCGAAGGGCGAGCCGGGCGCGGGCTACCCGTATCCGTGGTCGATCTACCGCTGGCTCGACGGCGAGACCGCCGCCGTGGACCGGATCGCCGACCCGGTGCGGTTCGCCCTCGACCTGGCCGGATTCCTCGCGGCCCTGCAGGACGTCGACACCGCCGGTGGTCCGCGGCCCGGCGTCCACAACTGGTTCCGGGGCGGCACGCTGCGCACGTACGACAAGAAGGTCGAGCATGCGCTCGCGGCGCTGGACGGCCACGTCGACGCCGCGCTGGTTCGCGAGATCTGGGCGCGGGCGCTCGGCGCCCGCTGGGACGGGGTGGACCGCTGGTTCCACGGCGACATCGCCCCGGGAAACCTGCTGCTCGCGAGCGGCTCGCTGGCCGCCGTCATCGACTTCGGGACATGCGGCGTCGGAGACCCGGCCTGCGACCTGGCGATCGCCTGGACGCTGCTGAGCGTCGAGGGCCGGGCGGCATTCCGCGAGCGGCTGTCGGTGGACGACGCGGCCTGGGCGCGTGGACGTGGCTGGGCGCTCTGGAAGACGCTGGCGACCTACTCCCGCACCTTCGACGACCCCGAGGACGCGGAGGAGTCGGCCGAGGCGCGACGCATCCTCGGGGAGATATCCGCCGAATAGACGGCCGGTCTCACCCGGCGGCGGCCTGCTTCTCCGGCGCGAACGGCCACTCCTCGAACGACAGGCACCGGCCGTCCTCGGCGAACCGCATGATCCAGAGGTCGCGCCACTCCTGGTGGACGGGGTCGCCGTACCGGACCTGCACCCGTGCCACAGCGGTGTCGCCGTCGACCGCGACGATCTCCGATGTCATCTCGAAGACCTCGTCGGGGCCGTCGCGCTCGCTGTCCCACATGCGGGTGATGGCGGGCAGGCCGACGACCGGATCCCGGTACGGCCCCTGCTGGTAGCTCGCGTCGGCCGTGAACATCGTGCCGAGCGCCGCCGTTCCCGGTGTGCGCCACGCCTGCTCGTACGCCGCGATCCAGGCGGCCACCTGATTCCTGTCCATGGTCGCCACCCTGCCATCCGCGTGTGTCCGGGTCTCCCAGATCGGCTGCCGGGGATCGTCGTTGTGCACGACGACGTGGGCGTGCTCGGCCGGGCGGGCCGTGGCGAAGTAGAGCCGCTGGGCGGGCAGGTAACGCTCCCGCCAGCGCCGTTCGACGTCGGCTCTCGTTGCCACGCGGCTCTCGCGGATCACGGCACGGTCCACCGTCTTGTCGAGCGCGGTGGACACGAAGACGCGCAGCTCCCACCGGTCGAGCAGTTCCGGGCGCAGGAGGAAGACGCCGTCGAAGACCAGCACGGCGTCGGCGGGAGCGGTCGCGAGCCGCGGGGACACCACCGCGTCCGTGGCGTGGTCGTAGACCGAGAGCCGGAAGCGCCGGTCGCCGCCGGGGCCGAGCGGGTCGAGCAGCACCCGGTTCAGCGACTGGTGGTCGTGGGTGTCGACGTAGCAGCCCTCGGCCGAGAACTCGCCGCGTCGATAGCGCCGCTCCCGGGGGAAGAGGAAGTCGTCGACTGTCGCCCGGATGACGTACCGGCCACGGGCCCGCAGGACGGCGGCCAGCTCGTCGGCGAGCGTGGTCTTGCCGGCGGCGGGCGGCCCGTCGACGGCGACCCGGGTCGGGTGCGCCACGGTGACGGATCCGACCGCGTCGGCCAGGAGGTCGATCAGGTGATCCCGGCGGGGATAATTGGATTGCCCCTGCGCCGGGCCGGGAGTTTGACTGCCGTCCATGCCGCCCCCCTCACCGGTCTTCGTCGCGGGCACAGGTCGTTCGGGCACGTCGCGGATCGCCGACGTCATCGGCCAGCATCCGCTGATCCACCGGATCCCCATGGAGACCAAGTTCCTCGTCGAACCGGGCGGCCTGCGGGACCTGGCCGACGCGCTCACCGACCGGTACGACCCCATCGTCGGTGAGGACGCGCTGCACCGGCTGAGCGACTTCCTCACCGTACGGGTCCCCGGACGGCGGGACGACCGTGGCAAGACCGTGCCCGAGCTGGTCGGCGTGGGCCGGTACCGGGACGCCGTACACCGGCTCTGGCCGCAGATCATCGCGTACGCGTACGACGAACCCGCACCCCCGGAGGGCTTCGGCGACGGCGACCGGCCGGCCGGGCCGTTCGGGCCGGCCAGCCGGCGGCGGGCCGTCGCGAGGCACTTCCGGGACCGGGGCGAACTGATCGGCGTCCTGCGGGGCCTGGTCGACACCCTGTTCGGCGGGGCGGCGGCCGACGCGGGCAAGCCGACCTGGTGCGAGAAGACCCCGTTCAATCTCTTCGCGATGGACTTCCTGTGGGAGTTGGTGCCCGAAGCGACGATCGTGCACATCAAGCGTCACCCGGTGGCGGTGTTCGCCTCCCACCTGGCCCAGCCGTGGGCGCCGTCAACAGTCGACGGTGCGCTGGCCTACCTCGTGCCGGTCTATCAACGATGGCTGGCCTGGAGGAACGCGGCCGACCTGACGACCCGGCGGTACGTCGAGGTGAAGGCTGAGGATCTGGCGGCCGACTGGCCCGGGCAGCGGCGGGCCCTGTTCGAACGGCTGGGCGTCGAGGACGCCGTCACCGCGTCGACGTTCCAGACGGACAGGCTCGCGCACCGCGACGACCAGTTCGACGCCGGCACGCGCGCGTACGTCGAGCGGGAACTGGGCGAGATCATCCCCGCGATGGGCTACGAGTGACGGCCGAGCTGTCGAGGGCCGACCAGGCGCGGGTCCGCGACGACGACGAGGTGTCCGGCGCTCCGCGCTGGTCGATGCGGAGCTGGATCGACGCGATCGACCAGCCGGAGATCGTCGACGGCGCCCTGCGGCGGGATGATCCGTACGCCGGGGTGGCGCTCCTGACCCTCGTGCTCAATCATCCCGAACCCGACGTCGTGCTGCCCAGGATCACGCGGGCGCTCACGTCGGTGAGCGCGCAGACCCGCGCCAACGCACTGCAGTCCCTCGGCCACTACGCCCGTCTGCACGGCCGGATCGACGCGGACTCGGTCGCTCCCCTGCTGCGGGACCGTGCGGTTCTGCACGGGTACGAGATACGCGGATACGCGCGGAACGCCGCCAGTGACGTGGCGATCTTCGCCCCGCGGCGCCTCCTGCGCCGGCGCTTCGCGGGCCCCGCTCCCGGAGCTGACCGGCCCGATCAGGTGATGCGGCTCCGGATCACGCCTTGTGGCGCAGTTCGCGGAGCACGCCGTGCCGGCGCAGGGCCCACCCCAGCCGCCGCGCGCTCGGGTGCCGGACGAACAGCACCGCCGCCCGGCGGATCAGCCCGAACCGGTTGTCGCTCACCTGGTCGTCGGCCGCCCGCCAGATCAGCTCGCGGACGCCGGGGCTGTCCAGCATCGCCCGTACCTCGTGGCGTATCCGGGGGTCCTCGGCCGCGGACGTGACGGCGGTGACCAGGCCGGGCCGGTCGGCGAGCGGCTCCACCGCCGCGGTGACGAGCGGCCGGCGTACGGTGTCCCGCTCCAGCAGCAGCAACACCGCCTCCCGGACCTCGGTGCTGTCGAGCCCGGAACGCAGCAGGCCCAGCGCGCTGCGCTCGACCTCGCGGTCGCGGTCCGGAAGGGACAGCGCGGCCAGCAGCACTGTCACCTCGTCGAGGTCGACGAGGTGACGCAGCCCGTCGCGGAACTCCGGGAGCGCCCACGCCACCGTCAGCCCGCGCGCGAGATCGCGGTTCATGGGCCATTCGCTACCCGGAGTCGACAGCCGCCGAAACGCCGCGACAGGGCCGTGAAATAAACCGTGGTTACAACCGTTCACCTGACCCGGTCGTATTGGCAGCCTCGGTTGCGAGAACGACCGGCATGGCCGGATAGGGGTCGCTGATCGGTTTGCGCTGAGCATGGACTCTTTCCCGCACCGTCACCAGCGTGGGGCCGGCGACGTAATGCCTGCCCCGCCGCTCACCTCGTGCTTCCAGAAGGCCCTGCTCGACAAGGCTGGCCAGATCCCGAGATGCGGTCCTGTCCTCGACATCGGCAAGTTTGACGTACCCGGAGCGACGGATGCGATAGCCCAGCACTGCCTCGTAGAGCAGATCGGTCACCCGCTCAGGGAGCCTTTTCTCGGCAACGATCGCGTCCAACTCCGACCAGATGCCGGACGCCTCCTCGAAGCGGCGAGCGACGGTCTGCGCCTGCATGTGATGGGCGCGCAGGTTGAACGACACCCAGAGGTGCGCCGAACCCTCGGGGTTCCAGCGGCCACGCCCGGTAACCGCCAGCACCCGGTAGTAGTCCTCGGTGTTGCTGCCCAGCCATTCCTCGATGCTGGAGAAAGCAGGCTCGACGATCGCGCGTCGGGAGAGCACCAACGTCTGAAGGGCACGTGCCATTCGCCCGTTGCCATCACGGAACGGATGGATCATCACCAGGTTCAGATGCGCCATGGCTGCCTTGACGAGCGGAGAGGCGGTGACATCCGACCGTAGATCTTCGGTTAACTCCTCCATGAGGTGAGGCACGTGGTCGGCGTCCGCACCCTCGTACACCCGCTCATCGGTCCGCTCATCGTGTACGTAGATCGGGCCCTTGCGATATTGCCCCGGGCTCTTGCTCAGATCGTGCGAGAGCATCATGTAGTGCATGCTGCGGATCACCGACGTCTCGAAGCGGAAGTGCGGATCCCCGGCGGTTTGCAGCACGTACCCCAGAGCCTGTCGATAGCCCCGAATCTCGGCGAAGGTTCGGTCGTCGGCGCTCAGCGGCTCCTCGCCGTCCAGCGCGGCGGCGGCGTCGTCCTCGGCGACCACGTAGCCCTCGATGCTGTTGGAGCCGAGAATCGCGCGGGCCAACATCGTGCGCCGGAGGCCACCGGTCCACCGGCGAGGAGTGCGCAGGACATCAGCGAGCACGCGGCGCATGTCATGCACCTCGGCCAGCACGGTCTCGTCGTGATCGCTGAGTTCAGGGGTGGAGTAGATCATCTCATGTCCCAATGTCTCTTAATAAGAGACAACGCTAGCTCCATGTGGTGCGGATGTCACTTACTTAGTGACATTGGGCCGGCGCGTTCCGGCGTCTTGCCGGGTTGGTTACCGGCGAGTAGCGTTTGGGCATGAGCATCGACTCTCGCCAGGTGGCGGCCGGTCTCCTCGAAGCCGTGCCGTTCGCCCGCACGCTCGGGATCGAGTTCGTCGAGGTGGCACCCGAGGCCGAGGGCGGGGTCCGGGCCGTGGTCCGGCTCCCCGACGACCCGGCGCACCACAACCACGTGGGCGGCCCGCACGCCGGGGCCATGTTCACGCTGGGGGAGACCGCCTCGGGCGCGGTTGTGCTGGCCGCGTTCGGGCAGGTCCTCGACCGGGCCGTACCCCTGGCCGTGACCGCGACCATCCGCTACCTCAAGGTGGCGATGGGGCCGGTGCTGGCGACGGCGCGGCTCGGCGGCGTCCCCGCCGAGGTGCTGGCCGAGCTGGACGCCGGCCGTCGGCCGGAGTTCCCGGTCGAGGTGGAGGTCCGCACCGAGGACGGCACGCTCACCTCCTCGCTCACAGTGATCTGGACGCTGCGCCCGAACCGCTGAGCTCGGAACGGTGTTTACCCGGCTCGGGCTCTGGTTAGATTCAAGCGATGCTGGGCCTCCCCGCGCACGTGAGCGCGTGTCTCTTCGATCTGGACGGTGTGCTGACGCAGACCGCCAAGGTGCACAACGCCGCCTGGGCGGAGACGTTCGACGCGTATCTGCGGCGCCGGTCGGCGGAAACCGGCGAGCCGTTCCACCCGTTCGACAGCGGACCGGACTACAACCGGTACGTGGACGGCAGACCGCGCGCCGACGGGGTGCGCACATTCCTGGCCTCGCGCGGCATCACCCTGCCCGAGGGGTCACCCGACGACCCACCCGAGGCGGACACCGTCAACGGTCTCGGTAACCGTAAGAACGTCGTGCTGCTCCAGCGGATCGAGCACAACGGCGTCGAGGCGTACGAGGGCTCGGTGCGCTACCTGGAGGCGGCCACCGCGGCCGGGCTGCGCCGCGCTGTCGTCTCGGCCAGCGCCAACTGCGCCGCCGTGGTGCACGCCGCCGGGCTGGACCACTGGCTGGAGGCGCGGGTGGACGGCGTGGTCGCCCGCGCGAACGGGCTGCGCGGCAAACCGGACCCGGACACGTTCCTGGAAGGCGCCCGGCTGCTCGGCGTCGAACCGGCCCAGGCCGCCGTCTTCGAGGACGCCCTCGCCGGGGTGGCCGCCGGACGGGCCGGCGGATTCGGGTACGTGGTCGGCGTCGACCGGGTCGGCCAGGCCGGCGAACTGCTCGCGCACGGCGCCGACGTGGTGGTCACCGACCTCGCCGAACTGCTCGCCGCGGAGCCGGCCGCGTGATCCGGGAACGGGCGTACCCGGTCGAGCCCTGGCACGTCCGGGAGATGCGGCTCGACATGGACGTGCTGGCCCAGTCCGAGTCGGTGTTCGCGCTCTCCAACGGGCACATCGGGCTGCGTGGCAACCTCGACGAGGGCGAGCCGCACGGGCTGCCCGGCACCTACCTGAACTCGTTCTACGAGCTGCGCCCGCTGCCGTACGCGGAAGCCGGCTTCGGGTTCCCCGAGTCCGGGCAGACCATCGTCAACGTCACGAACGGCAAGCTGATCCGGCTGCTCGTGGACGACGAACCGCTCGACGTGCGCTACGGCGAACTCCTCGCCCACGAGCGGGTCCTCGACCTGCGCGCCGGCACGCTCCAGCGGGACCTGCACTGGCGTTCCCCGGCCGGGCGCGAGGTGAAGGTCCGCACCACCCGGCTGGTGTCGTTCACCCAGCGCTCGGTGGCCGCCATCCACTACGAGGTCGAGCCGGTCGACGGGCCGCTGCGGCTGATCCTCCAGTCCGAGCTGGTCGCCAACGAGTCGCTGCCACCGCAGAGCCGCGACCCCCGGGTGGCCGCCGTGCTGGAATCGCCGTTGCAGGCCGAGGAGGAGCTGACCACCGACGACGGCGGGCAGCTCATCCACCGCACCAAGGTCAGTGGGCTGCGGGTCGCCGCCGCGATGGGCCACGACGTGGACGGGCCCGAACGCACCACGATCGAGAGCGAGGGGTACGAGGACTGGGTCCGCACCACCATCGGCTGCGTGCTCAAGCCCGGCCAGACGCTCCGGGTGGTCAAGTACCTCACGTACGGCTGGTCCAGCCGCCGGTCCCTCCCGGCGCTGCGCGACCAGGTCGGCGCGGCACTGGCCGCGGCCCGGCTCGACGGCTGGGACGGGCTGCGCCGGGCCCAGCGCGAATACCTGGACGCGTTCTGGGACGCCGCCGACGTGCGCGTCGAGGGCGACCCCGAGGTGCAGCAGGCCGTCCGGTTCGGTCTCTTCCACGTCCTCCAGGCCGGCGCCCGCGCGGAACGGCGGCCCATCTCGGCCAAGGGCCTCACCGGCCCGGGGTACGACGGCCACGCGTTCTGGGACACCGAGATGTTCGTGCTGCCGGTGCTCACGTACACCCAGCCGGGCGCCGTGCGCGACGCGTTGCAGTGGCGGTACGACACGCTGGCCCAGGCGCAGGAACGCGCCCGCACACTGAACCTCGCCGGGGCGGCCTTCCCGTGGCGAACCATCGAAGGGCCGGAGTCGTCGGCGTACTGGCCGGCCGGGACCGCCGCGTTCCACATCGCCGCCGACGTCGCCGACGCGCTGCGCCGCTACGTGCTGGTGACCGGCGACGAGGCGCTGGAACGGGACATCGGCCTGGAACTGCTCGTCGAGACCGCCCGGCTGTGGCGCTCACTCGGCCACCACGACCGCGCCGGACGGTTCCACATCGACGGCGTGACCGGCCCGGACGAGTACACGGCGGTGAAGAACGACAACGTCTACACCAACCTGATGGCGCAGCGGAACCTGCTGACCGCGGCGGACTGCGCGATGCGCTACCGGGACCAGGCGCTCGACCTCGGCGTCACCGAGGAGGAGGCCGCCGCCTGGCGGGACGCCGCGAACGACATGCACATCCCGTACGACGCGGAGACCGACGTCCACGAGCAGGTGGAGGGGTTCACCCGCTTCCAGGAGTGGGACTTCGAGCACACGCCGCCGGAGAAGTACCCGCTGCTGCTGCACTACCCGTACTTCGACCTCTACCGCAAGCAGGTCGTCAAGCAGGCCGACCTGGTGCTCGCCATGCACTGGCGGGGCGACGCGTTCAGCGCCGCCGAGAAGCTGCGCAACTTCGTCTACTACGAGCGGCGCACCGTACGCGACTCGTCGCTGAGCGCCTGCACCCAGGCGGTGCTGGCGGCCGAGGTCGGCTACCTCGAACTGGCCCACCGCTATCTGCGCGAGGCCGCGCTGATGGACCTGCACGACCTCAACGAGAACACCCGCGACGGCGTGCACATGGCGTCCCTGGCCGGTGCCTGGATCGCGCTCGTGGCCGGCTTCGGCGGGCTGCGTGACCACGACGGGACGCTCTCCTTCGCACCCCGGCTCTCCAGCCGCCTCAGCCGCCTGGAGTTCTCACTCCAGTGGCACGGGATGCGGCTGCGCGTCGACGTCCGGCCGCACCAGACGACGTACTCGCTGCGCAACGGCGGGCCGGACACCGTCGTGGAGTTGCGGCACCACGGCGAGCCGTTGCGGGTCACCTCCGCGCAGCCGGTCACCGTGCCGGTGCCCCCGGCACACCCGAAGGGGCCGCAGCCGGAGCAGCCGCAGGGCCGCGCGCCGCTGATGCACCTGCCCGAACGCATGGACTGAGCGGCCCCGCCCCCAGGGGCGGGACCGCTCGGTAGGCGTACCTCAGAACTGGCGGCCGTTCGACGGACGCCCGCCGGCGTCGCGCGGCGCCGTGGCCCGCGGGTCGTCGGCGGTACGCGCCGTCGCGGCGCGGTCGGCCCAGTCCGGCGAGCCGTTGCGTTCCTGCTCGCGGCGTTCCTGGTCGGTGCGTTCCTGTTCCCGGGACCTGTCCTGTTTCGCCATGACGATCCTCGCGATCGGTCGGGGTCCGTGGTCACCCCGCGCGTTCCCGCCCGGCGGCGTCTCAACCGTCCCGGTCGAGGGCTCAGCCGTCCAGGTGCTGGGCGAAGCTGCGGCGCAGGTGGTCCTTGGGGCGGGAGCCGACGATCGAGCCGACCACCTCGCCGCGCCGGAACACCAGCATGGTCGGCGCGGACATGATCCGGTGGTCGCGCGTGGTGGCGGGGTTCTCGTCCGTGTTGACGGCCACGAAGCGCAGCGCGTCGCCGAACTCCTCGGCCAGCTCGGCCAGGTGCTTCGACACCACCCGGCACGGTGGGCACCATTCGGCCCAGAAGTCCACCACGACCGGCCGGTCGGCGGCCAGCACTGTGGCCGCGAAGGTCTCGTCGGTGACCGCCGTCAGCCGTTCGGTCCCCGTGTCCTGAGGCATGTTTCCTCCCGTTGGATGATCGCGTGGGCGAGCTGGTCGTGCAGCCGGCGGCGGACGTCGCCGAGCCGGTCGAGGTAGTCGTCCACCTCGGCGAGCTTGCGCCGCAGCACCGCCACCGAATCGGGGCAGACGTCACCGGAGTCGTTCCCGGCGCGCAGGCAGGCGACGAACGGGCGGATGTCGTCCAGACCGAAGCCGATCGCCAGCAGGGACCGGATCTCGCGGACGACGCGTAGTTCCGCCTCGTCGTAGACCCGGTATCCGTTGGCGGACCGGTGCGGACGGACCAGTCCGTGTGCCTCGTAGTAGCGCAGGGTGCGGGTGCTCGTACCGGCCCGCCGCGCCAGCTCCCCGATCCGCATCCGCCGCCCCCGTCCCTCTCTGCCGATTGACGCTAAACCTTGCCGCCGACGTCAACGCAACCCTTCACGCGGGGGTGATCATGAGGTTGGCGGGGTGAGGAAGCGCTTTCTGGGCCGTCAACTTCATGATCGTCGGGGTGGGGGGTATACGCGGGGAGAGCGGGAGGGGCGGTGAAGGGGATGCGTGAGGTTTCGGTTCCTGTGGTTGCGGGCGGGCTCGTGGGGGACGTGGTGGTGCCGGCGAGGGCCGGTGGGGTGGTGTTGTTCGCGCACGGCAGCGGCAGCTCGCGGCACAGCCCGCGCAACATGGCAGTCGGGCGCGCGCTCAACGAGCGCGGGCTCGGCACGATGCTGGTCGACCTGCTGACCGCCGACGAGGAGGCCCGGGACGAGGTCACCGCCGAGCTGCGCTTCGACATCGGCATGCTGGCCGAGCGCCTGGCCGGGATCGTCGACTGGATGGGCGCCGACCCGGAGCTGGGACGGCTCCCGATCGGGCTGTTCGGCGCCAGCACCGGTGCCGCCGCCGCCCTGGTCGCCGCCGCGGCCCGGCCGGACCGGGTGGGCGCGGTGGTCTCCCGGGGCGGGCGGCCGGATCTGGCCGGCAGCTCCCTGACTGCGGTACGCGCACCGACGCTGCTGCTCGTCGGCGGCCTGGACGAGCAGGTGATCGTGCTCAACGAGCAGGCCCGGGACGCGCTGGGCGAGCTCGCCGAGCTGCGCATCGTGCCCGGTGCCACGCACCTGTTCGAGGAGCCCGGCACGCTGGAGCAGGTGGCCGACCAGGCCGGCACCTGGTTCACCACCCACCTGCGCCAGCCGCACCCCGCCTGACCAGCCCGCGTGGAGCGGTCCCGGCGGCCCGCACCACGTGTCGGCAGTCAGCCGGCGCCGGGTGGCTGTCCGATCGTGCCAGCCGTCAGCCGTCAGCCCGCGGCTTCGGCGGCTCGGCCGGGATCGGCGGCCGGGCCGGGTGCGTCGTTCCCGCTCCGCTCGGCGGCGCGGTGCCGCTGCACGGTGTCCAGCACACGCCAGAGCACCGCCGCGATCGGCACCGACACGAACGCACCGGCGACCCCGGCGACCAGCGTGCCGGCGGTGACCACCACCAGGATGACCGCCGGATGAAGCTGCACCTGCCGCCGCATCACCAGGGGTTCGAGCAGGTTGCCCTCGATCTGCTGGACGGCGATCACGGCGGCAAGCGTGAGCAGTGCGGTGGTCGGGCCGTTCGCGGCGAGCGCGACGAGCACCGCCACCGCACCGGCCACCGTGGCACCGATGATCGGCACGAAGCCGCCGAGGAACGTGATCAGGGCGAGCGGCAGGGCCAGCGGGACACGCAACACCACAAGCGCCAGCCCGATGCCGATGGCGTCGATGGCCGCGATGATCATCGTGCCCCGGCTGTACGCGCCGAGCGTACGCCAGCCCGCCCGTCCCGCCTCGGCGGTCAGTTCCCGGCGCGGGCCGGTCAGCCGGCGCAGCACCCAGCGCCACATCGAACGGCCGTCCTTGAGCAGGAAGAACAGCAGCACCAGGGCGAGCAGCACCGCACCCGCGACTTCGGCGACCTTGCGCGCCCCGGCGACCGGGTCGGGTGCGCCGCTGCTCAGGCCCTGCCGGATCTGCTCGACGAGCCGGTCGAGCTGCTGGTCGGTTACCGGCAGGCTCGACGTGACGAAGTCCCGGGTGCGCTGCAACCCCTCGTCGAGTTGCTGGCTCAACTCGCTGAACTGGCTCGCGGTGAGGTTCCAGACCAGGACACCGGCGCCGCCCAGAATGCCGAGCAGCAGCAGGATGCTCAGCAGCGCAGCGAGCCCGGCCGGCACCCGCAGCCGGCGCAGGCGTACCAGCACCGGGTCGAGCAGCGCGGCGAGGAAGAGCGTGCCGGCCAGCGCCACGGCGAGCGGCGCGAGCAGCACGGCGATCTGCCCGAGCAGCCACAGCCCGGCCGTCACGACCAGGAGGCAGGCGCTCCAGGTGACAGCCGTGCGTACCGGCCAGGGAAGTCCGGCCCACGTCTGTCGCGGTCCGGCGGTCGGTGCCCGCCCGGGTATACCAGCGTCGTCGTCCACGTCGCCCTCCTCGATCGTGGCCGTTGGTACCCGACAGGGATCGATCCGACACCAGGGCGGTAACCACCCACCCGGTGTTTGTGCCCCCGGCCTCAGGGAAGGCATTCAACGTATCGAAGGGAGATCGGACATGAGCAACTTCATGGACAAGGCCAAGGACTTCGCGGACAAGCATGACAAGCAGGTCGACCAGGGGATCGAGAAGGCGGGCGACGCCGCCGACAAGCGCAGCGGCGGCAAGTACGACGCGCAGATCGACAAGGGCGTCGACATGGCGCAGCAGCGCACCGGCGAAGGCGACACCGGTCGCTGACGTACGCCCGCTTCGGCGCCGGAACACGACGGCGGCCACGCCCCCGGATGGGGAGCGTGGCCGCCGCGGCGTGGGGGGGGGCCCCCCCCCGGGGGACCCCCCCCGCCGGCCGAAGGGCGGGGCGGGACGGGGTCGCCCCCGCCGCCGGCAAAGTGCGCGCCCGCGCCAAAAACAAACAAA